>CANRXB010000057.1 GCA_947643715.1 uncultured bacterium
TGCGGCTCATGCGCAACTTCGACCGGCCCTACCTGGCCCAGAGCTACACCGAGTTCTTCCGCCGCTGGCACATCAGCCTGAACCGCTGGTTCACCAGCTATGTCTATATCCCTTTGGGGGGCGGGCGGAAGGGGAAAGCCTGCAAGCTGCGCAACATCTTCATCGTGTTCGCCCTGTGCGGGCTGTGGCACGGGGCCCGGTGGACCTACGTGCTGTGGGGGCTGTACGCGGCGTTTTGGCTGTGCCTGGAGAGCCTGCTGGACGTGAAGAGCCGGTTCGGCCCCGCCTGGGACTGCCCCCTGGGCCGTCTGGCCCGCCGGTGTGTGATGTTCCTCATCTTCATCCCCGCCGCGCTGCTGTTCCGGGCGGAGTCTGTGGGGCAGCTCGGGACCATCTTTGGCCGGCTGTCCACCTGCTGGGGCTTCGGCGGCGCCTATGTCCAGGCGGCGTTCGACAGCCTGGGGCTCGGGGCGATGTCCCTGGTCCAGCTCGTCCTGTGCATCGTGGCCATGGCGAAGCTGTACGATCTGGGGCGGTACGATCTGCCCGCCGCCGCGACACACAGCCAGAGCGCGGCGCGGCTGTGCTCCTGCGTCTACCTCACGGCGATCGTCGCGCTGTGCTGGCTGGCCCTGCTCCAGACCCAGGACGCGGCGATCTTCGCCTATTTTCAATTCTAGGGGGTGCCGGCGTGAAAAGAACGTTCCTTGCGGCGCTGTGCATCCTCGGCCTGCTGTCGCTGTTCGGGTGCCGGGAACAGGCGGATCAGGACACGGTGCTGGTCTTTTTGGAGGAGACCCACGGCTGTACCGTGGAAAACAACGGCCAGCGGGTGCCTGTGGGGGAGGATGCGGTGTTCACGCTGGAGCTGGACCGGGGGTGGTCCGTGTCGGATACGGACTACCCCGGGCAGTTCGATATCAGCGTGTCCGACCGCACCGCCACCCTCACCCTCCGGGACGTCCGGTATCCTTCCAGGGTCTGCCTGCGTCTGGCCAGCCGGTACTGCACCGTGACCTACATGGCCAACGGCGGACGGTCCGTCCGCGACGGGGCCCTTCAAGAGACCAAGAGCTATGACCTGACCTACCATGCCCGGCCCAACACGGCGCTGGGCACCGATCTGTTCGTCCGGGAGGGCTATACCCTCACCGGCTGGAACACCCGCAGCGATGGGACGGGCGCCGCCGTGGGGCTGGGCAGCCGGGTGAGCGTGCCCGACGGGGCCCTCGCCCTGTATGCCCAATGGGCCCAGTGGAGCGATGAGGCGGACTTTACCTGGGAGAGCAGGGAGGACGGGGCCGCCGTGACCGGCTACCACGGGACGGACGACGCAGTGGTCATCCCCCAGCGGCTGGGCGGGGAGCCGGTGACCGCCATCGCGGAAAGGGCGTTCGACGGCTGCGCCGCCACGGAGGTGGTGTTCCCGCCCTCCATACAGGATATCGCCCCCGGGGCGTTTCGTGACTGCGCCGTCCGGACAGTCACGCTGTTCGACGGTATCCGAACGGTGAGCGACAGCAGCTTCGAAGATTGTCCCGCGCTCGAGACCCTGCGCATCAACGCCATAGAGGCCCCCTTCGGTTACACCTGGCGCAAGGAGAGCTGCTATGCCGACAAGCTGGACCGGCTGATCCTCACCCAAGAGCAAAAACGGGTGGTGTTCTATGGCGGCTGCTCGGCGTGGTATAACCTGGACGGCCTCCAGGCCCAGCAGTTCCTGGGGGACGCCTATGCCGTGGTGGACCTGGGCCTGAACGGCACGGTGAACTCTCTGGTACAGATGCAGATCCTGGAGGCGTTCTTGCGGGAAGGGGACATCCTGTTCCACACGCCCGAGCTGTCCAGCCGCCAGCAGATGCTCATCCGCACCGCCATGGGGGAGCAGGACGACAAGCTGTGGTGCGGTATCGAGAACAACTACGATCTGTTCGCCCTGGTGGACATCACGGAGGTGGACGGCGTGTTCGACAGCCTGTGCCATTACCTGTCCCAGAAGAACGCCCGGGCCGCCTATACCCAGTACTACCGGGACGATCTGGAGCGGCCCTATATCGATCCGTTCGGCTGCGTCCCCTTCTTCCGCGCGGGGACGGAGGAGGATCTGCCCGACCGGGTCTATCTGGACCCCGCTTTCATCGACGAGCGGGCCATGGAGCGGCTGGAGGAGTATTATACGCGGTTCCGGTCGAAAGGGGCCCGGGTGTATGTGTCCTGCGCCTGTGTGAACATGGACGCCGTGCCGGAAGGGCAGCGGGGGAACGTCGCGCTGATGGACGGCCTGCTCCGGGAAGCTGTGGGGCGGATGGAGGGCGTGGCCCTGATCTCCTCGCTGGAGGACTATCTGTATCGGACGACGGACTTTTTCGATACCAATTACCACCTGGTCTCCCAGGCAACAAAGGAGAACACCGCCCTGTGGCTCCGGGACCTGCGGGTCCAGATGGAGCGGGACGGGGTGTGGGAGGGCGTATGAAACGGCGTGTGATGAAGATCGCGATGGCCCTGCTCCTGCTCGCCATCCTGCCGGTGTCGCTGCTCGGGACGGGGCTGTCCCTGCCGCCCTGCTATCAGGAGAGCTACTATGCGCAGCTCCCCGCGCTGTACCGCCGCCTGACGGACAGCACGGGGAAGCGGCTCATCCTGGTAGGGGGCAGCAATGTGGCCTTTGGGGTGGACGTGGGCCTTTTGGAGCATATGCTGGGCCAGTACGGATACGAGTATACCGTGTGCCCTTTCGGCCTGTACGCCGCGGTGGGGACCAGCGCCATGCTGGAGCTGTCTCAGGGCCAGCTCCGGGAAGGGGACGTGGTAGTGCTGGCCATGGAGCCCACCAGCGAGACCCTGTCCGGCTACTTTGGCGCGTCCGCCTTTTGGAAGTGCGCCGAGGAGGCTCCGGAGCTGTTGGCCGCCGTGGGCCCAGATCATCGGGCGGCGCTGGCAGGCAATTACATCGGCTTCCTCCAAGAGCGTGCGGCCATCTGTGCCAGCGGCCGGTATCCGAAGGCGGAAGGAGCCTATGCCAAGTCCTCCTTCGACGAGGACTGTCATATGAGCTTTTACCGGGCAGGGAACATCATGGCCCTGGGCTGGGACACCGGCGCGCCGGTGGATCTGACGGCGGTGTCCGTCTCGCCGGACTTCGCCCGGCAGGTGGCCGGCTATCGTGAGACGGCCCGGCAGCGGGGGGCGGAGGTATACCTCAGCTTCAGCCCGGTGGACCGCTCCGCCCTGGTGGGGAGCCCGGAGGAGGGGGCGGCGGCTTATTTTCGCGTCTGCCTGGACGCGTTCGACTGCCCGATCATCAGCGACCCCAACCGCTACATCCTGGACAGCGGCTGGTTCTACGACTCCAACTTCCACCTGAATTCCGCCGGGGCGGTGCTGCGCACCTGCCTGCTGGCGGAGGATCTGCTGGCCCAATTCGGCTGCTATGAGCAACTGAGCTTCCCCCGGCCCACCATGCCGGAGCCCATCGCCCAGGAGGTGGCGGCGGAGGGGGACAGCGGGCATTTCCTCTTTTCCCCCGTGGATGAGTCGGGCTCCGGGTATGTGGTGTCCGGCCTGACGGATGCGGGGGCGGGGCAGACCAGCCTTACCGTCCCCGCCGGCTTCGAGGGCAGGCCGGTGGTGGGGATCGAGCCCCACGCGCTGGACGGCGCCCAGGAGCTGGAGGAACTGCGCCTGCCGGAGACCGTCGAAAGTCTGCCGGACGGGGCGTTCTCGGGCTGCCCGGAGCTGACCCGGCTGATATTGGAGCACGCTCAGCGGCTGTGCCGCATCACGGAGCATACCTTCGACGGTGCGCCCCAGGTGAAGGTCTATGTCCCCACCGCAGCCTATCCCCTCTATCGGGACGGCGACGGCTGCGAGACCAACCTGTGGTCGGCGATGCTCGATCGTATCCTCTGTTATTGAGGGCCGCTTCCCGTGCCCTGCTCCAGCTCGACCGAAAGGGATGGACCCCGCGCCATTGGAGCCGCCGATGCTTATGCTTTCGGCGGCTCCAAACTTGAATCGGCCCTCCGCGTGTGTTATACTGTACCAGATAGATGGAGCGGGACATGGAAAGGAAGGGGGGAGGCCGGGATGGATGCTGGTTTTTCCAAGGACGTTTATCGTGGGTACATGGTCAAAGGCGATCTGCTGGGTGCGATCGACTATGTAGGGCGTTTCCCGGAACAGGCGGAGCTGTACGAGCGGTACAAGGCAGTGTTCGAGCGGGAGCAGTACGTTACATATGATGTGGAGGCAGAGCTCAACGAGATATTGATGGTATACCAACGGTATTATCGAGACATATTTTATCTGAAAGTAGATAAAAAGAGCGCCGAGGACAGGCTGAGGGCAGGGCTGACCGGCTGCCTTGGCATAGACGATGGGAGCGCCGAGCTGTGTGACATAGAGCAGGACCAGGTCGCCGGGGCGTTCCGGCGCAGGGGCTTCCATTTCATGGGCGGCAGGACGAGCGGCTATCACGGGCCCTATATTTGGAGGACCACGGAGCGAAAGACCTACGACGTGGAGCTTCCGGACGCGGTCCAGGGATATACCGTAGATCTGCTGGACGGGTTCATCGCCAGGAGCTGGATGGACTATATCTCCTTCGGCGAGGTGGGCACCGGCGGCTGGTCCGACGGGGACGGGATCATCAACTGCGTGAAGTCCGTCTACGATCTCGACGGCGAGGATTTCCAGGTGTCGCTGCTCAAGCATGAGGCGCAGCACGCCAGGGACCTGGCGATGGACGAGGGCATGTCCAGCGCCGATCTGGAGTACCGGGCCAAGCTGGTAGAGCTGATCTATTCCAGCGAAAGGGACATGCTGGGGCGGTTCGCAAGGGAAGCTGACGGCGCGGACGAGAGCAACGGGCACGCGTCGGCGTCAGGCAGGATCGTGGAGGGCTTTGCCCGGAAGCTGGGCCTGAGCCGTGCACAGCTCGAAGGGGTCCCGAAGGAAACGGTCCAGGCGGCGGCAAGGAGCTTGTTCCAGGAGAGCGGGGGACGACCGGCCTCCCCGCCGTGTCGTGGATAGGACAGAGCTAAGGGGAAATGCGGCCGACCGAAAAAGCACTGCTGGCGGCGTGGTCCGCCTATGCGATCTCCCAGGGCTTCAAGCCCAGCAAGCGTGAGCTGGCGTAGTTGGAGCAGAAACAGGCGAAACAGCAGATGAAGGGCTGACGAGGGCCCGTCCTGGAGATCCGGGACGGGCCCTTGCCTATACACAAGAGAAAGACGGAGAGGCAGGAAACGGCGTCGAGTCCCCTGGCCCGGAGAAAGACCCCCATTGGGAGCAGAAAGCCGTTGCGGAGCGGAGAGAGTTGGGGTAAGATATCCATATCCACCCGGCAGATATCGACATGCAGAGGAGGGGGAACATGAAAGGTCAGGCGGTCAACCCTTATCTCCCCAGTTGGGAATACGTCCCGGATGGGGAGCCCCATGTGTTCGGGGACCGGGTATACGTCTACGGCTCCCATGACAGGTTCGGCGCACCGATCTTTTGCCTCAACGACTATGTATGCTGGTCCGCCCCGGTGGACGACCTGTCCGATTGGCGCTGCGAGGGGATCATCTACCGCAAGGACCAGGACCCGAAAAATAGGCTGGGCCTGCGGCTGCTGTTCGCCCCGGACGTCACCCGGGGCCCGGACGGGCGGTATTACCTCTATTATGCCTTCGACTTCATGGGGATCGTGGGGGTGGCGGTGTGCGACGCTCCGGCAGGGCGGTATCGGTTCCTGGGCCACGTCCGCTACCCGGATGGTACGGTGTGGGGCCGCCGGAAGGGAGACCAGTTCCCCTTCGATCCCGGTGTGCTCACCGATGATGACGGTAGGGTGTGGCTGTACTCCGGCTTTTATACCCCTGTCCCCGCCATCGTCACCGGCTTCAAGAAGCTGCGCAACGACGGCGGGACAGTGGTGGAGCTGGAGCGGGACATGGTGACCATGAAGGGCGAGCCGAAGGTGATCTTTCCCAAGGAGGGCCCCGGTTCCTTCCCCGGCCATGAGTTCTTCGAGGCCAGTTCCATCCGCAAGGATGAGGATCGGTATATTTTCGTCTACTCTTCCCGCCACAACCACGAGCTTTGCTATGCCGTCAGCGACAGGCCCGACGGTGGTTTCGCCTTCGGCGGCACCCTGGTGAGCCTGGGAGACCTGTTCCTGGACGGGCGGACCGAGGAAAAAGACGGCCTCAACTACCTGGGCAATACCCACGGCGGGCTGCTGAACATCGGGGCGGACTGGTATATCTTCTACCACCGGCAGACTGACCGGCACTCCTACTCCCGGCAGGCTTGCGCGGAAAAGCTGGAGCGCGGCCCCGACGGCGGCTTCAAACAGGCGGAGGTGACCTCCTGCGGGCTGAATGGCGGGCCGCTGAGAGGGGAAGGGCGGTACGAGGCCAGGATCGCCTGCGATCTGTGGAGCAAAGACGGCGTTGGGCGGTACGACGGTCCCAGCCCTCGCAGACGGCTGAGGGCGCACCCCTACTTCACCCAGACCGGAGGCGACCGGGAGGGGGAGGGCGACCAGTACATCGCCAATATGCGGGACGGGGCGGTGGCAGGTTTCAAATACTTCGATATCCGGCGGCTGGACGCGATCTCGGTGGAGCTGAGCGGCATGGCACAGGGGGAGTTCCTGATCTCCGACAGGCCGGGATCCCAGGCGGTCGCGGCGCGGGTCCCGGTGGCGCTGTCCGGGGGCCGGGCGGAGCTGTCCGCTCCCTGCCGCCTGGACGCAGGCGTGAGGGCGCTCTATTTCGAGTTCCGTGGGACAGGGAGCGTGGACTTCCACTCCTTCACGCTGGACGGAGCGGCGGAGCGATGAGGCGAGGGCCCTGGTGCAAGATCGCGGGGGCTCACGCAGTAAAGATCTGTGTCGAAAACCAGATTTTTGAGGTGGAGACGGATTGAAAAATGGGCCGCTCCATGGTACAATGGAAAATCATTCGATCAAGAGGAGTTGGGTACGATGAGCCAACGGGCAGGACAGGTCAGACGAAGCAATATCCAGAACGGTTCGTACAGGCTGCAGGCGCAGCAGGATGCGGCATTGGGTCCCGATGAGCAAGGGGCCGTCACGAGCGTCGCCGAAGGCATGACGGCATCCGGCACCGTGTCCGGCAGCGGGACGCTGCTGGTGGAAGGGACCGTCGTGGGGAAGATAAAGCTCAACGGCGCCGTGACCGTGGCGGGGACGGGTGTCGTGAAAGGGCCCATCGAAGCGGACACGGTCCGTATCGCCGGGCGTGTGGAGGGGGATATCACCGCCAGGACGAAGCTTTTGCTGGACATGTCGGGGAGCATCAAGGGCGATGTGACCACGTGTTCCTTCACCATCGAGGACGGAGGCTATTTCAATGGCCGGAGCCATATGACGAAGGCGGGGAAAGAGCCGGTCGTCGTGTATTGAAAAAAGACAGAGGAAGACCACGGACCAAGGGGCGTCTGTGGTCTTTCTCTTATCCTTGGAGCCGTGGCCTCAGCCGCCGCCGGGGCCGGACATCGTGGCGCGGCCACCGCGGGCGCATGGATGTTTAGGGGAGCGCGGCCCGTGTGTGCCGCGCTTTTTTCGTGCACACTGCATCCAACCGGGCCGGCCCGCGATGGCCCTGCTCAGCAATTTAACTAAAAATATTGCCAAAAAATTGGTAGGCCACCGGATTGCAAAGCAAGTACCGATGTGTTATCTTAAATACAATGAGGAAGATCCATCCCCGCCCACTGCGTCCAGGCGGCAGCTAGACGGAGTTTCTTCCCAATAAAGAGGACACGGATGCAAATATGAAAGGAAGAGGGAAAACATGAGGAAAACTTGGAAACGATGGTCAGCGATGCTCCTGAGTCTCGTGATGTTGCTGACGCTCCTGCCCATGCCGGCACTCGCCGCCGATGTGAGCACGGACACTGCCGGCAACGTCCTGGCGGCGGCCTTCGACAAGAAGGGCCTGGCAGAGCTGTCCACCAACGCCATGAAGGTGTATGTGGATGAGAAATTCCCCCGGGTCGTGCGGTATGAGCTGCATCCCGGCACCACCGAAGAGAAGGTGGTGGACGGCCAGCTCGACGTGCTGGACACCATCGAGCTCAACGGCACGGCTGTGAAGCCGGTGGTGGAGAGCGCGAAGTCCAGCGACGGCAAGACCATCACCTATACCATGACGGTGAGCGCGGATGCCAAGAACGCCGGCGCCACCGGGCTGAACGTGAAGATCACCGCCCGCATCGTGGTGGGCGACGATGGGGACAACACCCTGGCGTTCTACATCGACAAGGTGGACTATCTGAAGGACGACCGGATGGCCAACCCCCTGCAGACCATCGGCATCCCCGGACAGAACCTCGTCTCCATCAGCACCGACGGCACGGACCGGTCCGTGGCGGTCACCGGCGGCGTGGCCCGCAACACCTCCATCTCCACCAGCGACAAGACCATCTTCGCCCATGAGAAGATGGGCGAGAACGAGACGGTGGCGTTCTTTGCCGGGTTCCTCTATAACGACCAGATCAGCGCCAGCCTGGCCAGCAATTCCGAGTACATGAAGCCGAACCAGGTGCGCCTGGCCGGCTGCGACAACAACCCGGTCCAGGCCACCTTCTCCGCCAGCGAGGACGGCAAGACCGAGACCGTCAGCCTGAGCAGCACGGAGTGGTATTATGACCGCAAGGTGAGCAGCATCACCATGTACAACGCCGACGTGCTCAAAGAGACCGGGAAGTACCCCACGCTGGGCGAGTGGGAGCTCCACGCGATCCCTGCCGACAAGATGGTCAAGGAGCCCACTGAGCTGCCCCTGTTCGCCAAGGTCGTCATCACCGACAAGGACGAGAACAGCGACGGCCGGATGGACTGGCAGGACGGTGCCATCGCCTACCGTGACACCATCATGCACAAGCCCGTCCACAGCGACCGCGTGCGGGACGCAGTGAACCTGCGCATCAGCATGAACTTCGGCGGTCAGGCCCAGCACCCCTTCCTGTTCGCCCTGGACAACGTGAAGCGGGTGGCCCTGCACACCGACGGGCTGGGCCAGATGGTCCTGCTCAAGGGCTACGCCAGCGAAGGCCATGACTCCGGCCACCCCGACTACTGGAACATCGGCCAGCGCATGGGCGGCGTGGAGGACATGATCACCATGATGGAGGAAGGCAATGAGCTGGGCGCCCAGTTCGGCATCCATGTCAATGCCTCCGAGTTCTATCCCGAGGCCAAGGCGTTCGATGAGAACCGCGTGGGCCGCAATGCCGAGGGCGCCCTGCGCTACGGCTGGAACTGGATCGACCAGGGCGTCAACATGAACGTCGCCTACGATTTCGCCACCGGCGACCGGGCCGAGCGCTTCCAGAAGCTGTACGACCTCGTCGGCGACCGGCTGAGCTTCGTGTATGTGGACGTGTGGGGCAACGGCCAGCACGGCATCAACGAGGACGCCTGGATGACCCGGCAGCTCACCAAGGAGATCACCGAGAACAAGGGCTGGCGCATCACCCAGGAGTGGTCCTTCGCCAATCCCTATGACTCCACCTTCCAGCACTGGACCTCCGACTACACCTACGGCGACTACAGCTACAAGGGCTGGCTGAACAGCAGCGTGCTGCGCTTCCTGCTCAACGGCTACAAGGACGCTTTCCCCGCCGACTTCCCCACCTACGGCGGCGCGTGCAATGCCCCGCTGCTGGGCGGCCCGGCCATGCAGGGCTTCGAGGGCTGGCAGAAGGACGACGAGTACGATCTGTCCATCTACAACACCTTCAACCAGATGGTGTACACCAAGTTCCTCCAGCACTATGACATCATGCAGTGGACCGATGCGGACAACGCCGTGACCATCCCCTACAGCAAGAGCGCCAACGGCGCGCGCACCGAGAGCGCCGAGTGGAGCCCCGAGATGCAGATCGTCCTCCAGGGCGGCGGCGACCAGGTGGTCGTCACCCGCGGCCTGGACAGCAAGCTGGACACGCAGGCGGTCTACTCCGCGGACGATGAGACCGAGTACCGCTCCCGCGTGATCACCCTCAACGGCAAGATCATCCTCACCGGCGCCCCCGCTTCCGCCGGCGAAGACCCCGTGTTCCCCACGAGCAAGGCCACTCTGAAGTACCTGATCCCTTGGTATTGGGACTCCGCCACCGGCGAGCGCGTGAGCGCCGATGATGAGAAGCTGTACCACTGGAACGCCAAGGGCGGTTCCTCCACTTGGGCACTGCCCAACGGTTGGGAAGACCTGTCCGACGTCGTCGCCTATGAGCTGTCCGATCAGGGCCGCGGCACAGCGCGCACCCTGTCCGTGAAGGACGGCAAGATCACCTTCCCCTCCAGCACCAAGGCCAACACCGCTTATGTGGTGGTCAAGGGCGAGGCCAGCAAGGGCCCCCAGATCACCTATAGCACCGGGCTGCATGTGGAGGACTCCTCCTTCAACATCGACATGGCCAACAGCCCCTGGGACGTCACCGGCACCGCCCGCCGCGTCACCAACGCCGGCGGCATCTCCGCTCTGAAGCTGAGCGGCAAGTCCAGCGTGAGCCAGACGATGACCGACCTGACCCCCGGCCAGAAGTACCTCACCTACGTGGCGGTAGACAACCTCAGCGACAGCAAGGCTTCCGTCACCATCACCGATGAGGATGGGAAGGTGCTGGCCAGCAACTACACCATGCGCTCCATCGCCCAGAACTATGTCAGCGCATACCCGCTCCACACCCTCTACTCCAAGACGACCGGCGGTTTTGCCGCCGACCAGACCAGCCGTTTCCAGAACATGTACGTGTTCTTCACCCCTGAGGCAGACAAGACCTACACCATCACCCTCAGCCATGAAGGCAGCGGCGACGCCTATTTCGCCCACATGCGTACCCTGGAGACCAAGGCGGACAACTTCACCTATGACAAGGACGGCAACGTGACCGGCTTCTTCCAGGACTTCGAGAACGTGGCCCAGGGCATGTATCCCTTCGTGGTCAGCAGCTTCGAGGGCGTGGAGGACAACCGCCAGCATCTGTCCGAGCTGCACGCTCCGTACACCCAGGCGGGTTGGGACGTGAAGCTGCTGGACGACGTCATCAGCGGCAACTGGTCCGTGAAGGTCAACGGCCTTGACGGAGGCCCGGGCCAGATCCTCATGCAGACCATCCCCCAGAACTTCCGCTTCGAGCCGGGCAAGACCTACACCGTCGAGTTCGACTATGAGCTGGGCACCACCGGCAGCTACTACGTGAGCATCGGCGACGGCGAGTGCGATTACGACGCTTATGGCTATGCCGTGGGCACCACCGACACCATCGAGCTGGTCAAGACCCTGGACAAGGACCGTGACTTCAAGGCGGTCTCCGGCACCGCCAAGGCCGCTGTGGGCCACGCCAAGTTCACCGTGGTGGGCAGCGAGTCCGGCCAGACCTGGATCGCCATCTGCTCCGGCAACACCGCCGATACCCAGGGCCTGGGCTACTGGGACAATGAGTCCGCGTTCGGCGGCTACAAGGACTTCGTGTTGGACAATCTGAAGATCACCCTCAACGACACCGACAAGAGCGACCTGTTCGATCAGGTCAGCCTGGCCAACCGGGTGGACACCGCCAACTGCACCAAGGCAGACGGCTATACCGGCACCGCGAAGGACGCCATCGCCGCGTTCCAGTCCGCACTCGTCCAGGCCAAGACCGTCCTGAACGACTCCAAGACCACCGACGCCGCTGCCCTCAAGGCCGCTACCGACAAGCTGGCTGCCGCTATGGCGGACATCAAGCCGCTGCCCGTGGTGGACACCACTGTCACCGCCTCCAGCGACAAGAACGGCGTTGCCATCAAAGTGGTGGATTCCTCGGACGAGGTCTTGGTGGACCTGGAGATCCCCGCCAACATCCCCGCTCCCGAGAAGAAGTTCTCTGACGTGCCCGCCGATCACTGGGCCAAGAAGGCCATCGACCAGACCGCTGGCCTGGGCATCCTCAACGGCGTGAGCGACGACCGCTTCGATGTGGACGGCACGCTGAACCGCGCTATGCTGGTCACCGCGCTGTTCCGGCTGTCGAATGGCCAGGAGGGCTACGAGGCCGACTTCAGCGACGTGAAGGATGACGATTGGTTCGCCGACAGCGTGGCTTGGGCCGATCGGGTCGGCGTGGTGCAGGGCTATGATGAAGGCATCTTCAAGCCCTACGACGCGATCACCCGTGAGCAGTTGGCCGTCATGCTGTACCGCTACGCGCAGCTGGTCGATGTGGGCTCCGTCGGGTTCGGCAGTGAGCTGGACAGCTTCGACGACAATTCCGCGACCCATGACTGGGCGAAGGATGCTATGGTCTGGTGCGTGGTCAACGAGATCATGTCGGGCAAGAGCGAGAAGGTGCTGGCGCCTACCGCCACCGCCACCCGCGCTGAGGCTGCTGTGATGCTCCAGCGGCTGATGGACCTGATGAAGTAAGCGAAAACAGTCCAGATGGTTCCAAAGAGCCGGCGCAGTCATACTGCGCCGGCTCTTCTCCTATGGAGCGGGGCCGATGGGCATGTCCCCGTTCCAACGCGGGCAGCCGTCCTCCACGCGAGCGGTGGGAGCCGATCGTTCTTTTTGGCATAGCCTGTATCTTGCAAAAAAACACGAGATGTGATAAGCTCATCAACGAAAACAGATCGCTGTCAGGGCGTGCGGAGCACGGAACAGGACCAGAGGGGGGAGGCAGGCCATGCCGATCGATCCAACGCCGATCAAGAGACGAGACCCGCCCAGGGACGAGCCGCAGAAGGTGGAGGACCAGAAGGCACCGGCTGCGGTGGGCTCGCTCGTCGAGAGGCCAAAGTACCGGTTCAGCGATATGATCTTGGCGGAGGAGACCTTACAGGAGATCCAGGATGCCATCTCCGTGTTCCAGTTCCGGGAAAAACTGTTCGTGGAGTGGAAGCTGGCGAACGTGATCAAGTCGCCCGCCAACATGTGCCTCGACTTTTATGGAGAACCGGGGACCGGGAAGTCCATGGCTGCGAACGCGGTGGCCGCTCAGCTCGGGATCCCGATCATGCGGGTGGACTATGCCGATATCGAATCGAAGTATGTGGGTGAGACGTCCAAGAACCTGACGAAGCTGTTCGACCGTGCATCAGCCGGGAACGCCCTGCTGCTGTTCGACGAGGCGGACGCCCTGCTCAGCAGGCGAGTGACCGAGATGAGCAGCGTGACCGACGTCAGCGTGAACCAGACCCGGTCCGTCCTGCTGACGCTGCTGGATCGTTTTTCTGGGATCGTGATCTTCACCACGAATTTTATCAGCAATTACGACCCAGCGTTCCTGCGCAGGATCCCATACCACATCCACTTCCCGCTGCCGGACGAGGCCGGCCGGCTCGCTTTGCTGCGGCACTATCTGAGCGATACGGTCCCCAATACCATCGACTTCGCCCAGGTCGCGCGCGATCGCCGGGGCATCAGCGGTGCGGACATCGCCAACGCGACCCTGACCGCAGCGCTCAGGACGGCCCGGGCCGGGCTGGCCAGCATGTCCCAGGCGGAGTTCGAGGCTGCGCTGGACCGCATCGCCCGCAGCAAGCGGGACAATTCGGGCTGGTCCGTCGTAGAGGAACGTGAGGTATCGGAGAGATACGCGGTATCGCAGATCGAAAAGACGAGAGGAGGGACAGTATGATCGCAGTCGCATTGATCCTAGGGGCGATCATCGTCGGGGCGAGCGTGATCTCGCGCTATTGGGACAAGATCGTGGATTTCATGAAAAAGGCGATCTATCGGGTGCAGGCCAGGATCGACAGAGTGGTGCAGGGCTGCCGTGTCGCCATCCGGAGGCTCGGGGACCGGTTCCAGACCTTGACCAAATATTATTCCAAGAACGAGCAGGGCAGATGGAGGGAGACCGTCGTGGCCAAGGAGATGGACAAAAGCGAGGTCCCGGAGAAGTATAGGGATTTCGCCGCACTGGAGGACGAATTCGATCTGACGCCGGAATTGGAGCTACAGCTCCATTCTGCCTGAAAGGGGACGCCATGATGGAGGATGGATCCAAGATCGTCCCTTCCCATGCGCAGCAAGATGCGCAAGACGCGGGGATGGAGGGTGCGCAGGCCGGTCGGTCCGGCGGCGGGCTGAAGGAAGATCTCCAATATCTGATCCAGTCGGCGCTGGGGAAGTACAGCCTGGAGACCTATCTGGAGGTGCTGGGCGGATTCACGGATGGGGAGATCCGGGACCGTGTGCGCGATGGTCTGATATACCGTGGCGGAGAGGCATCCTTCACGGCCAAGCGCGGAGAACGGGAAGTGATCGTTTCCGTCGCGCTCCACTTCCAGGACCAGGAGGGGGAGTGGAGCCAGGTCAAGGCAGAGAGGAGCTTGCGCAGGTCCATGTTCACAGGGGAGACTCTCCGGCGGCTGGAGGACGCGGAGAGCGTGAGCTTTGCGGTCCATGCGCCGGAAAGAGGATGACGCATGATCTATCTGTTCATTGCCCTGGCCGCGATCTGGCTCATCTGCAGTTTTATCGGCTGGATCTTGGAGCGGATCGGGGACCTGTTCGGCTGGCTGTGGAGGCATAAGCCCGTCGCCGTTGG
>CANRXB010000058.1 GCA_947643715.1 uncultured bacterium
TTTTTTTTTTCTTGGGGGGGGGGGCCGGCCCCGTGTGTTTGAATTGGGGGGGGGGGGGGGGCCCCCCCCCCCCCCCGGTCCGTCGTCACTTCTTTTTGAAGATGATGAATTTGCTCAGCACGTAGTTGACCACCACTACCACTACATTGGCGATCAGCTTGATGACGGTGTCGTCGAAGCAGAGCATGTCCACGAACAGCCAAAGGATGCCCATCTCCAGCCCCAGGGAGAACAGCCGGGAGGCCACGAGCTGCCACAGCTCCCGCAGGGCCACCTTCCAGGCCCAGTCCCGGGAGCGGAACACGAATATCTTGTTCACGAAATAGGCGAACGCCACGCTGACCGCCCAAGCGATGCCGTTGCTGGTCAGGTAATGGACGTGAAATACCTTGGTGAGCAGGAAATAGACCGCATAGTTGACCACAGTGGTCATAACGCCCCAGAAAACGTATTCAACCAGCTCCCGATGCTTGCGCAGCAGCGCACGGACCGTATCCATCATGAGAAGTCCCCTCACAAGGCCATCCGATAGATCGCGGCCATGTCCTCCTCGTACAGTACTTTAGCGGTCCCCTTCTTGCCCCCCGCGCCCCGGGCGCAGGACGCGGCCATGGCCAGGATCTGCTCCTGCGTCGGCTCCACCCCCAGCTCCTTCAGGGTGACGGGCATATGGATGGACCGGAAGAAATCCTCCAGCGCGGCGATGCCCGCCAGAGCGGTCTCCTCATCGGTGGCCCTCTGCTCCACTCCCATCACGTTGCGGGCGAAGCGGACGAATCGGGGCAGGCAGTCCCGGTATACGTATCGGGCCCAGCTCGGCCAGACGGCGGCCAGCCCCGCGCCGTGGGTGACGTCGAACATCCCGCCCAGCTCGTGCTCCAGGCCGTGAGGGACGAAGTCCATCCCGTCCGCCCCGAGGCCGGTGAGGTCATTGTGGGACAGGGAGCTCGCCCACATCACCTCCGCCCGGGCGTCGATATCGGCGGGATGGTCCCGAAGGATGAGGGCGTTCTCCATCACGGTGCGCAGCAGCCCTTCTGCGATCCGATCGGTAAGCGCCATGTTGCCCCCCTGGGTGAAATACCGCTCCAGGGTGTGCATCAGGATATCGGTGCAGCCGGCCGCCGTTTGATAGGCGGGCAGGCCGACCGTGAGTTCCGGGTCCATGATGGCCAGCTTGACCCGGGCCAGGTCGTTCCGGTAGCCCCGCTTCTCCCCGGTCTCATCGTTGGTGATGACGCAGCTATTGCTCATCTCGCTGCCCGCAGCGGCGATGGTGAGCACACAGGCCACCGGCAGGCAGGCCGCGGCCTGTCGTTTGCGGGCGAACAGGTCCCACACATCATGGTCAGGCTCTGCCAGCGCATAGGCGATCGCCTTGGACGAATCGATCGCCGAGCCGCCGCCCACAGCCAGGATCAGCTCCGCGCCGAACGCGCGGGCGGCCTCAACGCCCTCCCGGACCTTGCTCAGCCGGGGATTGGGCGCCACGCCCCCCAGACTGGTGTGGGCGACCCCCGCCTCGTCCAAAGAGGCGGCCACCCTGTCCAACAGGCCGGAGCGCACGGCGCTCTGCCTGCCGTAGTGGATGAGGACCCGGCGCGCCCCCAGCTCCCGGACGAGCCGGCCGGTACGGACCTCCACGCCCCGGCCAAAGACCACCCGCGTGGGGGCGAAATACTCAAAGTCGAACATACGAAACCCTCCATCATGCGCATGACAGCGCTTCATCTCAGGCGAAAAGCTCCTGTAACGGATACCATTATAAACGATTTTTTCCCGTTTACAAGCCTTTTCTCTGAAGGGTGGGATAAGATCCGGGCAGCGGAAGGCCCTGGCCGGTCTCCGTACCGCCTCATAAGAGGCGTCCGGTCAGGGCCTGAGTTCACCGGCCGAGCCGTTCCATCACGGCTCGCTCCAGCCGGTCGCCATATCTCATAGCCAGCAGGAACACGGCCACGCCTGCGACCCCCAGCAGCGCCATCCCCCACAAGGGGACATACAGGGTGGAGCTGCCCACTGCGCAGGCCACCAACAGCCCCCAGGGCCGGCACAGCATGGTCAGCAGGAAGAAGCGTTTGAACGAGATGTCGGTCAGCCCCGCCAGGATGCACAGCAGGTCGTCGGGGAAGAACGGGAACAGGAAGGCCAGGGCCAGGAACGTGTCCCGCTTCCGGCGGATGAGGTCCAGATACCGTTCCGACAGCTTCTCGTTCACGAACCGGCTGACGAACTGTTTGCCCAGCAGCCGCGCCAGTGCGAACACGATGACCGATCCCGCCGTCACCGCCCCCCAGGTGAGCAGGAAGGAGGGCCACAGCCCGAACAGATACGCCCCCGCCGCCGCTGTGATGTTGCTGGGGATGGGAGCGATCACCACCGACAAGAGCTGCACCATGAAATACGTCAGGTGGGACCAGGGCGCGCTGCGGGCGATGTATTCCCCCAACCGCTCCGGGGAACCCGCCGCTTGGAAAAAGCCGGTGGCGTACAGCGCCCACACGCAGCCGCCCAGGATGGCGATGGTCAGCCCCCAGAGGAGCAGTTTGCTTCGTTTGGTCTCCATAGAGTCCCCTTCTTTCTAAATGCTTCCGATCTGTTACCATTATAGCGGACCTTCGTAAGATCGCAACAAAGGTTCTTATAAAAGATCATGAAGATTCCTTTACGTCTTTTTTGGGAAATGGGGAAGATCGTGCCGCGAGGCACGGAAAAAGCCCGCAGACCTTGCTCCACAAGATCCGCGGACCCTTCGCAGCCTCATATGGTCTCGGTTCGGCAGGAGGGATCGTCCATGGGCCGCGCCTCGTTTCAGAACGTCCCCTTCCCGCCCCACCGCCGGCCGGTCTTTTCCTCGAACACGCCGGAGTCCGCCATGGACAGCATCTCTCCTCCTGCGAAGATCACATGGTCGATCAGCTCGATGCCCGCCGCAGCCAGCAGCCCCTTCAGCCGCAGAGTGGTGTCCACATCCGACTGAGACCACATGGCCACACCGGAAACATGGTTGTGGGCCAGCACCGCTTTGCTGGTGTTACAGGCCAAGGCCGTCTCCAACACCTTTCGCGTGGTGATATGTACCGCATCGACCGAACCACTCTCCAGCTTCCTGACCGCCAGGAGCTTGTTCTTGTTGTCCATACACACGAGATACGCCAGTTCGTCCCGCTGAGCCAGGAAATAGGGCTGGAGCAGTTCCTGGAGTTGCCAGCTACTGACGATCTGGTCGTCGAAGCTCGCGCTCTGGCGCATGTACTGGGCCGCGACGGCAGGGATGAGTTGGAGCAGCGTGGCCGTGTTGTCTCCCACACCGGGCACGGCTATCAACTGGTCATAGGTGGCATGGAACACTCCGAACAGGGACCCGAAATGATCCACCAGCCGGTGGGCCAGCGGATTCACGTCGCCCTGCGGGATGGAATAGAACAGGACGAGCTCCAATATCTTGTGGTCGGGCATCCCCTCCAGCCCACGCTCCACGAACTCGATCTTGGTGCGTTTGCGATGCCCGGTGTGGATGCTGGGTGCTTTCTTACCGCCCTTGTCCCCATCCATGCTCAACCATTCGGGCCATACTGGGCCAGGTGATCCTCCATCCGGGCCAGCATGGCGTCGTCGATATACACCTTGCCGTCCACCGGACAGTCATAGAGGCAGTCCATCACGTCGCGGATGGTGACGATGGGATAGACCTGGATGCCGAGATCCTGGCGCAGCTCATCCAAGGCGGTGCACCCCCGGGTGCCCCGTTCCATCCGGTCCACGCTGACGAACAGGGCGCACAGCTCGACGTCCGCCACATGCTTGAACAGCTCGATCGTCTCCCGCACGGCGGTCCCGGCGGTGACCACGTCCTCGATGATGGCCACGCGGTCCCCGTCCTTGGGCTGATAGCCGACCATCGAGCCGCCCTCTCCGTGATCCTTGGCCTCTTTCCGGTTGAAGCAGTAGGGCAGGTCCCGGCCGTAGTTCCGGTACAGCGCCGACGCGGCGGACACCGCCAAGGGGATCCCCTTGTAAGCGGGGCCGAACAGGGCGTCGATGCCCTCCGGCATGTGCTCCTGGATACACGCGGCATAGTGCTCCCCCAAGCGGGTGGCTTGGGCGCCGGTCTTGTAGTTGCCGGTGTTGACGAAGTAGGGGGTCTTCCGGCCGGACTTCGTGATGAAGTCCCCGAAGGTGAGCACGCCGGAGCGCACCATGAAGTGGATGAACTCCTCCTGGTAGGTCATGGGACATCGTCCTCCTTGTTTTCTTTCTCTGGCCACAAGTATACCATCTTTCCCCTGGCAGGACAAGGGATTTTCCTACGCAAACGGATAAAAAGCGGCGTGCGGCAGACCGGTCCGCCGCACGCGCGCTCAAAAGAGCCCTATGATATACCACACTATCCCATAGATCACGCTGGCTGAGATGCCGTAGGCCAGCACCGGGCCCGCCACCGTGAACAGCTTGGCCCCGGTCCCGGTGATGAAGCCCTCGCTCTTGAACTCCAGCGCCGGGGACACCATGGCGTTGGAGAAGCCGGTGATGGGCACCAGCGTGCCCGCGCCCGCCCGCTTGGCGATGGAGTCGAACACCCCCAGGCCGGTGAGCAGCGAGGCCAGGAAGATCAGCGTGATAGAGGTCCATGTGCCTGCGTCCTCCTTTCCGGCTCCCCAGCTCTGGTACAGGGCCATGAGCCCCTGGCCCCCGGCACAGATGGCCCCGCCCACACAGAAGGCCCACAGGCAGTCCTTCCACAGCGGGGACGGCTGGGCCCGTTCACTGACGTATCGGTCGTATTGTTGATCGGTCATATCCATGCGATGTCACCTCCGTCCCAGTATGCCCAAAGCGTGCCATCCTATCCATCCACCGGCTGGCGCGCCTCAGCCGGTGGGGCGTTCACAGCAGATTGCTAAGGGTGGGCAGTTCTGCTTCCACCAGGAGCGCGAGCTGGGTCAATAGCCGGGCGTTGACGGCGGCATACTCCGAGGGCTGGCGTTCCCCGCCCTCCAGAAAGGCCAGGGCCTCGTCCATGGAGATGAGCACGGCGTCCATGTCCCCATGGCGCAGGGTGATATGGAGATAGCCTTCGTGGTCCACCCAGCGCTCCTTGGCCTGGCGGGTGAGCCGCGCGGCCTGCTCCCAATCCTCCAGCTCCACCTGGGCCTGGGCCTGGGTGAGCAGCTCGGCGAGCTCGCCGGTGAACCGGCCCAGCAGCCAGATATGCACACCGGACAGCGCCCCGATCAGGATGATGAGCGCAGCGGAGATATACAGCCGCTTCATTTCGACACCTCCTTTTTCGGCACACAATAGGTGTTGCCGGCCTCGTCCACGGTGAGCAGGAACGCCTGGCGGTGAGAGTGCAGGCCGTGGGCCGTCAGTTGCTTCTCCAGCCAGGTCTGCTCATATCCCGCCCCCTTCAGGTTGTGCTCCAGCAGCCGCCCGTCGCTGACGATCACCACAGGCAGCCCCGTCTCCTCCGGGCTCAGGCCGAGCTGGGCGGCAGTGGCCGGCTTGTCCGCCGCGTAAGGCAGCACGGAGAGCTGGCCGTTGGTCTCCAGCAGGGCGAACTTGATGGACTTGAAGTCGGCGTACCCCTGGATGCGCAGCTCCTCCATGAGCTCGTCCAGGGTGAGCCGGTTCTTTTTCAGCTCCTCCACGATCACCTGACCGTTCTCCACGATGACGGAGGGACGTCCGCACAGCAGCGCCCGGAACCGTATGGACCGGGTACAAAGCACCGAGATGATGGTGGACATGGCCAGCAGGACCACGATGGGGATGAGCCCGTCCAGCAGAGGGATGCCGTTGTCCTGCATGGGGACGGAGGCCAGGTCGGCGATGATGAGGGTGAGCACCAGCTCGGAGGGCTCGAGCTGGCCGATCTGATGCTTGCCCAGCAGCCGGATCCCCGCGATGATGAACAGATAGAGCACTATCGTGCGCACGAGCACTACAAACACAGAAACACCTCGTTTTCAACTGGGAGGGATGGGGCGTAGATAGTCACTTGAACATTTTGCCCGTGTGATGGGGCGGATATGCCAGCGGTTTGTCCAAAATTCCGATTTTCGCCGCCGGGGCAAAAAGGAGGAGAGATCTTCTTGCTTTTTCTGGGTCAGATACGCTAAAATAAGCAAAGTAAATATAAAGGTGGGATGCAGGCTTGAAGGCGACTTTGATCTTGGCCAACGGCGCGGTCTTTCGCGGCGACGCGATCGGCGTGGCGGAGGACCGGGTGTGCGAGATGGTGTTCAACACGTCCATGACCGGCTATCAGGAGATCATCACCGACCCCTCCTATGCTGGGCAGGGCGTGGTGATGTCCTATCCCCTCATCGGCAATTACGGCGTGAACCGCGAGGACGACGAGTCCAGCCGGCCCTGGGCGGAGGCGTTGGTGGTGCGCCACCTCTCTCCGATGGGGAGCAACTTCCGCTGCGAGGGCAGCTTGGGCGATCATCTGAAAGCGAACCATATCGTGGGCATCGAGGGTGTGGACACCCGTGCCCTCACGAAGCTCCTGCGCAGTCAAGGGACCATGAACGGCATGATCACCTGTGCGGAGCATTTTCATGTCAAAGAGGTCATGGACCGGCTGGCGGCCTACCGGGTGTCCGGCACGGTGGAACGGGTGACCCGGCCTGAAAAAGAGGTGTTCCCCGCCGAAGGAGAGCGAAAGCGCCGGGTGGCGCTGATGGACTACGGCGTGAAGCAGAACATGATCCGGTGCCTGTGCCGCCGGGGCTGCGAGGTGACCGTGTTCCCGGCCCACACCGCCGCCAGCGAGGTGCTCGGCGGCGGCTTCGACGGCGTGATGCTTTCCAACGGGCCCGGCGACCCGGCGGACAACGTGGAGATCGTCCGGGAGGTGCGGGCGCTGTACGATTCCCATATCCCGCTGTTCGCCGTGTGCCTGGGCCACCAGCTCCTGGCCCTGGCCACCGGAGCCAAGACCCACAAGATGGTGTTCGGCCACCGCGGGGGCAACCACCCGGTGAAGGACTTGGGGTCCGGCCGGTGCTTCATCACCAGCCAGAACCACGGCTATGTGGTGGACGCGGACAGCGTGGACCCGGCGGTGGCCCGGGTGTCCCACGTGAACGTGAACGACGGCACCGTGGAGGGCTTGCGCTATGCCCGGCCCGGCTGCTTCACCGTCCAGTTCCACCCGGAGGCCAGCCCGGGCCCCGAGGATACGGGATACCTGTTCGACCGCTTCATCGCTTCTATGGGAGGTGATCGTTGATGCCCAAGGATACGAACATCAAAAAGGTACTGGTGCTGGGTTCCGGCCCCATCGTCATCGGCCAGGCCGCAGAATTCGATTACGCCGGCACCCAGGCCTGCCGCGCCCTGAAGGAAGAGGGGGTGGAGGTGGTGCTGGTGAACTCCAACCCCGCCACCATCATGACGGACAAGGACATCGCCGACCATGTGTATATCGAACCGCTGAACGTGGACAGCGTGACCCAGGTCATCCAGATGGAGCGGCCCGATTCCATCCTGCCCACTCTGGGAGGACAGACCGGGCTCAACCTGGCCATGGCGCTGCACGAGAACGGCACCTTGGCCAGATACGGCGTGCGCCTGCTGGGCACCAGCCCGGAGTCCATCCACAAAGCGGAGGACCGCCAGGGCTTCAAGGACTGTATGGAGTCCATCGGCCAGCCCTGCGTCATCTCCGACGTGGTGGAGAGCGTGGACGAGGCCGTGGCCTTCGCGGAGCGGATCGGCTATCCGGTGATCGTCCGTCCCGCCTACACCCTGGGCGGCACCGGAGGCGGCATCGCTTACGACGGGCCGTCCCTGCGGGAGATCGCCGACCGGGGCATCCACCTCAGCCGGGTGGGACAGGTGCTCATCGAGCGGTGCATCGCCGGCTGGAAGGAGATCGAGTTCGAGGTCATGCGCGACCGCGCCGGCAACGTCATCCAGATCTGCTCCATGGAGAACCTCGATCCGGTGGGCGTCCACACCGGCGACTCCATCGTGGTCGCCCCTACCCAGACCCTGGCCAACCGGGAATATCAGATGCTGCGCTCCGCCGCCCTGGACATCATCACCGCCTTGGGCATCGAGGGCGGCTGCAACTGCCAGTTTGCCCTGGATCCGGATTCTTATGAATATGCCGTCATCGAGGTCAACCCCCGGGTGAGCCGCTCCTCCGCCCTGGCCTCCAAGGCCACGGGCTACCCCATCGCCAAGGTGGCGGCCAAGATCGCACTGGGCTATACCCTGGACGAGATCCCCAACGCCGTCACCGGCAAGACCACCGCCTGCTTCGAGCCCACGCTGGACTACTGCGTATTGAAGATCCCCCGCCTGCCCTTCGACAAGTTCACCACGGCCAGCCGCACCCTGGGCACCCAGATGAAGGCCACCGGCGAAGTGATGGCCATCGCCAACTCCTTCGAGGGGGCGCTGATGAAAGCGATCCGCTCTCTGGAGCTGAACGTCCGGGCCCTGCGCCTGCCCAAGCTGGACGAATTGTACACCGACGAGATCGAGGACCTGCTGGTGAATGTGGACGACGAGCGCCTGTTCGTGGTGGCGGAGGCCATCCGCCGGGGCGTTTCCCCCCGGAAGATCAATTCCATCACCAAGATGGACATCTGGTTCCTGGACCGGTTCAAGAACATCATCGACATGGAGCAGGCCCTCATCCTCTGCAAAGGGGAGCCCGACGGTGACACCTTGCGAAAGGCCAAGGAGATGTGCTTCGCCGACAGCTACATCGGCTGGCTGTGCGGCATGGAGCAGAAGGACGTCAAGGCCCTGCGGGAGCGGTACGGCATCGTGCCCAGCTTCAAGATGGTGGACACCTGCGCCGCCGAGTTCGACGCGGAGACCCCATACTATTATTCCAGCTACGACGGGGAGAACGAGGCCGCCACCGAGGACACGGGCCGGAAAAAGGTGCTGGTGCTGGGCTCCGGCCCCATCCGCATCGGCCAGGGCATCGAGTTCGACTACTGCTCCGTCCACTCCGTGTGGGCGCTGGAGCGGCTGGGCCATGAGACGATCATCGTCAACAACAACCCCGAGACTGTCTCCACCGATTTCGACGTGGCGGACAAATTGTACTTCGAGCCCCTCACCGCCGAGGACGTGCTGAACATCGTGGAGCAGGAGCGGCCCTGGGGGGCGGTGGTCCAGTTCGGCGGGCAGACCGCCATCAAGCTGGCCAAGGCCCTCACCGAGATGGGGGTCCCCATCCTGGGCACCTCCTCCGACGGCGTGGACGCGGCGGAGGACCGGGAGCGGTTCGACGAGATCCTGAACCAGTGCCGCATCCCCCGGGCGAAGGGCCGCACGGTGTTCACCACCGAGGAGGCCCTGGCCGCGGCCAACGAGATCGGCTACCCGGTGCTGGTACGTCCCTCCTACGTGCTGGGCGGCCAGGGGATGGAGATCGCATACAACGACCGGAACATCACCGACTTCATGCGCATCATCAATCTCACCGTCCAGGAACACCCCATCCTCATCGACAAATACCTCATGGGCCGCGAGGTGGAGGTGGACGGCGTGTTCGACGGAGAGGACCTGCTCATCCCCGGCATCATGGAGCATGTGGAGCGGGCCGGGGTCCATTCCGGGGACTCCATCTCCGTCTACCCCTCCATCCATGTGGAGGACAAACACAAAAAGACCATCGAGCGGTACACCTACGACCTGGCCAAAGCGCTGGGCGTGGTGGGGCTGATCAATATCCAGTTCATCATCTATGACGACCAGGTGTACGTCATAGAGGTGAACCCCCGGTCCTCCCGCACCATCCCCTATATCTCCAAGGTCACCGGGGTGCCCATCATCGATCTGGCCACCCGGGTGATGCTGGGCCAGAAGCTGAAGGACCTGGGCTACGGCACCGGCATCTACCAAGAGGCGGACTATTTCGCGGTGAAGATGCCTGTGTTCTCCTTTGAGAAGCTGGCGGACGTGGACACCGGCCTGGGCCCCGAGATGAAATCCACCGGCGAAGTGCTGGGCATCGCCGAGTCCTTCCCCCAGGCCCTGCTGAAAGCGTTCAAGGGCGCCAACATGCGTGCGCCCAAGAAGGGCGGCCGCATCATCATCACGGTGAAGGACGAGGACAAAGGGGAGACCATCGGCATCGCCCGCGGCTTCGCCGACATGGGCGTGGAGCTGTTGTCCACCGACGGCACCTGCCGGACCCTGACGGAAGCGGGGGTGCCCTGCACTCCGGTGGCCCGGGTGTCGGAGGGCCACCCCAATATCATGGATATGATCGCCTCGGGCACCATCGACCTGGTGATCAACACCCCCACCCGGGGCAGGCGGCAGGACACGGACGGATTCAAGATCCGCCGTGCCGCTGTAGAGCACAGCGTGGGCTGCGTCACCTCCATCGATACGGCCCGGGCACTGCTCACCGCGCGGCAGCAAGGTAGGAGCCGGGATCTGCTGGCCGTCGATATCACGAAGATCTGAGCGGGAGGAGGGGCTTATCATGCGCTATGTCCCTTTGCGGTTCGATATCTGGCTCACCCTCCTGCTGGCCTTCGTGATCAGTTTGGGCACTGTGAAGATCGTGGAGCTGTTCCTGCCCGGCATGTACGAGGATCATGTGGAAAAGAACACCATCCCCGAGAACGAGGTGGGCGGCCCGGCGGGCGAGGACGTGTTCCGCGCCCAGAGCGTGGCCGACCTGCTCAGCCACGACACCTTCACTGTGGTGTCTCCCGGCATCAAGTACTATGACAACGGTTCCGCGATGTATCAAGGCCGGGTGGCCGAGGCGCTGACGCTCCCCTCCGGGGAGCTCGTGATGGCCATCATCAACAACCAAAACATCCAGCGGCTGGGCGAGGACTATTTCTCCGGCGACCACGTCCTGCCTGTGGGCCGGGTGGTGTTCGAGGACCTCACCGCCGACGAGACCTTCATGGAACAGATCCAGTACCGCGACACCGTGTTGAGCCGCACCGACTTCTATGTGGACATGTGTGGGACAGGGGGGATCGTCTCCCAGGAGGACTATGACCAACGGTATACCGGCACGGTCCAGGTGATCACGATCCTGGTATGCTTCCCGTTCCTCCACTCCCTGGGAGCCAAGCTGGGCATCTTCCCCTTTTTCTTTGCCCCGAGGCCCAAGGAGGGAGAGCCCAAGAGCGAGTGGGACTGAGCTGACGTCAGCCTCCCATCGACATCCGGCCCCTCCTCCATGGACCAGGGGCCTTCGGATCGTTCCCAAACCGCCGGAGGGCGGGACACTGAGATATCATCAAGAGAGGAAGGAACGTGTGTAAAATGGACAAAGTCAAAAAGATCGATCTGGCGTATCTGCTGGGATATTTCCTGATCCCCCTGGCGATCGCGGCGGCGAGCGTCCTCGTCGGCTATCTGTTCTTCAAGGACGGCGGGACAGGCGCCGGGATATGCTTCGCCATCATCCCCATGGTCGCTATACTCTGGTGGATCTTCGGCGGCAGGACGGTCTGGAAGATCGGCAAGAAGAACATGGAGAAGCAGCTCGACCAGATGGGCATCGACCATCGCCAGATCTTCTACAGCGACGGCTGTGTGGTGTCCATGGACATCAAGCAGGGCAAGATCGGCCTGCTGTTCTTCTGGAGCCCGTTCAAGGTCCAGGTGGTGCCTGCCGACCGCGTGTCCCGCGCATGGACGGACGACGGCGCGGCCGGCGCGGGCTTCATGCGGGGCACCAGCCGCGTGAGCTTCCTGTTCGAGATCGACGGCATCAAGGTGCGGGTGAACACCTTCATCTCCAACCAGCGCTGGAAGATGAACGACGAGAAGGTACTGGAGGGCATCTCCAAGGCCGATCTTTGGGTCCAGGTGCTGGATCAGGCCCGCCGGCAGAACGCAGGTGCATGATATGGGACTGATCGACAAGTGGCTGCGCAAATACCAGGACGACTGGTGCAAGCCGTGCAAGTGCGCCATGGAAAAGACCCATAAGCAGCTTTTCGCCCTGCCCAGCATGTCCGTGGGACACTATGTGGAGCACAAGGACCCAAAGTATTTCAGAGAACACCTGTACATGGTGGAGAAAAAGGCGGACATCCCCGCAGGCATGTATGCCTGCGGGGCCATCCAGTACCGCTGCCCCGAGTGCGGCAAACGTGTGACGGTGCTCGATCCCTTCCTCCCTGTTCGGGACGAGGAGAAACATGAGCCCTCTATACGGTTCGAACAGGGGGAGCTGGACGATCTCCTGGTGCGGTGACGGTGCGCACGGAGTTTTCGAGGACGAGCGGCGTTCGAGACGAGACCACTAAGGAAAAGGAGGCACGGCCATGTCCCACCAGACTGTGATCGTCCTGGATTTCGGCGGGCAATATAACCAGCTCATCGCCCGCCGGGTCCGGGAGTGCGGCGTGTATTGCGAGGTCAGACCCTACACTACTCCCCTGTCCACGCTGAAAGCCATGGAGCCCATCGGGATCATCTTCACCGGAGGTCCCAATTCCGTCTATCTGGAGGATTCCCCCCAGGCAGATCCGGAGATCTTCACTTTGGGAGTGCCCATCCTGGGCATCTGTTACGGCTGTCAGCTCATGGCCCACCAGCTTGGGGGCCGGGTCACGGCCGCGCAGGACGACTCCGCCCGGGAGTACGGCAAGACCGTCACCTATTTCGACGGGAACTGCAAGCTGTTCCGGGGACTGCCCGAAACCGGCATCACCTGGATGAGCCACGGCGACTACATGGAGAAGGTGCCCGAGGGGTTCGCACTCACCGCCCATTCCGACGCATGTCCCAATGTGGCCATCGCGGACGAAGCGCGCAGGTTCTACGGGGTGCAGTTCCACCCGGAGGTAGACCATACCCAGCACGGGGTGGATATGATCCGCAACTTTTTGTATGAGGCATGCCACGCCACCGGGGACTGGACCATGGAGGACTACAAGCGCACGGCTGTCGCCGCCTTGCGGGAGAAGATCGGAGACGGCAAGGTGCTGCTGGCGCTCAGCGGCGGAGTGGA
Organism: uncultured bacterium; assembly: GCA_947643715.1. Taxonomy (GTDB): domain Bacteria; phylum Bacillota; class Clostridia; order Oscillospirales; family Oscillospiraceae; genus Enterenecus. The sequence continues at coordinate 12,971 of CANRXB010000058.1, forward strand.
CTCGTCCGTTGCGGCGGCCCTGCTCGCAGAGGCGGTGGGTGAGCAGCTCACCTGCGTGTTCGTAGATCACGGACTCATGCGGAAGGACGAAGGGGACGAGGTCGAGGCCGCGTTCTCTCAATGGGCCATGAACTTCCTGCGTGTGGACGCTGAGGATCGTTTCCTGGCCAAGCTGGCTGGCGTGTCCGATCCGGAGCGGAAGCGGAAGATCATCGGAGAAGAGTTCATCCGCGTGTTCGAGGAAGCGGCCAAAAAAGTGGGCGCTGTGGAATTCCTGGCCCAAGGGACCATCTATCCCGATGTCATCGAATCCGGGACAGGGAACGCCGCCGTCATCAAGAGCCACCACAATGTGGGCGGTCTGCCCGACCATGTGGATTTCAAGGAGATCGTGGAGCCCCTGCGCTCTCTGTTCAAGGATGAAGTGCGGCAGCTAGGCCGAGAGCTGGGATTGCCGGAGTATCTGGTCATGCGGCAGCCCTTCCCCGGCCCCGGCCTGGCCATCCGAGTGATCGGCGATGTCACGAAGGACAAGCTGGATACCCTGCGGGAAGCCGACGCCATCTTCCGGGAGGAGATCGTTCGCGCGGGACTGGAGCGGGACATGGATCAGTACTTCGCCGTACTCACCAACATGCGCTCCGTAGGTGTGATGGGGGACGGCCGGACGTATGACCACACCTTGGCCCTGCGTTCAGTGACCACCAGCGATTTCATGACGGCGGACTGGTCCAGGATCCCATACGAGATATTGGACAAGGTGTCTGTACGTATCGTCAATGAAGTGAAAGGGATCAACCGGATCGTGTACGATATCACCAGCAAACCCCCAGCGACGATTGAGTGGGAATAACTGACAAAACCCGCAAAGCCTTGAAAACACTGGGGTCTTAAAG
>CANRXB010000059.1 GCA_947643715.1 uncultured bacterium
TCAGGTGGAGATGGTCACGCCCAAGCTGACCTACGCCGAACTGCCCAAGCTCCAGGAATGTGTACGCCGGGTGCGAAAGGCCGGGGCCAAAGTCAACAAATCCTGCGGCATCCATGTCCATGTGGACGCCTCCAACCACAACCGCCAGAGCCTGAAAAACCTGATCGGCATTATGTACTCCAAAGAAGATATTTTGTTCAAGGCTTTGCAGGTCAACGAGGAACGGGCCGCGCAATGGTGCCAGAAGGTGCGGGAACCCATGCTGCGGCAGGCCCGGACACTGTCTTCGGACGAGACCACCGACCTGACAGAGTTGGAGGATATCTGGTATGAGGGCTTTGAAGAAAACGGCAGAGACCGTCACCACCACTATAACAGGTCGCGCTATTATGCGCTGAATCTGCATTCTACTTTTTACCGCGGCACCGTGGAATGGCGGTGCTTCAATTCTACCCTCCACGCCGGGAAGGTGGCCGCCTATGTGAACCTGTGCCTCGCCATCTCCGCCCAGGCCATCGCCCAGCGCAGCACCGTCATGCGCAAGACCCACAGCGAGAACGAACTGTTCACCTTCCGGGTGTGGCTGGTGCGGCTGGGCCTCAATGGCGAGGAGTTCAAGCACACCCGTGACCACCTTTTAGCCCACCTGGAGGGTGACCGCGCGTGGCGCCACGATAAAGACAGCTACGAGGTCAACAGGAGGAAAAAACGACAACGTGAAACGGAGAGATGACGATGAAAATTTGCATTGATGAGCGCGCCTATGAGGGCAGCGCCGCGGAGATCATGGACCAGCTCCGCCAGCAGACCTTCGACCCCACCGAGTACCCGGACACCGAAAGCTACATCCACCAGCTTCGGAGCAACTTTATCCGCACCACCGGCCTGGACTGCCCCCTGCCGGACTCCGGGGCGGAGGAGCAGGCGCGGGCCATGTTTGCCCATCTGGCCAAGGCCGGGGCGCTGACGATCCTGGAGGAGTGACCATGGAAAATACACTGTATTTTGCCTACGGCAGCAACATCAACCTGGGACAGATGGACTACCGCTGCCCGGACGCCTCGGTGGTGGGGCCGGTATTTTTGGACAATTATGAGCTGCTGTTCCGGCGGGGCGGCTTCGCCACCATCGCGCCCAAGGAGGGCGAAAGAGTCCACGGCCTGCTGTGGAGCCTGACGCCGCAGTGTGAACGATCCTTGGACCGCTATGAGGGCTATCCCCGCTTCTACGACAAGAAGATGGTGACCGTCCGGGACAGTGAGGGCCGCTCTCTGTCCGTCATGGCCTATATCATGGATGGGCGCTTCCAGGAACCCATGCTGCCCACCCCCGACTACTACAACGGCATCCTGGAGGGCTACCGGCAGAACGGCCTGCCGGTGGCCGCTCTGAAAAAGGCGTGGGAACACGCTGTCCAGGAGGTACATCAGGAGACAGAGCGGATCAACGCTATCTTCACGGATCGCGCCAAGCCGCCCAAGCGGCGGGGCGGCCATGACCGCTGACACCATGGGAAGTGCCATGAGCGGTGAAAAATATCCGTTTTTCGATGTGCCGGAGGGTGATGTCTCCCCGCTGTTCACGACCAAACTCCAGGAGGCCGCCCGCGTGGGCTGTCTGCGGGGCGTGTTTGACGGCGGCGGGCTGACAACGGATTGGCTTGAAGGGAACGGACTGCTGCAATCGCCGGCTTTTGACGCGGAACTGCGGGATCTGCTCGAAACCCTGCAATGCGGCGGGCCGCTGGAAAATTTCCAGTCTATGCGTCAATTCTGCCTGGGGCATCCCCAGGCGCGGATGTCCGGCAGGCAGACCTTCTACGCCTTCCGCATCGACACCCAGCGGTACCGCTATCATTTGCGGCTTTTCCCGCAAAAGGGGAAATTCCACATCTTCTGCTACCAGGCGGATCGGATGAGGGAGGACCTGCCAAAGCCGGATTTTAACTATGCCTATCGCAAAAGGGCAAAAAAGAAGAAAAACCGAGGTGAACGAACATGAAAGTTTTAGTGGCAGAGCCGATGAAGCCCTGCGAGGTGCGGGAGATCCCCGACACGCTGGACGCCATGCGTCAGATCGTGGGCGGCGACATTGAGGCCGTCACGTCCATCCGGTATGCGTCAGCCATTGTCTGCAACGAGAAGGGGAAACTTCTGGGCCTGCCCCATAACCGCCCGCTGCTGGATGAAAGCGGGCTGATGCCGCTGGATATCCTCCACGGTACGTTTTTTATTACCGGAGTCAGCGGGGAGCATTTTGTCTCTTTGACAGACGAGCAGATCCAGCATTACAAAGACCTCTACGACAACGTGATGGTCTTGACGGCGGAACGTCCTGAGAACCAGACGGAGATCGCGCCGGAGGACGCCATGCCGCATTTTGCCGTAGGCTGCCAGATATCGTTCCACATTCGCTGTGAGGATAAGGCAAGTCCCGCATCCCATGACGCGTTCGTCAGCCATGTCACAGGGGTATTCAACAACGATGAGGCCCTGTCGGAACGGACGGTGGGTGATTTGGAATTTGCCTTTCGCGGCGGCTGTGCTGTAGTGCAGTATACGTTCGCCAGACGGGACAAAGATGCGGCCAGCGCCGAGATGTTCTCGAAGCAATGTGTGCTGGACGCGCGGGATCAACTGGAAGGGTACGGCTGCAAAATAGAAAAGATCGAGTGTTTCGCGGAGGCTCTGGATCATGTGCGAGAGCGGGCCGGAGACCGCGGGACGCAGGAAAGAAAGAGGAAGGGAAACCGCCATGACCGATAGCACCGTGAGATGGGAGGGCGCGTATGCCCGCTTATGACCTGTCCAGCATCGGGGCGGTGTCCGCCTCCGCCGAACTGGCCTGCCTCCGCGCCAGCCGGGAGCCGAATCAGGACAGCTACAATGCCGCGTGGCTCCACGGCTACGCCGATGCGCTGGCCAACGTGGCTGACGCGCTGGAACCCCAGCAGGAGCTGATGGACGCCATCATCGGCTACCTGGGGGAGCAGCACGACAGTGCCGAGCTGTATGACATTCTCCATGAGGCCCTGGCCATGTCCGACAAGGACATCCTGTCCCTGGGCTTCGATCTGCCCCAGTGCCGGGAGCAGGTCCAGCATGAAGCTTCTGAACAAAAGAAGAAAAGGGGAAAGCACTATGAAAGATAACTGTATCCTGACCGCCGAATCGGTCACCGAGGGTCACCCGGACAAGCTGTGCGATGCCATTGCCGACAGCGTCCTGGACGCCTGCCTGAAGTACGACCCCGCCGCCCGCGTGGCCTGCGAGGTCATGGCCACTGCGGGGAAGATCATCGTGGCCGGAGAGATCACCGCCGCCGAGCTGCCGGACATCCCCGCCATCGTCTGCCGGACTGTTCGGGAAACGGGCTATGGATCGGACTATGAGGTGGAAGTCATCACCCACGACCAGAGCGGCGACATCGCCGGCGCTGTGGCCCAGGATGCCCAGATGGGGGCGGGAGACCAGGGCATCATGTATGGCTATGCCTGCCGGGAGACAGCGGAACTGCTGCCCCTGCCTGTGGTGCTGGCCCACCGGCTGACCCTGCTGCTGACCAACGCCCGGAAAACCGGGACCATCCTGGGCCTGTGGCCGGACGGCAAGGCCCAGGTGTCCGTGGAGTACCGGGAGGGCAAGCCCTGCCGGATCGCCGCGGTGGTGGTCTCCTGCCAGCATGACGAGGACAAGGATCTGGACGGGCTGCGCCGGGAGATCATCCAGCGCATCATCGTCCCCGGCCTGCGGGAGCTGCCGCCTGACCCGAAAACCGAGGTGTTCGTCAACCCCTCCGGGCGGTTCGTGCTGGGCGGCTTCGAGGCGGACACCGGCCTGACAGGCCGGAAGCTGATGGCGGACACCTACGGCGGGCTGGCCCCCCATGGCGGCGGGGCACTGTCCGGCAAGGACGGGAGCAAGGTGGACCGCAGCGGGGCCTACATGGCCCGGTACATCGCCAAGAACATCGTGGCCGCCGGGCTGGCGGAGCGCTGCACCGTCAGCCTCGCCTATGCCATCGGCAGGGCGGAGCCGGTGGCGGTGGACATCGACGCCCACCAGAGCGGGAAGTACCCGGAGGCTGTGCTGGAGCAGGCTGTCCGGGCTGTGTTCGACCTGACCCCTGCCGGGATGATCTCCGCCCTGGGGCTGGATCGGCCCATCTTCGCCCGCTTCTGCAACTATGGCCACTTCACCCACCAGGACGCCCCCTGGGAGCGGACGGATCGGGCCGCCGTATTGGCGGACATCTGTAGAGACGGCACGGCATGAGCGAAGAAATGCGGGACTACTTGGTGTACACCAAAGTATCCTTCCTGCTCACATTCAACAGCCCGGAATTCAATTCCTTGATCCTGCGCGATGTGCAGAATGCGTTTGCCGCCCACGTCAAAGCTGTATTTGAGAAGAACGAGACCTTGCGGGAGTATGTCTCTGGTGATCTGGATTTCTGGTGCCAGGGACGCGAGGTCGATCTGCACTATAAGTTTGAATGCCACGATGAAAGTGAGGCGGAAGCGGAAAGCTTCTCCCGGTACTGTGTGAACGGGCTGAGAAAAAAACTGGAGGCTTGGGGCTGCCGGATGACGGGGATTGAATGCAGGGCCGAGGAGGCGGATATGTCGCGGCTGGATCGACTGGAGGATACGGTCTTCGGCCCCAAAGAGAGTGCGCAAAAGCAGCCTCCGGCAGAGGATAAGTCCGGCAAAAAAACATCTTCCAAAAAGAAAAATTCCCGGCAGGAGCGGTGACCATGGACCAACCCAAGCATATTGCCTCTTGCAGCTTTGGCAAGGACTCCCTGGCAACGATCCTGTTGGCGAAAAAGCATGGTGAGCCTTTAGATGAGGCGGTCTACTGCGAAGTGATGTTCGACAGAGATATCTCCGGCGAGGTGCCGGAGCATCGGGACTTCATCTACAACACCGCCATTCCTGCATTGGAGCGCATGGGGGTAAAAATAATCGTTCTCCGCTCAGAAAAGACCTATGTGGACCTGTTCACCGGGCGGGTGACCCGCGGCCCGAAAAAGGGCATGGTGCGCTCGTTCCCCATCTGTGGGAGGTGCGCCGTCCAGCGGGACTGCAAGATCCGTCCCATCCAGCGGTATCAGAAAACCCTGCCGCCTGGGACGGTTCAATATATTGGCATCGCCAAAGATGAGCAGGAACGGCTGCTGCGGCTGGAGGACGGCAGGCAGGTATCCCTGCTGGCAAAATATAATTTCACGGAACAGGACGCATGGCATCTCTGCGAGGACGCGGGGCTGCTTTCTCCTGTCTACGCCTTCACCAACCGGGGCGGGTGCTGGTTCTGCCCCAACGCCAAGCGGGCGGAACTGCGCCACCTCTACGACCACCACCCGGATCTGTGGGCCAGGATGCTGGCGCTGCAGGCCATCCCCGGCAAGGTGTCTGAGAAGTTCAACCGCACCCAAAAATTCTCCGACATTGACGTCATGTTCCGGCAGGAGGACAGCGAAGCGGCCTCCAGGCAGGCGGCATAGCCGGCCATTGTTGGTATTGCCCGGTTTTCACAGCCTATTGTTGTTGGGTATCGTGAATAGCTTTTCCCGGTAAAAGCTGGTATCGTTGCTGCTGGCACAGCCACAAAATCATGATGAGGAGGACGAGCGAAATGACGAGATACGAGCGCCACCCCGCGCCGGAAAAGCTGCTTTTGCAGATCACCACGGAGGCGGTCAACCTGCTGGCCCTGGGCACACCGGATAAGCCCGCGGACGTGTCCCTGCTGGAGACAGGCGCGGCCCTGACCGTCAAAGCCTGGGGGCTGCCCCAGGAGCTGGCGGACAGCAGCGCCGCCCTGATCCAGCACCAGAAGGAACTGCTGTCCACGGCCAGCGGCAGGGCCGCCCTGCCGGACGATCAGCTCCTGGAGTGCTACGATGGCCCCATGACCGCCGAACTGATCTGGGGCCTGTTCGAGACTGCCGTCCGGCTGGACGATGCCCAGGATCGGGCCGCCATCCACCAGATGGCGCTCCTGCTGGCGGACGCCCTGGACTTCGATGAGTGGCTGGAACGGAACGGGCCGGGGGAGGACGCTGGCAAATGAGGAGATGAAGATATGTCCTTGGAAGAAGCGAAACGGATACTGGCCCTGGTGGCAAACGACCCGGATCATGGCGCCCAGGGCGCCTATGAGGATCAGGACGTGGCCGCAGGGGTCATCCTGGCGGAGCTGGCCCGCTTGGAGCAGGAAAATGCGCGGCTGCGGGCAAATGAAAAATAAGGTGCGCGGGGGGCTGTCTGTCTGGACGGTCCCCCGCTGCCGCAAGCAGGAGGTGTGTATCATAAGCAAATACCAGGAATTTGACGCACAGATATTTGATGTCACAAAGATCATGATGGGCTTTTCCCTAACGGACGGGCAAAAAACCGAATTGCTGAAGATCGCCGGCGAGATCGAGGCCGCCTGTCGGGGCGGCAGCTTGAGCGGCGATGAGCGCCAGCGGCTACTGGATACCATGGCAGACTGCGGCCTGGAGCTGCCCCAGCCTTCCACGGAGCCGGTGGTGGACGAAGCAAAGCTGCGGGAGCGTCTGGCCCAATATATGGAGTTGGAACTTTTTCAAATGGATATTGGGGATCTAATCAGAGACTATCATGCCCAGGGGCTTCCGGTGCCGCCCATGGAACAGCTCCGGGAGGAGGCCGCCGCCGAAGCCCGGAAATGCCTGGAGGCCATGATGATCTGCGAGGCGAAGGGCCATCTGTGGAAAGAAAAAGCCGACCCGGAGAACGGGACCAGCACCCTGTCCTGCCGCCGCTGCGGGGCGGAGGAACACCTGCGATGGTAAGGGAGGTGAAACTATCATGAACGCAAAATATGAGATCACGGACATGGCCCATGAAAAATACCCTTTCCTCCACCGCATTCGCGCCCTGCGGGACATCGGCAGCGAGGTCAAGGCCGGGAATCTGGGCGGCTTTGTGGAGAGCGAGGGCAACCTGTCCTTCGAAGCGGAGGATGACGCCTGGATCTTCAACGACGCCATCGCCGCCGGGGAGGGCCATGTGGACAAAGGTTCCGTCCTGCGGGACAGGGCCGTTGTCTGCGGCTGTGCCTATGTTTCCCATGGTGCGGAGATGTCTGATGACACCAGGGCGGAGGATGACGCCTATATCCGGGGGGCCAGACTGAGCCGCTGTGCGCGGGCCTCCGGCAACAGCATGATCCTCCAGTCCCCCACCACCAAGGTCTCACCCATCCTCACCGGAAGCTGCGCTGTCTACGGCAAGGTAATGGGGGACGTCATGCTGGCCGGGGCCGTGGTGGTGATCAGTGATGAGACGATCTCCAACGACTCCCTGGACACCCTGTCCATTGATGAGCGGGGCCGCACGATCCTCCGCGCCCCTTCACGGGATGAACTGACGCCCCGCCAGCCCCAGGAGCAACAAAAGAAGCCGAAGGACAGGGGCCGGGGGCGATGAGAATCAAACATTTTAATGGCTATAAGACCTGCGTCCACAGTCGGAAGCGGAAACAGGCCCCCTGGCGGGTCTCCAGCGGTTGTGAAAACCGGGCGCGCCTGTTCACGGGGCGGCATTATGAGCTGCCCAATACCTCGATATGCATGGTCTGTCCGTTTTACTGCGGGGATGAGGAGGCGCAAAAAGGATAATGGACCTCCATATGAGGGAATTCAGCGGGACCACCTTTGGAATGTCTGTGGAGGTATCCTCCCCGGCATTCAGGCGGATGAAACGGAACGCATTCACCGCAAAAATCAAGCCCCGTGGAAGCTGGGTCGAACGGACTGTCCGCTGTGTCCGGGCCGCCGATGTGGCCGCCGTCATGGGCGAAGCCGGGTGGCTGGTCAGAGAATTACAGTGCATGGAAACCATCCGCTGGGGCAATGACGATACCGAATATTACATCATCTATGAGGAAGGATGTGAAAAATGAGCAATTTCTTTGAACGGGAGCTGGGCCGGGTGTTCGGGGATGGACAGGTGATCTGTGACCCCACCTATTCGGGCCGGAGCTGTCTCGGAACGCTGGGCAAGGATCTGCGGGTGCGGGCGCAGTTCATCACCACCGGCTATGCGGATCACTACGATTCCCTGAAGATCACCGTCCTGAACCGCACGGACGGGCCGGTGGACACCCTGGTGCTGAAGCTGAAGGATCTGCTGGGCATGAAGCCTGTCCCCGGCAACCCTTACTTCCCCAATGGCGTGGCCCCCCACATTTGGCTGGATCAGGGCAAGCCGGAGTGGTACGCATTTCAGCCCACCGCCGCCGACTATGACGCGATCCGGCAGGCCGCCAAGCAGTACCTGGATGTGTTCCGGGACCGGCAGCAGGAGCGCGCCCAGGACGGCCCCAAGCTGGTGTACATCTGCGCCCCGCTTCGGGGGGACGTGGAAAAAAACATCGAGTTCGCCCGCCAGAAGGCCCAGGAGGTGTTCCAGGCGGGCGACATCCCTGTCTGCCCCCACCTCATGTTCCCGCCTATCGCTGACCCGGAGAACCCTGTGCAGGATCAGGCGGCGCGGGAGATGGGCCTGCGGCTGGTGGAGTCCTGCCAGGAAGTCCACGTCTACGGCCCGGAGTGGACAGAGGGGATGTGGGCGGAGATCCGCCACGCCATGGACCTGGGCATCCAGGTCAAGACCGACCAGAAAACCATTGGGCGCAGCCCTCCCCGCAGGCAGGCCGCCCGGAAAGGCAAGGGTGCGCGATGAGCAGTGAACGGAAGGACACTCTGAAGAAACGGCTGGATGAAAACTATACGGCTTTTATTGCTTCTCTTCAAAAGAAAACAGTCTCCGAACTGATCGCCATGGCCCCGGAGATCACCGCCGCCCAACAGCTCCATGAGGAATTGCTGGATGCCTGTGATGACGATGGCGTGGAATTTCTGCTCCGGTTTGACGATCCGCTGGAGACCCTGCGGGGCCTCTGGGCGGATGCCCTGACAGGCAGCCGAACGGAAGAAATCTCCCATTTTGTATGGGAAGTTCAGGACAGAGAGTTGATTGAGGAGGCCCCCAAGATGGTAAAACAAATTTCAACCGAGGACCTGCGGCGCATGGAGGATCAGGAGGGCCTCGTCCTCCAGGGCTGCGGTGGCGATCTCCAGGAGTGGGTGGACGGCATCAACGGCTTGCTCACCGAAGCCGGCATCCTGCTGGACGGCAGCCTGTTCAAGCTGGAGGACGTGTCCCTGTTCCAGCACGGTGAATCGACCTGCCTGCTGTTCCCCTTCGAGGGGGTGGAACTGGACGTGGGCAGGCTGGCCGTATGGCGCATCCAAACCCATGAGCGGTTCGGTGGCACATGGCTGTCCGACTATGTTCCCAATCGGCTGGGCGGCTTTGTTCATGAGCCGCCCAGGCAGAAACCTACCATGAGCCTGACTGGCATGGACGGCAACATCTTCGCGGTCATGGGCAAAGCCTCTTCGCTGCTGAAGGAGGCGGGCATGGGGGATCTGGTCAGCCACATGGTCCAGCGCGTCACCACCTGCGGGGACTACAGCAAGGCCCTCAACATCATCAGCGAGTATGTGGAGACAGAGTTGTCTCCCAAATCCGAACCTCAAAAATCTACCAAAAAGAAGAAAGGAAGGAATGCCCATGAACGATAAGTGGGAGATCATCCAGGGCGACGCCCTGAAGCTGCTGGGGGGCTTCTCCCCCGGCTCCTTCGACGCTATCATCACCGACCCGCCCTACGCCTCCGGGGGCCGCACCCAGGCGGAGAAGAACAAGTCCACCGCCAAGAAGTATTCCAGCATGGGGGACGCCGCGCCCCCGCCCTTCGAGGGGGACGCCAAGGACCAGCGCTCCTGGACCCGCTGGGCGGCGGAGTGGCTGGCGGACGCCCGGAAGCTGTGCAAACCGGGGGCACCGGTGTGTATGTTCATCGACTGGCGGCAGCTCCCCGCCGCCTCCGATGCCCTTCAGTGGGCGGGCTGGATCTGGCGCGGCACCGCTGTCTGGGACAAGGGCAACTCCCGCCCCCAGAAGGGCCGCTTCCGCCAGCAGGCGGAGTACATCGTCTGGGGCTCCAACGGCGATATGCCCATCAACCGCCCCGTCCCCTGCCTGCCGGGGGTGTTCAAGTACGGCAACCCCCAGAACCGCATCCACCTGACGGAGAAGCCCCTCCAGCTGATGCGGGACATCGTGAAGATCACCGAGCCGGGTGGGCATATCCTGGACCCCTTCGCAGGGTCCGGCACCACGGTGCTGGCCGCCGTGCTGGAGGGCTACACCGCCACCGGCATCGAGGTCACGGACGAGTACGCCCGCCTCGCCAGGGAGCGGATCGCCCAGGAGCTGGCCCAGGCGGCATGATGGCTCAGGAAAAATCAAAAGGCTACGTCTTCGCTGTCTGCCAGAACGCCGATGATCCGTACATCTGCGGGGCGCTCCATGTGGAACGGGACGATCAGGCTGTCCCCTGGATCTACGAAACGGACGAGGAAGCCGCGCGGGCCGCGGAGCGGGACGGGGTGAAGCTGCTGTATGGCATCCCCTATGTGGAGGACGGCGTCTATCTGGACACACCGGAGAACAGGCAGCTCCTCGGCTCTTACAGCAGGGATATGCATCGGACGCTGACCAACAGGAAAAGCCCCCACAAGGGCTATGGCCGATAACTGTCTGCCGATTCATGTGGATATTGTCAAAAAGGTGCGGTATGATGTGGGCTACCAAATAACAGGAGGTTTCCAAAATGCAGGATTTCCTTTTCAGGTCAAGGAGGGGTGGCTGTCTGGCCCGGTACAATAGCCGGATACATCGGAGCATCCCGCTATGAAAAAGAAACGGTTCCACTATGCAATCAGCGGCTATCGCTGGGCCCCGGAAAGCTATCGCGTCAGCAAAAGGCTTGCCGAAAATTTTTGCAGCGTGATCCCACTGACACCGGATGAGCAGCGAGAAATGGTTATTTTCCTTATGAGGGACGGTTTTGACACGGCGATAGGCTACGTCAAGCACATGGAACGAGTGAAGGAACGTCAATGCAAAAGCGTGATGACTTATGGCTTTCTCACCAGAGAAGCACCGGGGCAATTTGTGTATTGCCCGCAGCTTTACTTCCCCTTTGACATCGGCATTGATGAACGGCTCCGTATGTTCAAAAAGATTCGCGGCGTTCTGGAAGAAACCGATGGGCGTGTGACTGTCTTTACCGAATGCGAACTAAACGGCGAATACGATCCTGTAAACATCAGGAAAAGCACCGTCACAGCAGATTTCAGCCGTCCTGTGTGCATCCCTATGGGGAAAATGATTATCCGGGATTGCTTGGAGCAGCCATACTGGCCCCACACGTGACGGCAGGGTGACAACAAGACACCCTGCCTCTCTTTTTTGAGAGAACGAGGTGAATCTATTACACCCAGCGGGAGGTGAAAATTTTGCCAAAATCTACGATCAACGGCTGTTTCTACTTCAAGGCCAGCCATGCCCAGAAGCTGATGGAGGACAAGACCGCACAGCCCATCCAAGTGGAGGTGGTCAAGATCCTCCAGCTGACCGGCCAGCAGTTCCGGGACTTTTCCGCCAATTTGCTGCGGGATATGCCCTTCCTGATCCCCAATAAGAACCTCACCGGCTATGACAAGGGGGTGACCCGCTGCCTGCTGGTGACCACCCGGAGCCGCAGGGACGGTATCCTGGTGGACTGTCAGGGCTTCAACTACGCCCGGTACTCGTGCTATGTCTCCAGCAAGCAGAGCCTGGATCTGCGGGGTGTGCCGGTGGAACACTACGATCTGAAGCTCCGGCAGCCCCGGAGACAGCAGGAGCGGTGATGATTTTCCCTTGGAAAGCGCGGGCTCCGCCCGCCCATTCCAATCAACCTACCGCTTGGAGCGAAGCCCCGCCAGCGGCGGGGCCGAGGCCCTCACCGCCCAGCGGGCGGTGAGGGCGCAAGCATAGCGCAAAGATATCTTTTGCGCACTTGCAGGGGGAATCCCCCTGTCCCCATATGCCGCCTGCGGGCGGAAGGCTTTGCGGTTTCAATAGGAGGTGACGATGGCAAAAAAATACGAGATCTGCCTGCGGCTGTCCAAGGAAGAAAAGGAGCTGCTGGAGGGCAGCGCCAGGGCCTGCGGCCTGACCAAAACGGCCTACCTGCGCCGCCTGCTTCTATGCACGGAGGTAAAGGCCCGGCCCTCCCAGGAGATCAAGGAATTGCGGACGGAGATCCACCACATCGGCAATAACATCAACCAGATCGCCCGCAGCGTCAACGCCGGCATCGCCAGGGCCGAGGACGCCAAGCGGGGCCTGTTCCTGCTGGATCAGGTCTACGAGCTGATGTACCAGATCGCAAAAAAGTAATGGCTGTCACGAAGATCCTGGCCCGGAAGGGCCGCCTGGACGTGGGCATCAACTATGTCCTTAACGGGGACAAGACCCAAGAGCGTGTCCTCACCGCCCACCTCAACTGCGACCCTGGCAGGGAATGCCGCCAAATGCTGGACACCAAGCGGGCCTATGGCAAGGAGGACGGGGTGATGTACTATCACATCATCCAGTCCTTCAAGCCGGGGGAGGTCACCCCGGAGCAGGCCCTGGAGATCGCCACAGAGTTTGCGAAAGAGCATCTGCCGGGGTACGAAACGGTGATCGGGGTCCATGTGGACAGGGAGCATATCCACGCCCACCTGGTCTTCAACTCCGTGAACGCCGACACCGGGGAGAAGTACCACAGCAACGCCCAGAGCTACTACCAGCAGATCCGGGCCACCTCGGACCGGCTGTGCCGGGAGCATGGGCTGTCCGTCATCATGGAGGGCAGCTCTGGCAAGGCGGTCAGCTACATCGAGTGGCTGCGCCAGTCCAGGGGCCAGCCCACCTTCCGCTCCATGCTGGAGGCGGACCTGCGGACGGCCATCCAGGACGCCAACGACCTGGGCCACTTCTTCATGCTCATGGAGCACAAAGGCTGGGAGATCAGCCACGGGAACCGCCTGGGTTTCCGGCTGCGGGGACAGGATCGGTTCATATATCCAGGCCGGAAAAATAGGCTGTTCACCGAGGACGGCATCCGGGCGGCGATACAGAGCGGCCTGGAGGACATCGAGGCCGGACGCAGGCCCGCCGTCATTTACCGGCCAGCCTACAAGCCCTACAAAAAATATCCGAAATATACCGGAATTATGGCGCTGTACGTCCACTACCTCTACGTCCTGGGGAAGATCGGGCAGCGGCGCTATCCGCCTCGGATGACGCCCCAGCTCCGGCAGGAGGTAATGCAGGCGGAGCGGTACCGGGAGCAGTTTGACTTTCTCCGGGAGAACGGTATCGCCACCCAGGGGGACGCGGCGGCGCTCCAGGCCCGCACGGAGGAAATGCTGGCCACTCTAATGAAGCAGCGGACCATCCTCAACGTGCGGAAGAAGAAGCGCCGGAAGCTGTACGCCGCCCTGGCGGACGTGGAGGCACTGGCCCCCGCCAAGGCGCTCTACGAGGACGGGCTGTCCGGCATGGAAGCGGAGTTCGCCCGGTACTTAGAGGCGGTAGCTGTGTTGGAGGGGTGCAGCGTCCCCAGGGAACGGCTGACAGCGGAAAAGGCGGAAATTTACGAACAGGTGGCGGAGGTCAACCGGCAGATCCGGG
>CANRXB010000060.1 GCA_947643715.1 uncultured bacterium
CGTCCACCGCGTCCAGCACCACCAGGGAGGTCATGATCTTGGTGATGGAGGCGGGGTACATCCGCTCGTAGGCGTGGAAGCCATAGAGCACTTCGCGGTTATCGTCGTCCACGAGGATGACGGCCCGGGCGCGGGGCTGGGGGTCGTCCAAAGCCAAGGCGGGGCAGGTGAGGGACAAAGCCAGGAGCCCCGCTAAAAGCAGAGAAAGAAAACGATAATTTTTCATAGGAATCTCCCGTCGATCGTGTTATAATAGAGGCCGGCTGTGCGGACATGCCGCAGTGTGGCCTGTGTGAGACAGCTATCGATGACATGATTATACCAGAAAGATCCTCTCGGTGCAACTGGGAGAAAGAGGATCCCGGCCGGTGGGACAGGAGGTGTGGGGGATGAGGGCGACCCGTACAGATATCCAGATAATGGCAGCCAGCATGGCTTCGGTCGCCGCCATGCTGTTGTGCTTCTCGGTGCGAAGCACAACAAAGACCTTTCCGGACCTGCCGGGTTGGGATCCGCCTGCCGCCAGGGCGATGGCGGTATGGGAAAGGGCGGTGGACATCAATACCGCAGGGCTGGAAGAGCTGATGGCCTTGCCCGGGATCGGCGAGGTCAGGGCACAGGCCATCCTGGACGACCGCGAAGAGCATGGCCCTTACCGCTATCCCGAGGACCTGATCCGGGTGGAGGGGATCGGAGAAGGTATACTATTCGGAATTTTAGATCTGATAACAACAGGAGGTGAAAGGGATGCCCAAGATCTTGGTAGTCGATGACGAGCGCGTCATGGTGAAAGGCATCAAATTCAATCTGGAGAACGAGGGATATCAGGTGGAGACCGGCTCGGACGGCGAGGAGGCGGTGGACAAGGCCCGCACAGGCCAGTTCGACCTCATCATCCTGGACCTGATGATGCCCAAGATCGACGGCCTGCAGGCGTGCATGAAGATCCGGGAGTTTTCCAACGTCCCCGTCATCATGCTCACCGCCAAGGGGGAGGACGCGGACAAGATCATCGGCTTCGAGTGCGGCGCGGACGATTATATCACCAAGCCCTTCAACATCCTGGAGCTGAAGGCCCGGATCCGGGCCCTGCTGCGCCGGGCGGGCGCCGCCGCGCAGCAGCAGCGGGAGGCCGACCGGCTGGCCCAGGGGAGCATCACCCTGGATCTGGGCGAACGGGCGGCATGGCGGGACGGGGAGCCGGTGGAGCTCACCGCCAAGGAGTTCGACCTGATGGTGCTGCTCATGCAGAACCCGGGCCGGGTGTACAGCCGGGAGAACCTGCTCAACCTGGTGTGGGGATATGAGTACATCGGGGAGTTCCGCACGGTGGACGTCCATATCCGCCGCTTGCGGGAGAAGCTGGAGCCGGATCCCGCCAACCCCGAGCACATCCTGACCAAGTGGGGGGTCGGGTATTATCTGGCGAACGACCTGTGATCGACAGAAGAGACGAGGTGAGGGGGCCATGGCGGCATCGAAACGGGACCGGGAGAGGGGCGTGCCCTTTTTCCGGAGCATCCAGGCCAAATATGCCCTGACTTATCTGCTGGTGGTGGCGGCCATCCTCATCGTGATGGACACCTATCCCGTGCTCATGGCGGAGAACATGGTGTTCGCCTCCAAGGAGAGCACCCTGAAGCGGCAGGCCCTAGTCATCGGTTCCACGCTGGCGGTGTCCGAGACGCTCACCCGGGAGGGCGTGGAGCAGACCATGGCGCTGCTGGAGGAGGCCCAGGGCGCCCGGGTACTGGTCACGGACGCGGCCGGCCTCATCCTGTACGACAGCTCCACCCTGGACGACCGGCTGGGGGACTACGCCCTCATAGGGGAGGTGGCGGTGGCGCTGCGGGGGCGGGACGCATCCCGCTCCGAGTACCGGGACGGGGCCATCCACACCCAGGCGGCAGTGCCAGTCATGTACCACGGCATGACGCTGGGGGCGGTCTACCTTTATGAATACGATACCGAGCAGGCGCAGGTGCTGCTGTCCATCCTGTCCAACCTGCGCTATATCTCCATCGTCATCTGTGTGGTGGCTCTGGTGCTGGTGGTGCTGCTGTCCAAGACCCTCACCCGGAACACCGTCCGGCTGCTGTCCGCCATCCGCCATGTGCGGGAGGGCGAGTACAGCCACCGGGTGGAGTCCCAGGGGCGGGACGAGATGGCCCAGTTGGCCGACGAGTTCAATCAGCTCACCGACCGGATCCAGACCACCGAGGAGGCCCGGCGGCGGTTCGTGTCCGACGCGTCCCATGAGCTCAAGACGCCGCTGGCGTCCATCCGGCTGCTCACCGACTCCATCCTGCAGAACGATCCGGTGGACATGGCCATCGTGCGGGAGTTCGTGTCGGACATCGGGGAGGAGGCGGACCGGCTCACCCGCATCAGCGAGCACCTGCTGGCCCTCACCCGGCTGGACGCCGGGGCGGAGCGGGCCCGGGAGCCGGTGGAGCTGGGGACGGTGGCGGAGAAGGTGGCCCATCTCCTCACGCCCGTGGCCCGGACGGCGGACGTGGAGCTCAGGTGCAGCCTGGAGCCTGCCTGCGCGCTGCTGGCCAATGAAGACGATATCTATCAGGTGGCGTTCAACCTGATCGAGAACGCCATCAAGTACAATCTGCCCGGCGGGCGGGTGGAGGTGCGGGTGTCCCGCCGGGAGGACAAGGTGGTGCTCACCGTCACGGACACCGGCCTGGGCGTCCCGGCGGACGACCTGCCCCGCATCTTCGACCGCTTCTACCGGGTGGACAAGGCCCGGTCCCGAGGACTGGGGGGGACGGGGCTGGGGCTGTCCATCGCCCGGGACACCGCCCGCCTCCACGGCGGCGACATCACCGCAGGGCCCAACCCCGCCGGCCGGGGCACCCGGTTCGAGGCAGAGTTCCCCGCATTGAGAGAGAGGGGGGAGAGCGTATGAAGAAAGCCACCGCCCGGCTGCTGCTGGCCGCCATGCTGTTGGGGCTGGTGTGTGCCTGCGCGCCTTCCGGCAAGGAGGACGAGGAAGGGCTGAGACTGTGGTTCCCCATAGATCCGGAGGAGGAGCGGCTGTCCGACGCGCTGGGGTCCTGTGCGTATGAAGGGGAGGAGCGGTCCGTCCCCGCACTGCTCTCGGCCCTGATGGCGGGCCCTCCGGCGGAGAGGCCGGAGCTCATCGACACGATCCCCCCAGGGGCGAGGGTGCTGAGCTGGTCCCTGGAGGACCGGGTGGCCAACGTGGAGCTGTCCGCCGCTTACGCCGAGCTGGTGGGGGTGGACCTCACGCTGGCGGACTACTGTATCACCCTCACCCTTGCCCAGCTCCCGGGGGTGGACGGGGTGCGGGTCACCGCCAACGGGGCGGGGCAGTCCTACCGGGAGCGTCAGGTGCTCTATCCCGGGGACGTGCTCTTCTCCGGAGCGGAGGAGAAGGTGGTGGAGATCGCCGCCGCGCTCTATTTCCGCCAGGCGGGCGGGGATTCTCTGGGGTACGAGCTGCGCGAGTTCCGGCTGACGCAGGACAAGGCGCCCGCCAAGGCGGTGCTGTCCGCCCTCATCGCCGGGCCGGAGGACAAGGGGTTGGTGAGCCTGCTGCCGGCCGGGCTGTCCGTGCGTTCGGCCCGGGTGGAAGGCGGCGTCTGCACCATCGACTTGTCCGCTCAGCTCCTGGAGCTGCCGGAGGTCGAGCGTGCGCTGGCCGTCTGCTCCATCGTGGAGACCCTGTGCAGCCTGGACACCGTGGACCAGGTGCAGATCTTGATCGAGGGAGAGCCGATGGCGGGGGAACTGGGCGGGCTGGATCTGTCCAGGCCCTTGCTGCCCCGCGCGGGGCCAACTGGCGCGGCCGTTGGACATACGGAGGATACCGGCGGAGCGTTAGAACGAGACATGCGATGATCTGATATAAAAAGGAGAAGATGCTATGAGATTCGATACAGATTGCCTCCATGCAGGCTACCGCCCCGGCAACGGGGAGCCCAGGAACATCCCCATCGTCCAGTCCACCACCTTCCGCTATGAGACCAGCGAGGACAT
The DNA here is from genome assembly GCA_947643715.1 of uncultured bacterium. Lineage (GTDB taxonomy): Bacteria > Bacillota > Clostridia > Oscillospirales > Oscillospiraceae > Enterenecus. Next base: position 4,015 of record CANRXB010000060.1, read on the forward strand.
GGGCAAGCTGTTCGACCTGGAGGCGTCGGGCTATTTCTACACCCGGCTGCAGAACCCTACCAGCGACGCGGTGGCCGCCCGCCTGTGCGCGCTGGAGGGAGGGAGCGCGGCCATGCTGCTGTCCTCGGGACAGGCGGCCACCTTTTTCGCCGTGTTCAACATCGCCTCGGCGGGGGACCATGTGGTGTGCTCCTCGGCGGTGTACGGCGGGACCTACAACCTGTTCGCCGTCACCATGAAGCGGATGGGGATCGACTTCACCTTCGTCGATCCGGACTGCGCCGTGGACGAGCTGGATGCCGCGTTCCGTCCCAACACGAAGGCGGTGTTCGGCGAGACCATCGCGAACCCTGCCCTGACGGTGCTGGACATCGAGAAGTTCGCCAAAGCGGCCCACGCCCACGGCGTGCCCCTGATCGTGGACAACACCTTCGCCACCCCGGCTCTGTGCCGGCCCTTCCAGTGGGGGGCGGACATCGTGACGCATTCCACCTCCAAATACCTGGACGGCCATGCCGCCGCTTTGGGCGGGGCCATCGTGGATTCCGGGAACTTCGACTGGGACGCGCATGGGGACAAGTTCCCCGGCCTCACCACCCCGGACGACAGCTATCATGGGGTGACCTATACCAAGAAGTTCGGGCAGGGCGGCGCTTATATCACCAAGGCGGTGGTGCAGCTCATGCGGGACTTCGGCTCGACTCCCGCCCCCATGAACGCGTGGCTGCTGGGCATGGGGATGGAGACCCTCCCGCTGCGCATGGAGCGGCACTGCTCCAACGCCTTGCGTGTGGCGCAGTATCTCCAGGGGCATGGCAAGGTGGCCTGGGTGCGCTATGCGGGCCTGCCTGGGGACAGATACTTCGATCTGGGTCGAAAGTATCTTCCGAAGGGCTGCTGCGGAGTGGTGTCCTTCGGAGTGGAAGGTGGCCGCGCCGCTGCGGAACGGTTCATGGCCGGGCTGGAGCTGGCTTCGATCGCCACCCATGTGGCGGACGCCAAGACCTGCGTGCTCCATCCTGCCTCCGCCACCCACCGGCAGATGAACGACGCGGAGCTGGCCGCCGCAGGGGTGTCCCCCGATCTGGTGCGCCTGTCTGTGGGGCTGGAGGACCCGGACGACCTCATAGCGGATCTGGGCCATGCCCTGGAGCGCGTGTGATCGGACGAGGTGACACCAGGTGGAACCTTCCCCCGAGAGGACGCAGCGGATGCCGCCGCCGCGTCCTCCCGGAGGCTTCCGAAAAAACGCTTGACTTTCCACCTGCTGGAAGGTGTACCATATGCCCAAGGAGGGAGGCAAGGCCATGAAGATCAATCAGGTGGAGCAGCTCGTGGGGATCACCAAAGGGAACATCCGCTTCTATGAGAAGGAGGGGCTGCTCACCCCCGGGCGCAATACCGACAATGGCTACCGGGACTACAGCGACGCGGACATGGCGTGGCTGAAAAAGATCAAACTGCTGCGGATGCTGGACGTGCCCATCGAGGAGATCCTGCGTTTGAAGTCCGGGTCGCTCACCTTGGAGGACGCCATGGGGCGGCACATCATCCAACTGGAGCGCAAGCAGTCCAACCTGGCGGCGGCCCAGGAGGTATGCGCCCAGATCCGGGAGAGCCGCAGCCAACTGGACGCGCTGGACGCCGACGAGGTGCTGGCCGGCATGGAGCGGCAGGAACAGGAGGGGACGAAGTTCATGAACGTGAAACGGCAGGACGACTACAAAAGGTATATCGGCCCTGTGGGGGCGGCGTTGGTGATCCTGGTGCTGATGGGCGCGGTCATCGCGCTCATCGTCTGGGGGTTCACCATCTCGCCGGAGGAGGCCCCGCCCATCGGCATCGTCATCGCTTTGGCGGCGGTCCCGGGCGCCATCGCCCTGGGCGTGCTGGTGGCGCTCTACCAGCGGCTGAAGCAGATCAAAGGAGGAGAAGAGGATGCTGCTGCTCAATATTGACTATGTCCCCGGTCCCGCGCGGGAACTGGAGGCCCTTGGCATAGTGAAGGGTTCGGTGGTGCAGTGCAAAAGCTTCGGCAAGGACTTCATGGCCGGGATGAAGACCTTCGTGGGCGGAGAGATCGAGGCGTACACCGCCATGCTCACGGAGGCCCGGCAGCTCGCCACCAAACGGATGGTGGACGAGGCGGAGGAGCTGGGGGCGGACGCAGTGCTGAACATCCGCTATGCCTCCGCGTCCATCATGCAGGGGGCGGCAGAGATCACCGTGTACGGCACCGCTGTGCGTTATAAGGGGTGAACGCGGTGGACATCAAGCGCTACTGGCCCTTCCTGCTGCTGATCCCTCTGGCCGCGGCAGCGGTGGCGGGGTGGTTCCTGCTGCCGGACGCTCTGGTGATGCAGATCGGCGCGGACGGCCTGCCCAGCAACTCCATGCCCAAGCTGGCCGGCCTGGCGCTGCCGCTGGCGGTGGGGGGCGTGGGGGCGTACTACGCCTGCGGAGAGGCGCAGGAGAAGCATCTGGGCGGCTTCATCCTGCTGGGGGCGGCGGCGTGCATCACGGTGCTCACCTTCCTTTGGAACCTTTGACCTGATGTAATGTTGGAAAAGACGCAGGAACGGATCGTAGGGGCGCCCCATGCGGCCGCGGTCCGGAGATCTCTGCGGACACATGCTTTATCGTGCAGTAAAGGAGAGAACGCTATGCTTCGCATCGAACACTATTCCAAGACTTATCCCGGCGGGAAGAAGGCGGTGGACGACCTGACGATCCATGTCCGCCCCGGAGAGATCTACGGCTTCATCGGCCACAACGGAGCGGGCAAGACCACCACCCTGCGGGCCTGTGCGGGAGTGATGGATTTCACCGAGGGGACGATCGCCATCGACGGCCACGACGTGAAGAAGGACCCGGTGGGGGCCAAACGGGTGACGGCCTTCCTGCCGGACAACCCGGATCTGTACGAGTTCATGAAGGGCATCGATTACCTCAACTTCATCGCCGATCTTTACGACATCCCGGCGGAGCAGCGCACGGCCGATATCAAGAAATACGCCGACGCCTTCGAGCTGACAGGGAACCTGGGTTCTCCCATCGGCAGCTACTCTCACGGGATGCGGCAGAAGCTGGCCCTGATCTCCGCGTTCATCCGCCGGCCCCGGCTGCTCATCCTGGACGAGCCCTTCGTAGGCCTGGATCCCTCTGCCTCTCATATCATGAAAGGGTACTTAGCGGACCTGTGCCGCAGCGGTTCGGCGGTGTTCTTCTCCACCCACGTGCTGGAGGTGGCCGAGAAGCTGTGCCATCAGATCGCCATCATCAAGGACGGGCGGCTGGTGAAGTGCGGCCCGACCGAAGAATTGGTGGGTGATTCCTCCCTGGAGGACGTGTTCCTGGATCTGGAGGGAGAGAAATGAAAAAGTTCTTCGCCCTGCTGAAAGTGAGCGTCAAGTCCATGCTCCTCACCTCCACCAGCGCCCAGGGGAGCAGCCGGAAAAAGGCGGCCACCGGCCTGGGGGCCATGGCGCTCATCGCTTTCCTGGGGCTATATCTGTCGGGATTCTATAGCTTCATGCTGATGGAGGTGCTCGCCCCCGTCCATATGGAGGTGCTGGTGTTCATCTTCATGGGCATGGGAGCGCTGATCGGAGGACTGTTGTTCACCACCTTCGCCGTGAAGGGCGTGGTGTTCGGCGGCAAGGACAACGACCTGCTGCTGTCCATGCCGGTGTCCTCCACCATGCTGATGGCCAGCCGGGTATCGGCCATCTATCTGGAGAACCTGCTGTTCTCGATCTTCGTGCTGGGCCCCGCCGGGGCGGTGTGCGCTTTTTTGACCCAGAGCGGGGTGGGCCACAGCCTGATGTTCTGGGTGCGGCTGCTCATCGCGGTGTTCGCCCTGCCGTTGCTGGATACGGCCCTGTCCGTGCTGTTCGGGGCGCTGGTGGCGTTCCTGTCGGCCCGGGTGTCCCGGGGGGCCCTGGGGCAGAACATCGTCATGGCGGTCTACATGGTGGCGGTGTTTTGGTTCGCGTTCAACGTCAACGGGATGCTCGAGGAGCTGGCCGCCAACGCCGCAGGGATCAAGGATTCCCTGAGCTGGGCCGCGCCCATGCTGTGGATGGCGGAAGGGATCATGGGGGACTGGGGCCTGCTGCTGGCCTTCGCCGCTTGCTGTGTGGTGCCTTTCGCCCTGGTGGTGTTCGGTTTGGGCAAGGTGTACCGTCAGGCGGTCACCGCTTTCGCTGCCCGGTCCGCCCGGAACGACTACAAGCTGTCTGCCCAGTCCGCCTCGGGACAGAAGAAGGCCTTGCTGATGAAGGAGGCCAAGCGTTTCTTCGGCACCCCCATGTACTTTTGGAACTCGGGCATCGGCCTGATGATGCTGGTGGCCATGGGCGTGGCGGCCATAGTGATGCAAAAGGACATCCAGATGTTCCTCGGTCTGATGGAGGGCATCCCCTTGATGCCCTTGGCGGCGCTGATGATGGGCCTCTGTCTGTCCATGTGCGCCATCGCCGCGCCATCCATCAGCTTGGAGGGGAGATACCTTTGGATCTTGCGGGCGGCGCCTGTGGGCGAGAAGGACCTGCTGTGGATCAAGACGGGCTTCGAGCTGCTGCTGAGCGTCCCAAGCACGGTGGTCGCCGGGGTGTGCATCTCGCTGGCCATCCAGCTCCCCTTGTGGGAGAGCGTGCTGCTGGTCGCGGTCATGTTGCTGTTCAGCGTGTGCCACGCGGCCTTCGGGATGCTGGTGGGCCTGGCTTTCCCCAAGCTGGACTCGGTGAACGAGACGGTGGTGCTCAAGCAGTCCCTGGCAGTCTGCCTGGGGATGTTCGTCCCCATGGGAGTGCTGGGCGTGTGCAGTCTGCTGTACTGGCTGGGCGGCATGGTGGCCGGTTGGGCCGCGCTGGCGTTCCCCATCGCGCTGCTGGCGGTATGCACGGCGGTGTGTGTGTCCGTCCTGGCCACACGGGGCCCGGCGATGCTGCGCGCACTGTGATCGAAACGAGGAAGGCCCTCAGCGCACAGCGCTGAGGGCCTTCCTCGTTTTTCTGCATCGCTCGTCCGGCACGGCATATCCGATCCCCTCATATTGACTTTCGATCGGAGGAAAGATATAATAGAGATGTTACTAATAGTAATATAGCCAGAGGGGGAAAATATGGATAACATCATATTAGGTCTGCTGATCTTGGAAAGCAGGACGATCTATCGACTGAGAGAGCGGATCAAAAAAGGGATGGACTTGATGTACAGCAGCAGTATGGGCAGTATACAAGCGGCTATAAAAAGACTGCTGGATCGTGGATATATCAGTTATTCGGAACGTGTGGAAAACGGAAAATACAAAAAGATCTATTCCATAACGGATCGCGGGAAACGCTGCTTCTTCGAATGGATAAATAGCCCGTTTGAAGTAGAGAACACAAAAAATCCAGAATTAGCGAAGGTATATTTCATGGGGCTTTCGGATAAGACGAGCCGCAGGGTCAACATTGAACAGTATTTGGCTCAGTTGGCCGAAAGGTATCATGTTCTGGATGCTATTTGTGAAGAGGCGAAACGTATGGATGTCACGGAAGAGAGCCAGGATATCATTTTTTATCAGCTTGCGGCAGCTCGTTACGGAAGGGATTTCATGAGGTTCAATATTGGATGGTATAAAAAACTGATCGATGAAATGGAGGATGAAACGTGATGCAGCAGTCGAAATTGGAACCTTCGCCGATCGTATATTATATCAGCAGAAGCAAGTGTGATGAGTGGATATTGTTCCTTCATGCCGCATTTGTGGATCACAAGATGTTTCGCCCGCAGTTCGAATATTTTCAGGGCAAATATAACATATTGGCGGTCGATATCATCGGACATGGAAGATCGACCGATACGAAAAAGGGCGATAGCTTGAAGAAGATGTCGGGATGGATATACGATATCATGAAAGCCGAAAACATTGGAAAGGTACATATCGTAGGCATCTCATTGGGCGCGGTCTTGGCACAGGATCTCGCGAATCGATATCCCGAAGCGGTAGGTTCACTGGCCTGTTTTGGTGGATATGACATCAACGGTCTTGATGAGAAGATGCAGAAAGAAATTGCGCCTCAAAGATGTTTGATGATGTTGAAAGCGTTAGTTTCCATCAAATGGTTCGCAAAAGCGAATAAGAAGATATCTGCTTTTTCCACACAGGCTCAAAATGATTTTTACGATATGAATATCCGATTCCCCAAGAGATCGTTTTTGTATTTGGCCTCTTTGGACGATATGGTGAACGTGTTCCAGACAAAACAGAGAACGTATCCGTTGCTGATCGGGTGCGGGAGGTTCGATATACCGGGGGAATTGGAAGCGGTGGAGCTTTGGAAAAGCAGAGAACCTCGATCGAAGGTCGTGATCTTTGAAAATGCGGGGCATTGTGTCAATATGGATGTGCCCCAAAAGTTCAATGAAGTGCTGGAAGGATTTTGGATGGACCGCGAGCATGATCGGTCAAAGGACGACTGAAGATACATTGGACGATCTATCTGGCGATCTGTGCTGCCTGTCAGGCTTTCCTGCGGGGCAACGACGGGAAAGCGGTCCCTGCATGTGGATGGGTCGATCGGACATCGGCAGACCGGGGGCCAGATTTCATCGTGGGAGCTAAGATACGATCTCCATCAGCCATCTCTCCTGGGCCTTGATCGAACGGTCGCAAGATTCGCCGATCCTCTTTGCGGCATCTTTTTGCAGGGATCCACACTGGTGACACATGCGGGTGATATCGTGATGACAGGAGGTGGGGCGATGTGGCAAAAATCTTGGTCGTCGAGGATAATGTGACAACAAATGATCTGGTCAGTGACTATTTAGCTGATGCTGGCCATACGGTATTTTCGGCCTGCGATGGCCTGGAAGCGATGCACTATTTTCAGCAGGAGACCATCGAACTGATCATACTGGACATCATGCTGCCCAATATGAACGGTCTGCAAGTCCTAAAGGAGATCCGCAAGACGAGCAGCGTCCCGGTTCTGATGCTGACCGCATTGAGCGATGAAGGAACACAGATCGCCAGCTTCGACTCGTTGGCCGATGACTACATGACGAAACCCTTTTCTATCGTCCTGCTGGGGAAACGCGTCCTGGCTCTGCTGCGGCGCGCTGGAAAGCTTGAGGAAAAGGACATATGGAAGTACGGCGATATCTCGGTGGATTTCAGCGGCTATGTGGCGGAAAAGGACGGCGTGCCCATAGAACTGGCCCCAAAGGAAATACAACTGCTCAAGCTGCTCATCAAAAATGCCGGGCGTGTCATGACACGGGAAAAGTTGATCGACGGTGTTTGGGGGATGGACGCGCCGCTCTATGATCGGACCATCGACACCTACATCCGAAGGATACGCCAAAAGCTGGATCTGGATTGCATCACGACGGTGAAGGGCGTCGGTTATCGCTTTGAGGTATCGCCATGAAAAGGTTGAAGCTGTTTCCCAAGACGTTCCTATATGTCTTTTCGCTCATGGCCACTATCTCGCTGATCAGTCATGCCCTGTTTTACTTCATGATGCCCATCGTCTACACGAGCCAAAAAGAAGCGAAGTTTCTGGACACGCAGGAACTGTTGATCGAGGCCTTGAAAAATACGCCCCCCGATAGAATGGAGAGCACGGTATCGCGATTTGCGATCCAATATCAAATGGGCATTTTTGTGGACCGTGACGGGACGATATACGATCTCATGGTGGATGGCACGTCCGCAGCCGATGGCGATCGTTCTTTACAGGAGACTGTGGACTCTTATTGGAGCGTTCCAAACGATAGCCAGGACACAGACCTTTCCTATCTGCAGAACGACTTCTACTTTCAGACAGATTCGCAGTTTTACTCCGGCACTCACTTTGATGCGGCAGATGGAAGCCCCTGTTACCTGGTGCTGTTAGCGACGCTCCAGCCGGTCAGCGAAGCGAAGGAAGCGGTCATCGTGTTTTTGCCGTTCACTTTGCTGTTGTCCCTGTTATTGGCGGCGATCTTTGCCTTGTTATACTCCAGAAAGATAACGAGGCCGCTATCTGAGATCTCGGACATGACGGCCCGCATGAAAGCCCTTGACCCATCGGCGGTGTGCCGCGTGGGGACCCAGGACGAGATCGGAGAACTTTCAGGAAATGTCAACGCACTTTACCAAAGCCTGCTCACCACCATAGACGATCTGCAGGAGGAAAACGCCCGCGTCAGCGAAGCGGAAGCGGCGAAGGTGGACTTCCTGCGGGCGGCTTCCCATGAATTGAAAACGCCTGTCACCGCATTACAGGGAATGCTCGACAACATGATCATGGGGATCGGCCGGTATCGGGATTGGGAGACCTATCTGCCGGTATGCCGGGACATGGTGCGAAAGTTTGGTGTGATGATCCAGGAGATATTGGATGCTTCCAAGCTGAACTTTTCCTTTGGACAGGAACGGTCGGAAGAAGTGTCGATGCGGGCGTTCCTGGAAAGGGTGCTGTCCCCCTACATCCTGATTGCCAGATCGAAAGATATTCAGGTGGTCACAGATCTTTCCGCCGACTTTTCCGCCAGCTTTCCCACAAGTGCTATGGAAAAGGCTCTGTCCAACATCCTCGCCAACGCGGTCAAATATACGAAGCCTTTCGGAAAGGTGGGCGTCTATCTCGATGGCAGAGCAGTCGTCATCGAAAACGAGTGCGAGCCTATCCCGTCCAACGTACTGCCCCACATTTTTGAGCCGTTCTACCGGCCGGACTTCTCTCGGAGCCGGAACCTCAACAGCGAGAACCCGGACGGCGGGAACGGCCTGGGCCTGTATATCACCGCGAAGATCTTGAACACACTTTCCTATCCGTTTTCATTCGAACCATTTGACTCTTTGGGCGGAGAAGGTCCCAGCGGTATGCGTTTCACCGTTTTCTTCTAGCGGCTATGCAAAAGGCTCCCTGCTTTGGCCTACCCCTGACAGGGGTATCTAAAATCCGGGGAAGTACCCCGGCAGGAATCACGCTGAGATTTCTTGCCGGGGACTTTCCTTATTTTGCTGGATGTCCCCGCCGATATAGCCAATGTCGCTGTAGTGAATTTCAATGGTCTGTGTGGCTTTCTTCGACCATTTGGTGCTTTTCTCATGCACCACGATCTTCTGGATAAACAGCCGCAGCAGCTCCGGGGTCAGTTCCGTAATGTCCGTGTAGCGTTTGGCCTTGGCGATGAAACCCTCAGTGCTGGAAACCGTATCCCGTAGCTTCTGGATGGCCGCTTCCTTTGCGGGAATTTCTGCCGCCAGCTTTTTCTGCTCCTCCGTATAGCCACCGGACAGCGTCTGGAACTGTTCCACTGAAAGGTGGCCGAGAACCCGATCCTCATACAGCTTTTTGAAGATGGCATCCAGCTCTGCTCCACGTTTCCGCATAGCAGTCAGTTCCCGTTTCTGCCTGCGGATCTCCCGCTGGATCTCAGCGGACTGCCTGTTGCCGATGTACTCCGCGAACTCCCTGGTGTGTTCCCTGGCCATCGCCGTCACACG
>CANRXB010000061.1 GCA_947643715.1 uncultured bacterium
GGTGGTGCGCAAGCAGTCGCCGGAGATCGCCCTGGTCCTGGGGGCCGGGGCGTGCGCGGCGATCGTGCTGTATTGCTCCGGTGCGCTGGGAGAGGTGATGGAGCTGGCGGACAAGCTGGCCGAGACGGGAGGGCTGTCCCCTCAAGTGGTGCGGCCGGTGATGAAGACGGCGGGGATCGCGATCGTAACGAAGCTGGCCGCCGATCTTTGCAGGGACGCGAAGGAGGGCGGACTGGCCTCGGCGGTGGAGCTGGCCGGGACGGTGCTGGCGCTGGCGGCGGCGCTGCCGCTGATGTCGGCCGTGCTGGACGTGCTCATCCGATTGCTGTGAAGGAGGGGAGGCCGTGAGGAGGCTGTGGGCCGTGCTGTGGGCCGTGCTGACGCTGTGCGTGTCATGTGTCCCCGCCCATGCGCTCACCGGGGAGGAGGTGCTCCAACGCCAGGAGGAGCTCTTGGAGGTGGACGAGCTCCAGCGCGCGGCGGAGCGGGACGGCAGCACGGCGGAATATGGGGCGAGCCTGGACGAAGGGCTGGGCGATCTCCTGGACACAGGGACCCAGGAACTGGGAGGAGTGGTGCGCAAGGCGGCCCGGTCCGGGGCGCTGCTGCTGGCGATCCTCCTGTTCTGCGCCCTTGCGGAGTCCATGGGCCAGGACGTGGGGAAGGGGGGAGCGAGAGCGGCCTCCCTGGCTGGGACGCTGGCGGTGACGGCGGTGGCGGTGGCGGACGTGAACTCTCTGTTGGGTATGGGGACGGGGGCCATCGAAAAGATGTCCTCTTTCGCCGGCGTGCTGCTGCCCACAGTGGCGGCAGCGGCGGCTGCGACGGGAGCGGTCACCGGGGCGGCGGCGCGGCAGATGGCGGCGGCGCTGTTCTCCGACCTGCTCATCAGCCTCATCAACGGACTGTTGGTGCCGCTCTTGTACGGGTACATCGCCGCTTCGGTGGCTCAGGCGGCGTTGGGGAGAGAGGAGCTGAAACGGATGGCGGATCTGCTCAAATGGACGGTGACGACGGTGCTCACCATCGTGACCATCGCGTTCGTGAGCTACCTCACCGCCAGCGGCGTGGTGGCGGGGACGGCGGACGCCGCTGCCGTGAAGGCGGCGCGGTTCGCCATCTCCGGAGCCATCCCGGTGGTGGGGGGCATCCTGTCCGACGCGGCGGAGACCGTGTTGGCCTCGGCGGGGGTGCTGCGGGGGACGGTGGGGGTGTTCGGCATGGTGACCATCCTGGGGATGTGCCTGCTGCCGCTGCTGCGCCTGGCGGTCCACTACCTGGCCTATAAGCTGGTGGCGGCGCTGGCGTCCGCCCTGGGCGGAGGCCCGGCCTGCACGCTGGTGGACCGGCTCAGCTCCGCGTTCGGGCTGGTGCTGGGGATGACGGGAGTGTGCTGCCTGCTGCTGCTCATCGCCCTAGTGTCCTGTGTGTCGGTGACCGCCACATGATGGCCCTGGTGCGGCAATGGCTGCTGGGGGTGACTGCCGCGGCCCTGGTGCTGGCTCTGGCAGAGGCCCTGGCCCCCGAGGGAGGGGCGAAGAAGGTATGCAGGCTGGCCGGCGGGCTGGCGCTGCTGCTGGCGGCAGTGGGGCCCGTGGCGGGGCTGCTGGACGGGCCCGGGCTGGCGCAGGCGGCGTCGGGCTGGCAGGAGGCCGTCCAAGATTATGAGCAGGAGCTGGAGGAGCAGAAGGACCGATTCTATCTGGCTATCATAGAGGAGGAGACCGCCGCATATGTTATGGACAAGGCGAGGGGATTGGGTTTCGAATGCGCGGCGGAGGTGACCTATGCCTATGACGAGGACGGCGTGCCCCGCCCTTGGGAGATCGCCGCCCGGGGGGGATGGACGCAGGAGCAGCGCTCCCGGCTGGAGCTGCTGCTGGAGGAGGAGCTGGGCGTCCCCGCCCAGCGGCAATATTACGAGGAGATACAGCCATGAAGTTCCAATGGAAGCCGCCGGAGGCGGAGAAGGCGTGGAAGCTGCTGGAGAAGTACAAATATGTGCTCATCGTCTTGGTGGTAGGGCTGGTGCTCCTGCTTTGGCCCGTCGGGACGAAGGAAGAGCCGCGGGAGGGCGTCCCCGGCGGCCAGGCGGAGGACTTCGACCTGGAAGCTATGGAACGCAAGCTGTCCCAGGTCCTGTCCCAGGTGGACGGGGCGGGGAAGGTGACGGTGGCGCTCACCGTGAAGAGCGGCGTGGAACAGGTGCCGGTCACCGACCGCTCCACCTCCGTCACGGAGCGGGGGAACAGCGTGGAGGAGAAGACCGTGGTGATCGACACCGGCTCCGGCAAAGAGGCGGTGGTGCGTTTGCAGCGCTCGCCGGTGTTCCAGGGGGCGTTGGTGGTGTGCGAAGGGGGGGACCGGGCCGACGTGCAGCTATTGATGACCCGGGCCGTGTCGGCGCTCACCGGCCTCGGGGCGGACAGGATCACAGTATGCAAAGGGGGATGACGTCCCCTACATCGAAAAATGGGAGGATCGAATCATGAGTGTGTGGAAACGGAACGCGGTCGTGGTGGCCATCGTGCTCTTCGTGGGGGCGGCGGTGTATCTGAACTGGTCTTACGGCAAGGAATCGGTGGCGAACGGAGGGGACGGCCAGGGGGGCGGCAGGCTGCTGGGCCAGGCGACCCTGGTCAACGGCAAGGACGGCAAGCAGGCTGAGGACGACAAGGCGAGCGCCTCGCCGCAGGTCGATCCGAGCGCCTCGCCCGCGCCCTCGTCCAGCGCCGCAGGAGAGTCCACCGGTTACTTCGCCTCCGCCCGGCTCAACCGCCAGCAGGCCCGGGACAGCGCGCTCCAGCTCCTCCAGCAGGCGGCGGCGGACGCGGGGGCCCAGCAGGACATCATCGACGAGGCCAACACCTCCATCCAGGCCATGGCGTCCCTCACCATGTCGGAGGCCCAGGTGGAGAACCTGGTCACGGCCAAAGGGTACGGCGACTGTGTGTGCTTCATCAACGACAACAGCGCCAGCGTGGTGGTGTCCTCCACGTCCAACGGCCTGAGCGAGAACGACGTGACCAAGATCATGGAGATCGTCAAGGAGGAGACCGGACTGGCTGCGGACAAGATCAAGGTCATCGAGACCGAGCCGTGAGCCGGGGGAGAAAATTAGGATTGTAATTTGAGGGACAGGGTGTTATAATAGCCTCAGCATCGATGAAGGAGCGTGAGGCGGCATGGCCGATGGCAAGGAATATATCTCCCGCGAGGGCGAGTTGGGCAGCGTCAGCATTTCCGAGGAGGTGCTGGCAGTCATCGCGGCGGCAGCGGCGGTAGATGTGGAGGGAGTCAGTTGCCTGGGCAACGGGGTCGGGCGGGACGTCACCGACCCGGCCAACCGCAAAGCCCTGACGAGAGGCGTGCGCCTGTGGGTGGAGGACGAGCGGGTGTCCGTGGACCTGCCCATCCTGGTGCGGTATGGCTACGTGGTCACGGATGTGGCCAAGGGCGTACAGGACGCGGTGTTCAGCGCTGTGGAGAACACCAGCGGGCTGGAGGTGGCCCAGGTCAACGTCACAGTAGTGGGCGTTACCTTCCAGAAGTGATCGGCACGATCCAGGAGCCGGGGCGTGAGCCCCGGCTCTTTTCCCTGCAAGAGAGCCGGTCCGGATCGAAAAAAGGGGTTCCTTTTTTTTCGACGGTCGTGTATAATATGACGTATATACAAGCGGGCCGCTGTGCCCGATGAGATGTGTGCCGGCGGCGGACCCGCCGGGAGAGGAGGAGTCCCCATGAACAGAAGCACCGCTCGGGAGATCGCCGTCCATTTCGCCTTCGAGCTGGCCTTTTCCGACGAGAAGGCCCAGCAGCTCCTGGATCGGGAGCTGACGGAGGAGTCCTTTGCCCAGCGCAGCCGGGAGGAACCCATGTATGCGGGGTTCCCCGATGAGGGGGAGCTGAACTATATCACCAGGCTGGTGCTGGGGGTGGGCGGACACGGCGCGGAGCTGGACGGCTATATCGCCAAATACGCCAAGGGCTGGAAGTTCTACCGCATCGACCGTGTGGCCTCCGCCATCATGCGGGTGACCATGTATGAGATCATGTATATGCCCGATATCCCCAACAAGGTGGCCATCAACGAGGCGGTGGAGATCGCCAAGAGCTATCTGGACGACGAGGTGGTGAAGTTCATCAACGGCATCCTGGGCTCTTTCGTGCGTTCGGAGCTGCCGGAGCAGGAGTGAGGGAGCATGAGCGCACAGTGCCTTGGGTTCGATACCAGCAATTACACCACCTCCGCTGCGGTGTTCGGCGGGGGGACGGCGGAGAACAGGGGGAAGCTGCTCACGGTGCCGGAGGGCGCGCTGGGCCTTCGCCAGAGCGACGCGCTGTTCCAGCATGTGAAGCGGCTGCACCTGATGGTGGAGCAGCTCCGCACCGATGGCGCGATGGGGCGGATCGACGCCGTGGGGGCCTCCACCCGGCCCCGGGAGGTGGAGGGATCCTATATGCCCTGCTTCCTGGTGGGGGAAGGGGAGGGCCGGGCCTTGGCCGCGGCGTTGGGCGTGCCCTTCTTCCCATGTTCCCATCAGCAGGGGCATATCGCCGCTGCGGCCTGGTCGGCGGGCCGGGAGGACCTGTTGGACAGGCCCTGCCTGGCGTGGCACCTGTCCGGTGGCACCACGGAGCTGCTCCGGGTGGAGCCGGAGGGGCATAGCGTCCGGGCGGAGGCGGTGGGCGGCACCAGCGACATCGCGGCCGGACAGCTCATCGACCGCACGGGGGTGCTGCTGGGCCTGCCCTTCCCCGCAGGGAAGGCGCTGGACGCGCTGTACCCTGAGGCGGGGTCCCGCTTGGACTTCCCGGTCAAGCTGAAGGATCTGACCTTCTCGCTGTCCGGCATGGAGAACCAGGTGAAAAAGCTGCTGGAACAGGGCGAGGGACCGGCCGACATCGCCCGGTTCGCCCTGGACACCATCATCGGCGTGGTGATCCGGGCCACGCGGGAGGCACAGCGCCGCTGGCCCGGCCTGCCGGTGCTGTGTTCCGGCGGCGTGGCCTCGAACCGGCAGCTCCGCGCGGCCATGGAGCGGGAGTGCGGGGCGGTGTTCGCTCAGCCCCGATATGCCGCCGACAATGCCTTGGGGGTGGCCATCCTGGCCCACCGGGCGCTGGAGCGGGGGATCGTGACGTGAATATCGCTGAGTTTCCCGTTCATACTGTATCTCAGGTGAACGCTCATGTGAAGGCTTTGATGGACGGCGACTCGCTGCTCGCGGGCCTGCTGGTGCGCGGAGAGGTGTCCAACTACAAGTGCTATCCCTCCGGGCACCACTACTTTTCTCTGAAGGATGAGCAGAGCTCCCTGCGGTGCGTCATGTTCCGGAAGGAGGCGGTGAGGCTGCGCTTCCGCCCCGCCAACGGGATGCAGGTGGTGGCTTTCGGCCGGGTGTCCGTGTTCCCGCGGGACGGACAATACCAGCTCTATTGCAGCGAGCTGGTGCCGGACGGCCGGGGGGAACTGGACGAAGCGTTCGAGCGTCTGCGCCGCCGCTTGGAAGAAGAGGGGCTGTTCGATCCGGGACACAAAACGCCCTTGCCCCGGTATCCCAAGAAGATCGCGCTGGTGACGTCCCCGGCGGGCGCGGCGGTCCGGGACATGTTGCGCATCTTAGGTGCCCGGTGGCCGCTGGCCTGGGTGCTGGTGGTCCCGGTCAGAGTGCAGGGGCAGGAGGCGGCGGGGGAGATCGCCGCCGCGATCCGCCGGCTGAACGCACGCACGGACGTGGATCTCATCATCACCGGCCGGGGAGGCGGGTCCAAAGAGGATCTGTGGGCGTTCAACGAGGAACAGGTGGCCCGGTCCATATACCGATCCGATATCCCGGTGATCTCCGCTGTGGGCCATGAGCCGGACGTGACGATCGCCGATTATGTGGCGGACCTGCGGGCGGCCACCCCGTCCAATGGGGCGGAGCTGGCGGTCCCCGACCGGGCGGATGAAAGATCCCGGCTGATCCAGCTCGACCGGCGGCTCGCCCGGGCGCTGGAGGCCCGGCTGGGCGGGGCCCGCCGGGAGCTGGAACGGCTGAAGGGCAGCCGTGTCCTGCGCGATATGAGGGCCCCGATCCAGGACCGTCAGCTCGCGCTGGACGCGCTGCGGCGTCGGATGGCTCTGGCCGTGCGCAGGGCGTCGGACGGCGGTAGGCTGGCGCTGGACGCCCGTAAAGAGCGGCTGCCTGCGGCGGTGAAGGCCCGGCTGGCCGCACAGCGCGGGCGGCTGGGCCGCCTGTCGGCGGGCCTGGACGCACTGAGTCCGCTGAAGGTGCTGGGCCGAGGCTATGCGATCGCCCGCAGCGGGGCGGACGTGGTGTCGTCGGTGGGACAGGTCCGGCCGGGGGACCGGCTGGAGGTGCTGGTGTCGGACGGGGCGCTGCGCTGCGAGGTGAAGGAGAAGGAGGAGAGGACATGGCGGTGAAGAAGCAGTCCTTCGAGGAGGCCATGGGCCGCCTGGAGGCCATCGTGGTCCAGCTCGAGCGGGGCGAGTGCGGCCTGGACCAGTCTTTGAAGCTGTTCGAGGAGGGAGCCAAGCTGGCGGGCCAGTGCGAGGAGCTCTTGGACAAAGCGGAACAGAAGGTGGAGCTCCTGCTGGCCGACGGCCGGGAGGTCCCCTTCGAGGAAGAGGGATGACCATGGGCTTCGAACAGGAATACCAAGAGGCCCTGGCCTTGATAGAGGGCGAGCTCGCGGCCGGCTTCCGGGAGGACGGGCCGCACCGGGAGCTGCTGGACGCGATGGAGTACAGCCTTTTGGCGGGAGGCAAACGGGTGCGTCCGGTGCTGGCGCTGAAGTTCTGCCAGGCCCTGTGCGGAGAGATGGGGCCCGCCCTGGACTACGCTTGCGGCGTGGAGATGCTCCACACCTATTCCCTCATACACGACGACCTGCCCTGTATGGACGACGACGATCTGCGCCGGGGCAGACCCACCTGCCATGTGGAGTATGGGGAATGGCTGGCCCTGCTGGCGGGGGACGCGCTGCAAAGCGCCGCGTTCGAGCGGCTGGCCGCTTCCGCCCGGACGAGCCCTGCGGCCAACGGCAAAGCCTGCGGCCTGCTGGCCAAGGCGGCGGGCCGGGACGGGATGTGTGCCGGGCAGTACCTGGATATGGTGGACGAGGGGAGGACGGTGGAGCCGGACCGTCTGGCCCAGACCCATGTCTGGAAGACCTCGGCCTTGCTGGAGGCGGCCTGCCTGCTGGGGCTGACGGCCTCCCCCATACCGCCGTCCCCTGGACAGTGGGCGGCGGCGGAGCGGTACGCCCGCGAGCTGGGGCTGGCGTTCCAGATCCGGGACGATGTGCTGGACGTGACCTCCACGGCTGGGGAGCTGGGCAAGCCCATCGGTTCAGACGAGGAGAACGGCAAGACCACCTTCGTCACCCTGTATGGCCTGGACAGGTGCCGGGAGCTGGTGGCGGAGCATACGGAGCTGGCACAGCGCAGCGTGTCCGGCGCGTTCGAGCGCTCGGGGTTCCTGTGTGCTCTGGCAGGCTCGCTGGCGGAACGAAAAAACTGAGGGTAGGGCAGACGGCCGCGAAGCGCCGGAGGGCCCGCCTGGAATCGAGGAGAGATGTGAGATGAGTCCGGTCCTGTTGATCGCTGTGTCCGCCTGGGCCATAGCCCAGTTGCTGAAGCTGCTGATCTCCATTGCGATATACCGCAAGTTCGACGTTGCCTACCTGACCGCCAGCGGGGGGATGCCCAGCTCGCATTCGGCGCTGGCGTGCGCCACTGCCGTTTCCTGCGCCATGAGCGCCGGGTTCGATTCCCCGGTGTTCGCGGTGGCGTCGGTGGTGGCCTTCATCGTCATGTACGACGCGGCCCATGTCCGCCGGGAGACAGGGGAGCAGGGCAAAGTGCTCAACTATATCATGCACAATTGGGAGGAGTTCAAGCCCCAGGACTATGAGCGGGATTTCAAAGAGCTCATCGGGCACACCCCGCTCCAGGTGGCGGTGGGGGCCGTACTGGGGGTGGCTGTGGGCGTCGCTGGCGGCTTGATCGCGTTCGAGATCTGAGCCGTGCCGCATGAACAGGGAAGGAGGGCGCGGTCCATGGGTCCGGAGCAGATGAATACCCTCACCGATCTCCAGGCGAGGATGCTGTGCGACCAGCTGCGGGAGCAGATCATAGACAGCGTGTCCCGGACGGGGGGCCATCTGGCTTCCAGCCTGGGGGTGGTGGAGGCCACGGTGGCCATCCACCGGGTGTTCGATCTGGAGACAGACCGGCTGGTGTTCGACGTGGGCCACCAGTGCTATGCCCACAAGATCCTCACCCACAGGGGAGGGCAGATGGACACGCTGCGCAAGCTGGGCGGGCTTTCCGGCTTCCCGAAGCCCAGGGAGGACCGGGCGGACGCGTTCATCGCCGGCCATGCCTCCAACGCGGTGTCGGTGGCGCTGGGCATGGCCCGTGCGCGCACGGCCTGCGGAGAAGGATACAGCGTGCTGGCCATACTGGGGGACGGGGCCATGACCGGGGGCCTCGCCTATGAGGGCCTGTCCGACGCGGGGCAGAGCGGGGAACAGCTCGTGGTCATCCTCAACGACAACGGGATGTCCATCACCAAGAACGTGGGCGGCGTGGCCCGCCACCTGGCCCAGCAGAGATTGAAGCCCCAGTACCTGCAATTCAAAAAAGTGTACAAGAAGATCACGAGCTGCACCGCCGCGGGCCGGACGGTCTACCGCTTCACCCATCGGGCCAAGCAGGCGGTGAAGGACGCGGTCCTCCATTGCAGCATGTTCGAGGATATGGGGTTTACATATCTGGGCCCGGTGGACGGCCACGATGTGAACTACCTCACCCGGCTGCTGCGGTACGCCAAGGAACTCAACGGCCCCGTCCTGCTCCACATCAAGACGGTGAAGGGGAAGGGGTACGCTCCTGCGGAGAAGGAGCCGGACCGCTTCCACGGCGTAGGGCCGTTCAGGAAGGAGGACGGTGCGCCGCTGCACCCGAGCGGAGAGAGCTTTTCCTCCGTGTTCGGCCAAACGCTGTGCGAGCTTGCCGGGGAGCGGGACGATATCGCCGCCGTCACCGCCGCCATGCCGGACGGCACGGGGCTGGTGGAGTTCGCCCGGGCGTATCCCGGCCGCTTCTTCGACGTGGGCATCGCCGAGGGCCACGCTGTGGCCATGGCGGCAGGGATGGCCAAGCAGCGGCTCGTCCCGGTGGTGGCCGTCTATTCCACGTTCCTCCAGAGGGCCTACGACATGCTGATCCACGACGTGGCCATCCAGGGCCTCCATGTGGTGCTGTGCGTGGATCGGGCGGGGCTGTCCGGGGAGGACGGAGAGACCCACCACGGCGTGTTCGACACGGCGTACCTCAGCTCGGTGCCGGGCATGAAGATCTATTGCCCCGCCAGCTTCGAGGAGCTGCGGGCCATGCTGCGCCATGCGGTGGAGAAGGTC
Organism: uncultured bacterium; assembly: GCA_947643715.1. GTDB lineage: Bacteria > Bacillota > Clostridia > Oscillospirales > Oscillospiraceae > Enterenecus. The sequence goes on from CANRXB010000061.1 coordinate 9,433, forward strand.
CGGGGCCCGGTGGCGGTGCGCTACCCCAAGGGGGGAGAGGGCGCGTTCCACGGCCTGTGCGGCATCGAGGGTGTGGGCGTGGTGCGGCCCGGGACGGATGTGACCATCGCCGCTTACGGTACGATGGTGAACGAGGCCCTGGAGGCCGCCCGTCTCTTGGAGGAGAAGGGGAAGTCCGCCCAGGTGGTGAAGCTGAACAGCATCGCCCCTTTGGACGTGGACGCCGTCGCCGCCTGCGCGGGAAAGACCGGCGCGCTGATAGTGGCGGAGGAGTGCGTCGATGCAGGGTGCGTGGGACGGCGCATCGCCGCTGAGTTCGCCCTGCGTGGGACCCGAGGGATCGAACTGGTGCTGGTGAACCTGGGCGACCGGTTCATCCAGCATGGGACCGTGGCAGAACTGCGCCAGCTTTGCGGCATCGACGGCGCGTCCATCTGCCGCAAGGCGCTGGAGGTGATGGGACGTGGCTAAAAAGCGGGTGGATCTGCTCCTGGTGGAGCGGGGGCTGGCGGAGAGCCGTCAGAAGGCCCAGGCCGTCGTCATGGCGGGGCAGGTGTGGTCCGGGGAGCGCCGGTGCGACAAAGCAGGGCTCACGCTGGAGGAGGATGCCCCGCTGGAGGTGCGGGGACAGCTCCGCTATGTGAGCCGCGGCGGGCTGAAACTGGAGAAGGCGATGGAGAGCTTCCCCATCGACCTGACGGGCAGGACCGCCGCGGACATCGGCGCGTCTACCGGAGGCTTCACCGACTGTATGCTCCAGAACGGCGCGGCCAAGGTGTACGCTGTGGACGTGGGCTACGGCCAGCTCGCGTGGTCCGTCCGGAACGACCCTCGGGTGGTATGCCTGGAGCGGACCAACGCCCGATACCTGACTGCGCAGCAGATCCCGGAGCCGCTGGACTTCGCCTCGATCGATGTGTCGTTCATCTCGCTGGGGCTGATCCTGCCCGCTCTGCGGCCGCTCATGGGGCCGGGCGGGCAGATGGTGGCCCTGGTGAAGCCGCAATTCGAAGCTGGACGGGAAAAGGTGGGGAAGAAAGGAGTGGTCCGGGACCCGGCGGTGCATCTGGAGGTCTTGGAGCGCTTCCTGGTCCACGCCGCCCAGGCGGATCTTTCCGTGGCGGGCCTGGACTTTTCCCCCATACGCGGTCCCGAAGGGAACATCGAGTATTTGGGCTTCCTGCGTGTAGGGGCCGGGGAAGAGGCCGTCCATGATCTGAAGGAGCTGGTGGAGCGTTCCCACCGGACGCTGAAGGGAGAGGGACCATGAAGATCGTGCTCAGCCCCAATCCCTACCGGGACCGGGGCCTGCGGGCGGCCCAGGCCGCTCAGCGCATCTTGGAGAACGCCGGAGCACGCACCGCCATCTGCCTCCCCTTCGATGTGGATCCGGGCAGCAGGCTGGACCTGCCTGTGGGCGTGGAGCTGGGCGATCTGGCGCAGGAGCTGTCGGACGCGGGCGTGCTGGTGTGCTTCGGGGGGGACGGGACGATCCTCCACGCCGCCCACGAGGCCAACGCCCGAGGCATCCCTGTGCTGGGGGTGAACCTGGGCAGCATCGGCTTCATGGCGGAGCTGGAGCATGGGGAGCTGTCCCTGCTGGCCCGGCTGGCCAGCGGGAGGTTCGGCATCGAGCGGCGGATGATGCTGGACGTAGGAGTGCGCCGGGAGGGCCGCTTCATCTTCTCGGAGCACGCCTTGAACGACGCGGTGGTGACCAAGGGAGCGGTGGCCCGGGTGCTGGACCTGGAGGTGACGGGCGATCGGGTGACCATCTCCTCCTTTTCGGGGGACGGGCTGGTGGTTTCCACCCCCACGGGGTCCACGGCCTACTCCATGGCGGCGGGCGGCCCCATCGTGGAGCCCACCGCGGCCAACATCATCATCGCCCCGATCTGCGCCCATTCCTTCCATGCCAAGCCCTTCGTACTGGACGCGGGGCGGTCGGTGGGGGTCCGGCTGACGCCGGGGAGCAAAAAGACCGCGTTCCTGTCGGTGGACGGAGGGAAAGCGTTCCGGGTCATGGCGGGGGATTGGGTGGAGTGCCGCCGTTCCAGGCAGACCACGCAGATGGTGAAGCTCACCGGGCGCAGCTTCTATGAGCGGATCAATCAAAAACTGGGAAAGGTGTGAAGGACTTGAAGGCCAAACGACAGGCGGAGATCCTGCGGATCATCAACGAACAGGACATCGAGACCCAGGAGCAGATGCTGGACCAGCTTCGCCGGTGCGGCATCCGGGCCACCCAGGCCACCATTTCCCGGGACATCAAGGAGATGAACCTGGTGAAGCAGCCTGGAGAGGGGGGGAGCTATCACTATGTGGTGGCCCGGCCCCAGCCCCCCCGGAGGGCCATCGCCGGGAGGCTGCAGAACATATTCAAGGAGGGGGTCACCTCTTGCGATGTGGCCCAGAACATCGTGGTGGTCAAGACCATGCCCGGCCTGGCTCCCGCCGCTGGGGCGGCTCTGGACGGCATGGAGCTGGACGGGCTCGTCGGCTCCCTGGCGGGGGACGACACGGTCATCCTCATCATGCGCACCAACCAAGTGGCGGAAGGGTTGGCCCGAGAGATCGAATCCATGCTGGAAGGGTGAGAGAACGTGCTCAGCTTGCTGCATATCGAGAACATCGCGGTGATATCCCAGGCGGACATCACCTTCGACCGGGGGTTCAATGTGCTCACCGGTGAGACCGGCGCGGGAAAATCCATCGTCATCGACGCCATCGGCGCCATCATGGGGGAGCGCACCAGCAGGGACGTGATCCGCACCGGGACCAAGTCCGCCCGGGTGTCCGCCCTGTTCCGGGAGCTGCCTGCCTTGGCCTGGTTCGAGGAGCAGGGGATCGGCCCTGACGAGAACGGGGAGCTGCTCATCGAGCGCTCCATCCAAGGGGACGGGAAGAACGTGTGCCGGGTGAACGGACGGCCTCTGTTGGTGACCCAGCTCCGGGAGCTGGGCCAGCAGCTCGTGAACGTCCATGGCCAGCACGACGGCCAGCAGCTCCTGGACGAAGAGTGCCACTTGGGCTATCTGGACAGCTTCGGGGGCACGGAGAAGGCTTTGGCGGCGTTCACGCACGCCTATGAGAAGGTGCGCGCCGTCCGGCGGGAGCTGGACAGCCTCCAAATGGACGAGGCGGAGAAGGCCCGGCGGATGGACACCCTCAGCTACCAGATCGAAGAGCTGGAGCGCGCCGGACTGAAGCAGGGCGAGGAGGAGGAGCTGGCCCAACGCAGGGACACGCTGCAACATGCGGAGCGGCTCACTGAGGCGGTGGACGGGGCCTGGCAGGCCCTCACCGGCGGCGAGGACGGCGACGGAGCCGTGTCTCTGCTCATGCAGGCGGAGGACCGCATGGCCCAGGGGGGCCGGTACAGCGAGGGGCTGCGGGAGCTGTCGGAGAAGGCGGCCCAGCTCCGCTGCGAGGCGGACGATCTGGCGGAACTGGTGCGGGAGATGCGCGCAGAGCTGGATTTCTATCCCGGGGAGCTGGATGAGATCGAGGAGCGCCTGGATAAACTGTACCGCTTGAAGAAAAAATATGGGGACAGCGAGGAGAAGATGCTGGCCTTCCTGGAGCGCTGCCGCCAGGAACTGGACGATATCCAATTCTCGCAGGAGCGTTCAGACCGGCTGGAGAAGGAGCTGGGTAAGGCGCTGAAAGAGGCGCTGAAGCTGGGCAAAGCCCTGTCCGCCCAGCGGAAACAGGCCGCGGAGCAGTTGGCGGGACGCATCCAGTCCGAGCTCACCGAGCTGGACATGCCCCGGGTGCGCTTCCAGGTGGAGTTCGAGGCCAAGGACGCCCCCGACGGCATGGACGCCACCGGCATGGACACGGTGCGCTTCCTCATGTCCGCCA
>CANRXB010000062.1 GCA_947643715.1 uncultured bacterium
GTCGTTTTTTCTGTGTTTCTTGTTTATTGCCTGTTCACCCCCCCCGCCCCGTTGGGGGGGGGGGGGGCCCCCCCCCCGGGGGCCCCGGGGGGGGCCCCCCCCCCCCCCCCCCCCACGGCTCTTGACATCGGAAAGGAAGGTTATGAAATGGGATTTTTTGATATCTTCAAAAAAGGTCCGGCCTCGTCCGGCCCGCTGACAGTGGGCGCAGTGGCCAAAGGCAAGGCCATCCCCATGACGGAGATCCCCGACCCGGCTTTCAGCCAGGGCTTCGTGGGCTTCTGCTGCGGGATCGAGCCGGAGGACGGCAAGGTATATTCGCCTGTGGACGGCGTGGTCAGCCAGGTGCCTGATACCCTCCATGCCGCCGGCCTGGAGGCGGACGGGATGGAGCTGCTGGTCCATTGTGGCGTGGACACTGTGGATATGAAGGGCCAGGGCTTCACTATGCTGGTCTCCGAGGGGCAGAAGGTGAAGAAAGGCGACCCGCTGCTCACCATGGATCTGGATGTGATCCGGGCTGCCGGCCATCCCACCACGATCATCACCGCCGTGACCAACTCCGACGATTTCGCCGGGGTGGAGCAGGCTGTCTCTGGCCCGGTCCAGGTGGGCGACGATGTGCTGAAAGTCACCAAAAAGTGAGATCAGGCGCGTCCTTTGATAAGGACGCGCCTCTCAACGATATCGAACATCAGAAAGGGACGATTCGACATGGGACGTTTAGATGGTAAGGTAGCTATCGTCACGGGCGGCAACTCCGGCGTAGGCGCTGCCACTGCGATGCTCTTCGCCAAGGAGGGTGCCAAGGTGGTCATCAGCGCACGCCGGCAGGCCCAGCTCGAAGAGGTGGCCGCTAAGATCAGGGAGGCGGGCGGCGAAGTGCTGCCCGTCGTCACCGACATCTCCAAGCCCGAGGATGCCAAGGACCTGGTGGCCAAGACCGTGGAGGCTTATGGGAAGGTAGACGTGCTGGTGAACAATGCCGGCGTGCTGGAAGAGGGCCTGAAGCCCATCGACCGGGTGACCGACGAGGACATGGACCGCATCCTGGGCATCAACACCAAGGGCACCATGTATTGTATGCGTGAGGCCCTGGCCGAGATGAAGAAGGCCGATCGTGGCTCTATCGTCAACGTGGCCTCCGTGGCAGGTGTGATGGGCTGCGGCGGCGCGGCCTACGTGTCCTCCAAGGCCGCCATCGTGGGCGTCACCCGCCACACCGCCCTGCGCTTCGCGGGCACCGGCATCCGCTGCAATGCGGTGTGCCCCGGCTCCATCGTCACTCCGATGGTGGCCAACGCAAGGCCGGAGAACTTGGATCCGGACATGTTCGGCCAGATGGCCAAGCATGGCGACCTGCGGGTGCCCGTGTGTATGCCGGAGGACGTAGCCAATATCCTGCTCTTCCTGGCCAGCGACGAGTCCAAGGCCATCACCGGCCAGGCCATCGTCTCTGACTTTGGCAGCACGCTGTAAGCATCCACACAAAGGACGCGGCGAGCTTCGGGGGCGCATCTCATGGTCGAGATGCGCCCCCATCCTGTTGTTCCGGGCCTGCTTTTGGCGATCCCGCATTTTTGGCGATTTCCTCAGATCTCCAGGAGCACACGTCTGACATTTTCAGAAAAGTGCGGTGACGCCTCGATCTGTTTACAGAACGTTCATATTTCGTTCACAGAACATCCACACATTCCCATCGGCTCCGGTTATAATGGCCCTACCGTGAGCGGGACGCCCACGGCAGTCAAATCAAGAAAAGAGGTCAAACATCATGTATATGATAAATTACAAGAACACTTACCGGCGTAAACTTCCCCTGTTCCAGCGTGTCGTCACCTTCGTCAACCACCTCGTCATCGGAGCAGAATGAACCGACCCGGCAACTGCGTAGGATCGCAGTTGTCGGGTCGGAGGCTTTTTGGTCGGATCTATGTCAAAGCATCACTCAAAATATTCGACGTATTCGAATGCTCCGATTGCTTCACAGGTGTCGCACACATCGGGCCGCTCCTCGAAGATCGCGCCGCAGAACTGGCAGCGGTAGCCTTTCTTTTTTTGCGGCGGCGCAGGCCGCTTCTGGGGGACGTCGGCGGGCTCTGCGGGCCCTTCCGGTGTCGCGCTCATCTTGGCCAACAGCGTCAGGAAACGCTTCTCGTGGCTGCGCTCGATGGCGGCCACCTTTTCGAACATGACGGCCAGGTCCTCCAGCCCGTCCTCACGGGCCTGCTGGGCGAATGACGGATACATGTCGTGCCATTCGTCGTACTCGCCCTGTGCGGACTTGAGCAGGCAGTCCTTCGTCTCACCGGGCTTCCCGAACAGCCGCTCGAACCAGAACTTGGCGTGCATCATCTCGTTCGTCGCCAGTTGCTCGAAAGCCGCAGCGACCTCGTCGTCCCCATTGGCCCTGGCGGCCTGGGCATAAAAGGTATACTTGTTCCGGGCGATGGACTCCCCGGCGAGAGCTTTGCGAAGGTTCTCCGCAGTCTTGGTGTCTTTGAATTCCATAGGTACTTCCTCCTTTGGGAATTTTTGCAACATCAGGATAGCACGGACCGGCTGGAAAGTCAAATCAAAACTACTGCGGGAGGCCGCGCTGTGGACGTTGTCCAGAGGCCCTCCCGAAAACGAGAACGGACCGGGCCAGATGGCCCGGTCCGTATACAGGATGTATTTATCGTGCGCCGTTGAACTCGTCGTAAAAACGGTTGTGGATGACCTGCACCGCACGGTCCGCGTCGCTGATGTGCACCAGGACCGACACCTTGATCTCGCTGGTGGAGATCATATTGATGTTGATGCCCGCGCTGAACAGCGCCTCGAACATGGCGGCGGCCACGCCGGGGTTGTTGATCATCCCGGCGCCCACGATGGACACCTTGGCGATGTTGTCCGACACGTCGATGTGGTCGAAGTGGATGCGGTCCCGGTTGTCCTCCAGGAGCTGACGGGCCAGCTCCATGTCGCCCTTGGCGACGGTGAAGCTGATGTCCTTGGTCTCGCTGCGGCCGATGGACTGGAGGATGATGTCTACGTTCACGTTGTTCTTGGCCAGCAGGGAGAAGATCTTATAGGCGATGCCCGGGGTGTCTTCCAGGCCCACCAGGGCCAAACGGGCGATGTCCTTGTCCTTGGCGACGCCGCTGATGTGGGATTTTTCCATAGTCTTGACGACCTCCTTAACTTTCGTGCCTGGCTTGCCGGAGAAGCTGGACAGCACCTCCAGGTTCACACCGTACCGCTTGGCCATCTCCACCGAGCGGTTGTGGAGCACCTGGGCCCCCAGCGTGGCCAGCTCCAGCATCTCATCATAGGTGATCTCATCCAGCTTGTGGGCGGTGGGCACCATGCGGGGATCGGCGGTGTACACGCCGTCCACATCGGTGAAGATCTGGCACAGGTCGGCGTTCAGCGCAGCGGCGATGGCCACCGCCGACGTGTCCGATCCGCCCCGGCCCAGGGTCGTGATGTCGTCATACTTGTTCAGGCCCTGGAAGCCGGTGACGATGACGATGCGCCGTTTGTCCAGCTCCGCCCGGATGCGTTCCCCCTGTACCCGCTTGATGCGTGCGTTGCCGTAGCCGGAGTTGGTACGGAAGCCGGCCTGCCAGCCGGTGAGGGACACCACGGGGAAACCCATGGACTCGATGGCCATGGCGCACAGGGCGCAGGAGACCTGCTCGCCGGTGGACAAAAGCATATCCATCTCCCGCTTGGAGGCGGAGGGGTTGATCTCCGCCGCTTTCTCGATCAGCTCGTCGGTGGTGTCCCCCTGGGCGGAGAGCACTGCCACCACGCTGTCCCCACGTTGATAAGTATCGGTGATGATGCGGGCCACGTTGCGGATCTTCGCCGCATCGGCCACGGAAGATCCGCCAAATTTTTGTACGATCAATGACATAATTCTTTCATCCTCTCATGGAGATCCCATGCTGTTTGGGAGTGCCGGGCCTTTGGCCCGGCACTCTATTTTATGCCGGGGCGCGGGATCAGTCCAGCACGCGCAGCGCAGCGCACACCTCGAGCCCCGCCAGCTTCCCGTCCAGCTCGGACCGGGTGAGCGCCGTGTCGGTAAGGCAGGCGGACTCGCTCCCGCCGCTCTCTCTGCGGGCCAGCAGCTTACAGCCGGGCAGGACCGCGCGCAGCTTGTCCGCGGACACGGCGGCCCGGACGTACCAGCGGCTGGTCAGGCCGTCCACGCCGCCTGCGGCCTCCTCGCCCCCGGGCTCCCACGACAGGGCCTTCCGGTGGCCCATGTTCCGGGCCACGTCGATGACGTCCGCCACCACGGCGGAGGCGGTGGGCAGCTTCCCGGCCCCCCGGCCGTAGAACATCACGTCGCCGATGGCGTCGCCCCGGACGGAGATGGCGTTGAACACGTCCTCCACTCCGGCCAGCGGGTCGGACTGGTCCACGAGATGGGGCGCCACATAGGCGCACACCCTGCCGTCCTCGCCCCGGATGGCCCGGCCCAGCAGTTTGATCTTCTTGCCCGCGCTCTCGGCGTAGTCCACATCCGCGAGGGTGACGCCGGTGATGCCCTGAGTGGGCACCTGGTCCGGGCTGATGTGCCGGCCGAAGGCGATGTCGGCCAGGATGCAGATCTTGCGGCAGGCGTCGTGGCCGTCCACATCGGCGGACGGGTCCCGTTCGGCATATCCCTTTTCCTGAGCCTCCTTCAAGGCCGCGTCGAAGGTGAGCCCCGCCCGGATCATCCGGGTGAGGATATAGTTGGTGGTGCCGTTGAGGATGCCGTAGATCTCCAGGATCTCGTTGGCCGCCAGACACTGGGACAGGGGCCGGATGATGGGGATGCCGCCCCCCACGCTGGCCTCGAAGAGATAACATGCCCCCTTCTGCCTGGCGAGCTGGGTGAGTTCATATCCCCGGGTGGCCACCAGTTCCTTGTTGGAGGTGACGACGCTCTTGCCGGCCTCCAATGCGCGGCGGGTGAAGTCCAAAGCCACTCCGGCCCCGCCGATGGTCTCCACCACGATGTCCACCTCGGGGTCGTTCTCGATGAGGCTGAAATCTTTCACGAACCGATCCGCGAATGGACTTTCGGGAAAGTCCCGCACATCCAGGATATATTTCAGCCGGATCAGCCCGCCCGCCTTGCGCTCTATGCTGCTCTCGTGGCCGGTGAGCACCTCGGCCACGCCGGAACCCACCGTACCAAAGCCCAATATCGCCACATTCACCATCGTGAAGTCATCCCTTCCTCCGAAAACCGTTTCGGCCCGCCGCTTTTGCGGGCTTTTTGTTAGACTAAATGATTGTATCACGAGTATGGACGGTTGGCAATCTTCAGCCTGCCTCTTTTTTCACCAAACCTTTCCCATCCGCCGCCCTTTTCTTCGGCGCAATGGCGCAGATCGTCCCAAACTGTGGGAGAGGGGGCTGGATCTTTCCATGCAGGGCCGTCCGCGGCCCTCGCGATCCGGTCCATGCCGTTGCCGCGGAGGGCTTTCCTTTTCGGCCGGGATGTGCTATACTTTGTTCGACTTATCAAAGAAAAGGAGTGGCGGGGATGGATCACGCAGCCGAATCGTTGAGAGCGCACTACCAGTGGCGCGGCAAGCTGGACATAGTGCCGAAAATGGAGGTGAAGGACCGGGAGTCCCTCTCCCTGGCATACACGCCAGGGGTGGCGCAGCCCTGTTTGGAGATCCAGAAGGACATCGACAAGAGCTATGAGCTCACCGGGCGCTGGAACACCGTCGCGGTGGTCACCGACGGCACCGCTGTGCTGGGCCTGGGGGATATCGGCCCAGAAGCCGGTATGCCCGTGATGGAGGGCAAGTGCGTGCTGTTCAAAGCGTTCGGCGGGGTGGACGCCGTGCCGCTGTGCATCAGGAGCAAGGACGTGGACAAGATTGTGGACACCGTGGCCCTGCTGGCCGGGTCCTTCGGCGGCGTGAACCTGGAGGACATCTCCGCGCCGCGGTGCTTCGAGATCGAACGCAGGCTGAAGGAGCGCTGCGATATCCCGATCTTCCATGACGATCAGCATGGCACCGCCATCATCGTGGCGGCGGCGCTGACCAACGCGCTGAAGATCGTGGGGAAGCGGCTGAGTGAAGTGCGTCTGGTCATGTCCGGGGCCGGCGCGGCAGGGACGGCCATCTTCAAGCTGCTGTGGTCCATGGGCCTGCGCCACGCAGTGCTGTGCGACATCCGGGGCATCGTCCATCCCGGCCGTCCCGATCTGGCCGACGACCCCGCGCTGGCGGAGCTGGCGGACATGACGAGGCCCTGCCTCACCGAAGGCGGGCTGGCAGCGGCCTTGGAGGGGGCGGACGTGTTCATCGGCGTGTCCGCGCCGGGGATCGTGACCCAGGACATGGTGCGTTCGATGGCGAAGGATCCCATCCTGTTCCCCATGGCCAACCCCACGCCGGAGATCATGCCCGACCTGGCCCGGGCGGCGGGCGCGGCGGTGGTGGGCACCGGCCGGAGCGATTTCCCGAACCAGATCAACAACGTCCTGGCCTTCCCCGGGGTGTTCCGTGGGGCTTTCGACGTGCGGGCGTCGGACATCAACGAAGAGATGAAGCAGGCTGCGGTCCGGGCCCTGGCGGAGCTGGTAGGGCCGGAGGAGCTGTCCCCGGACTATATCATCCCCGCCGCATTCGACCCGAGGGTGTGTCCCGCCGTCTCCAAGGCCGTGGCGGAGGCAGCCCGGCGCAGCGGAGCGGCCAGGGCCTGAACGGAAGGATCTGCATATCGTGCGAAGGAGCGCCGGTCGGACCGGCGCTCCTTCGCGTCCATCGAAAGAGGTCTGCCATGCGGCAGACCTCTTTTGCCGTGCCGGACGTGGACGGCTGCATGGTGGTATGTGCCCGGAGGGAGTCCCGCGCACCTGTTCGCCGGGGAGGGGAGGGGAGAGGAGAAGCGTGCGCAGGCCCTCTCAAAAAATGATAAGCGTTGCTTATGGATCTCCTAAACATTGAATTAGACTGTACAGATCGACGAATGCTATAATGAGAATGCAGGAACGAGATATCGAGATCGACCAAACAAAAAGAAAGGATGCTGCATCATGTTTTATCAACCTGAGAAAAACGATCATGGCCTCGAACGGGGGGCGCCATTCAAATCCTGCGTGGTCCCAAGGGCCATCGGCTGGCTCTCGACCATCAGCAAGGACGGGGTCCCCAACCTCGCGCCGTACAGCCAGTTCACGAACTTGACTTTCGACCCGCCTTATGTGGCGTGCGCCATCAATCAGACCTTCGACGGTCTGCGCAAGGACACCACCAACAACATCGAGCAGCAGGGCGAGTTCGTTTACAACATGGTGACGGAGGAGCTCGCGGAGCGCATGAACGTCTCCTCCTGCCGGTTCCCGCCCGATGTGGACGAGTTCGAGCAGTCGGGGCTCACCAAGGAGAAGTCCGTCCTGGTCAAGCCCTTCCGCGTGGCGGAGTCCCCGATCCAGTTCGAGTGCAAATATTTCTGCACGCTCAGGTTACCGGGCAACAGCCGCGTGGGCGCCTGCGATCTTGTGATCGGCAAGGTGGTGGGGATCCACATCAAGGACGAATATATCGATGCGCAGGGCAAGCTGGACGTAGAGAAGATCAGGCCGTTGGCCAGGATGGGCTACAGCGACTATACCGTGGTCGAAAAGGTCTTTGCCATGCCCCATATCACCCATGAGCTCGAGATGCCGGCCGATCCGTCGGTCATCCACAAGGGCCTGGAAGGGCAGGCGGGAGCGTTCGGCAAGAACTGACTTTTGAGAGAACGGTATGGATGTCAACCAACTCAAGTATTTCAAAAAGGCGGCGGAGCTCCAGCACATCACGAGGGCGGCGGAGGAGCTGCATATCACGCAGGCGGCGCTGAGCCAGTCCCTGCACAATCTGGAAAAGGAACTGGGCGTGGTTCTCTTCGAGCATTCCGGCAGGAACGTGAGCCTGAGCCGGTATGGTATCGCATATCTGGAATATGCCGCCAAGGCGATCGGCGCGCTGGACCGCGCAGAGAAGGTCATGCGCGAGATGAAGCACGACGAGGACAACTCCGTGGCCTTGATCACCCCAACCCTTTTCGGGTTCCAGGGCCTGTTCCCGATCATCTGCGAAAAAAGCGACGGCTTCAAGATATCGGTGCTGCAAAAGGCGTATTATCAGATCCCGTCCGCCCTGAAGAGCGGCGAGGCAGATCTGTGCATCACGCAAAGGCCCTTGGAGGAGCTGGAGCTCCAGGGGATCAAGCTGCGCTCGTTCAAGCTGGGCATCCTCGTGGCGGCGGACAGTCCCTTCGCACGAAAGGAACGGCTGTCCCTGGAGGAACTGCGGACGTGCGAGTTCGTTTCGTTCAACACAGATCAGAGCCAGCGCATGAACCTACAGGAATTGTGCGAAAAAGGGGGGTGGAGCCCGAACATCACACTGGAGGTGGGGCATTACGCGGACGTGGTCAGGGCGGTGTCCACAGGACGCTATATCGCGGTGGTCGTCCCGGCGATACACGAGAACTATGGGAACGACGGCGTGCAGTTCCTGGAGCTGGAGGGGACGGACCCGGAGGTCACCCTGTGGCTGTATTGGGACAGGACCCACCGGCTCAAGCCGCTGGCCAAGACGCTCAAGATGTCTTTGACGGAATATTTCAACGACGATTCAAATTTCATGAGGGAAAAGTAGGCGATCGCAACGTGAAGATCATAAGTGCTGAAGAAGCGGCCCTGCAGATCGCGGACCACGCAACGCTCGCGGCCGTCGGCATGGGCTTGTCCGGCTGGCCGGACGAGGTCGCGGCGGCGATCGCGGACAGATATGAAAAGACCGGCCACCCGAAGGGGATCCGGCTCAAGCAGGGGAGCGCGCTGGGAGACTTCAAAGACAGAGGCCCCACGCGTCTCGGGCTGGACGGCCTGGTCGCAGAGTGGACGGGCGCCCATGTGGGTGCGGCGAAAAAGCTGATCGGATTGGCGGCGGAGGGGAAACTGGCGTGCTTCTGTCTGCCCCAGGGCATCATCGTCAACCAGTGGCGGGAGATCGCGGCCGGCCGGCCCGGGCTGCTGACCAAGATCGGACTGCACACCTTCGTCGATCCCCGGTACGGCGGCGGGGCCATGAACGCCACCGCCCAAAAAGGTCCGCTGGAGCTGGTGGAGTTCCGGGGAGAGGAGTACCTGTTCTATCCCAGCTTCCCCGTAGACGTGGCCGTGATCCGGGGGACATATTCCGATCAGGCGGGGAACATCACATTCGATCATGAGCCCATGATCCATGAAGGGCTGGCGGTGGCGTCGGCGGTGAAGAGGAGCGGCGGCATCGTGATCGTGCAGGTGGAATACCTGGCCGAGAACGGGGCGCTGCCCGCGAAGGAGGTCAGGATCCCGGGCAAGCTGGTGGACTATGTGGTCGTCGCGACGAACAAGGCCGCGTGCTGGCAGTCTCCCTCCGAGTACTATGACCCGAGCCTGTCCGGCGAGCGCAGGAGGCCCGTGGATACGATCCAGCCGCTGCCCCTGGACGAGCGGAAGGTCATCGCTAGGCGCTGCGCCGCAGAGCTGGGGCGGGGGGGCCTGGTCAACCTGGGCATGGGGATCCCGGTGCTCGTGGGGAAGGTGGCCGCAGAGGAAAACTGCCTGGACGGGATATGCTTGTCCACAGAGAGCGGGATCTTCGGCGGCGTTTCCTCCGACCGGCCCAGCACCACCATCAATCCGGACGCCTTCATCGACCACGGCGCCATGTTCGACATCATCGACGGCGGCGGACTGGACATGACATGCTTGGGCATGGGAGAGCTGGACGAGAGCGGGAGCGTGAACGTCAGCAGGTTCGGGACGAACATGGTCGGGCCCGGCGGGTTCATCGACCTGACGCAGAGCACGAGGAAGGTCGTGTTCTGCGGGACGCTGATGGGCAAGAGCGAGCTGCGCGTAGGCGGCGGGACGCTGGAGGTGGTCAAGGAAGGGAACGTGAGAAAGCTGGTCAAGGAGGTGCAGCAGATCAGCTTCAACGGCCGGCATGTGCCGGAAGGCCAGCAGGTCGTATACATCACCGAGCGGTGCGTTTTGAAGACGGTCGGCGGGAGGCTGACGGTGGTCGAGGTCGCTCCGGGGATCGATATGGAGCGCGACGTCCTGGAGCGAGCGGGCTTCCCCCTTGCGGTGTCGCCTGAGGTGAAGGTGATGGACCCCGGCATCTTTTCGGAGCATTGGGGCGGCTTGAAAGAGCTCATAGACAAAAACGACGACGGGAGGAGAAAACATGATCTTGGATGAGGACCTGCTGGAGATAAGGAGCCTGGCGAGGCAGTTCGCGGAGAAAGAACTCACGCGAGAGGTCCTGGAAGAAGCTGACGCCACGAACACGTTCCGCAAGAGCGTTTTGGACGAGATGGCGGCCATCGGTCTGACGGGGATCAAGGTCCCGGAGCAGTACGGCGGACTGGGGATGGGGAACCTTGCATTCATCGTCGCGCTGGAGGAGATCAGCCGGAAGAGCGGGACCGCGGGCGTGTATTTGTCCAACCCCAACAGCTTGGGGACAGGCCCCCTGCTGATCAGCGGGACGGAGGAGCAGCGCCAGAAGTACATCCCAAAGCTCGTCACGCTGGAAAAGCGCATGTGCTTCGCGCTGACGGAGCCGGGGGCGGGATCTGATGCCGGCAGCTTGAAAACGAAGGCGGACAGACAGCCCGACGGCGGGTACGTGCTGAACGGGCGGAAGTGCTTCATCAGCGGCGCGGCCATGGCGGACTACGCAGTGGTCTTTGCCAAGACCGACCCGGCCGCGGGGAACAAAGGCATCAGTGCGTTCATCGTGGATATGGGCCTCCCAGGGGTGTCCGTGGGGGCGCCCGAGCACAAGATGGGGCTTTTGGGCTACCCGGTGGCCGATATCGTCTTGGACGATGTCCATGTCCCGGGGGACTGCCTGCTGGGAGAAGAGAACAAGGGCTTTGTCAACGCGATGAAGACGCTGGACAACGGCAGGCTGGGCGTATCGGGCATGGCCCTGGGCGTGGCGCAGGGTTGTCTGGACGAAGCGGTGAAGTACGCGAAGGAGCGGGAGCAGTTCGGCCGGCCCATCGCCAAGTTCCAGGTCATCCGCTCCATGATCGCGGACATGGCGACGTCGGTCGCCGCGATGCGGGAGCTGGTCTATACCGCCGCGGCGATGAAGGACGCCGAGAGCCCGGACGCCGGGATGTACGCCTCGATGGCCAAGCTGTTCTGCGCGGAGCAGTGCAACCAGATCGCGGCGAAGGCGCTCCAGATCCATGGGGGCTACGGTTTCATGAAGGACTATGACATCGAGAGGAAATACCGCGACTGCCGGGTGTTCACCATCTTCGAGGGGACGAGCCAGATCCAGCAGATGGTGATCGCCAAGAAGCTGCTCCAGTGACGGCCGGTCTGCGTCCGCTTCACGACAAAGGAAAGAGAGGTTTTGCACTATGGGGAAAAAGACAACTGCGCTCCAGTGGGCGGCGATCGCCGTCAGCGTGTTCCTGTTGTTCTTCACGGCTTGGATCACGCCTTTCGAGGGGCTGAGCAATGCCGGTATGCAGGTCCTTGGGATCTTGGTGGGCGCTGTCGTCCTCTGGCTCACGAACGGGGCGGGCTGGACGAACTTCCTGATCTTGATGGCCATGATGACCGTACCTGGCGTCGGGGTGAAGCCCGTCATCGCCGGTTCCTTCGGCAATGACACGGTGGTGTTCCTGCTGCTGTGCTTCATGCTTTCCGCCACACTGACGGCGACTGGGCTGGCACGGAGGATCTCCTTTTGGTTCGTGACCAACAAGCTGGGGCGGAAAAGCCCGTGGTGGACGATCTTCATGTACTTCGCGGCGCTTTTCCTGCTCAGCCTGCTGCTGTCCTCCACCTCTACGTTCATGATCTTCATGCCGATCATGGTGGAGATCCTGGAGCAGGTCGGCTATAAGAAAGAGGACAAGCCGGCCGTGGGCGCGATGATGATACTGGGCACAGTGGTCATCGGCCAGATCGCCAACAGCTGCACGCCGATTTCTCACGCGATGTCCATCACCGGCATGACCACTTACACCACCTATACGCAGGGGACGATAGATTTCTTCACCTTCTGCGCGGCGCTCATGCCGGCGGCGATCGTTTGCAGCATCGTGTGGTGCCTCTACGCAAGGTTCATCTGGAAGCCGGAGGTATCCAAATTCGAAGCTCTGGATTTCGACGCGCTGAAAGCGACCATGGGGCCGCTGACGAAACAGGAGAAGATCGCCGCGGCGTTCTATGTCCTGGTCATCATCCTCTGGGTGCTGCCCGGTCTGGCCAAATACGTCGCCCCCGGCATCTATCAGAGCGTCAGCGTGATCCACCAGTGCTATCCTCCGATCGTCGTGCTGATCGTCCTCAACCTGATCACGATCGACGGAAAACCTGTGCTCGCGTTTTCCGATGCGTTCAAATCGGTCAACTGGAGCTCCTTCATCTTCATGGCGACGATCATGGAGTTGGGATCGCTGATCTCCAACGCGGACATCGGCGTCCGGCCTTGGCTGGGCACGGTGTTCACCCCGATGTTCAGCGGGATGAGCCCCATCGTGTTCATGGTGGTGATATGCGTGTTCGGGATATTGCTCACCAACTTCGTCAGCAATGCCGTTGGTCTGGCCGTGTGCTATGCCATAGCGCTGCCGCTGTGCCTGTCCATCTTTGAGGGCCAGGTCCATCCGATGGCGATGGGCCTGCTGATCACGGCGGTGTCCCAGTACGCGTGGGCCGCGCCTTCCAGCACGCCCAACGCCGCGGTCGCGGCAGGTTCCGGCTGGATCGACACGAACACGATGCTTCGTCACGGCTTGGTGATAGCGGCGATCATGGCGGTGTTCTTCTGCCTGGTGGGCATCCCGTTCGCCAACCTCTTGTCGTATTGATACCACGCAGGATCTGGGTCCGGCGGAGATCCCTCCGTCTGCCTGATGGTGGGCGGAAGCGATGCGTCAGGATGGCCCTTTGAGCTGCTCGTGCCTGGTCCGTCCCAGTAGATGGGCATAGCTCGAGCGGTCTGCCGATATTGTTGGGGAGCGGGCGGCGAAAACCGCCTGCTCCCTTTTTTTCTGCCCCTGGCATCACTGCCGTGGGAAAGCTGTCTTTTACCGATGAAAAGATCTCGCAGTGGGGGGGCAGGCGGAGAAATGTGGGGGGGCCCCGCGCGCTCCAATGACATGGATGGGTATAAGGTGAATCCGTGTGGGGCGGGGCGGGCCGCGGTGGGCC
>CANRXB010000063.1 GCA_947643715.1 uncultured bacterium
CCCCCCGCTCCTTTTTTCTTTTTTCCTCTTTTTTGTGGTTTAAAATTTATTGTTTCCCACCCCCCCCCCGGGGGGGGGGGGGGGGGGTGTTGCCCCCCCCCCCCCCCCCCGACGACGCCCGATCTCGGGGACGCTCAGCGCTGCTTCTTCCGCTCCGGCCGCTCCGGCTCGGCAGGGGCGGCGGAAGGGCCTTCGGCCTTTTCCTGGGGAGGCGGGCTTTGGATGACGATCGTCTTATCCTCTGCGCCTGCCAGCTTGCCGCCCAGCATACCGGCCACCAGGGACTTGACGTCGATGCCCATGCTCTGGGTGATGCCCTCGGTGACCTGCGCGGTCCCGTTGATGATGTCTCCCAGCAGCTTGGCGCTGTTGCCCTCGCCGTACATGGTGATCTTGTCTACCTTGGAAAGCGGTTCGGCCACATGCCTGGCGATCTCCGGCAGGGCCTGCATGACCATTTCGATGACGGCGGCCTCGCCGTACTTCTTCATCGCCTCGGCCTTCTTGTCGATGCCTTCGGCTTCCGCCAGGGCCTTGGCGCGGATCGCCTCCGCTTCCGCCTTGCCCACGGCGGCGATGCCTTCCGCCTCCTGCTCCTTGGCATACTTTTGGGCCTCGGCGATCTTCATCTCGGCCTCGGCCTCCTGCTCGTGCTCGTAGCGCTTGGCCTCGGCGTCCTTCTGGCGTTTGAACAGTGCGGCCTCCGCCTCCTGTTCCTGGCGGTAGCGTTCCGCGTCCGCCTTGGCGCGGATCTCAGCCTCCAGCTTCTGCCTCTCCACCTCGACCTCGTATTGCTTCAGCTCGGCCTGACGCTGCGTCTTGGCGATCTCCGCGTTGACCGTGGCGGTCTCGATACTCTTGCGCTGTTCCTGGCTCTGGATCTCGTAGGCGGCATCGGCCTCGGCCTTCTTCCCGTCGGCCATGATCTTCAGCTCGGCCCGCCGGATCTCCAGCTCCGTCTGCTTTTGGGCGATCTGGGTGTCCGCATGGACCCGGGCCTCGTTGGATTCCCGCTCCGCCTCCGCTTGGGCGATGGCGATGTCGCGGTCGGCCTGGGCCTTGGCGATGGCCGCGTTCTTCTTGATCAGGCTGGTGTTGTCCGCGCCCAGATCCTTGATCAACCCGTTCTCATCGGTGACGTTCTGGATGTTGCAGGAGAGGATCTCGATGCCCAGCTTGTCCATGTCCTTACTGGCCTTCTGCATCACCTGGTCGGAGAAGGAGTCCCGGTCCGTGTTGATCTCCTTGAGGGACAGGGTGCCGATGATCTCGCGCATGTTGCCCTGGAGGGAATCCTGGAGATCGCGGGTGATCTCCTCGGGACGCTTGTTCAGGAAGTTCTTGGCCGCCAGCTTGATCCCCTCGGCCTGGGGAGAGATGCGCACCTTCGCCACAGCGTCTACATTGACGTTGATGAAATCGCTGGTGGGGACGGACTGCTCCGTCTTGATGTCCACCGTCATTTGTCCCAAGTACAGCCTATCCATGCGCTCGAAGATCGGGACGCGGATCCCGGCCCGGCCGATGAGCACCTTGCTCTCTTTCTTGAGGCCGGAGATGATATACGCCTGGTCGGGCGGGGCCTTGACATAGCCGAGCAAGATCACGACGGCCACCGCCAGGACGATCAGGATGATAGGGAGCGCGGACAAGATCGCTTCTAACATGGGGACTCCTCCTTTCAGATCCAACACATCGACGTTCTACTATATCAAACAAGCCGGGACAACGGCTTCCGGCAGGGTATGCGGCTGGACCGTTCCCCAACAGCTTGGGATGTTCTTCACGCTTCCGGCCCCGGGCCGGCGGCGTCCCCCCGCATAGCGGCAAGGCGCTCCAGGGCCGCGACCTCCGCCTCCAAGCTCCGCGCGCTCCACTCCCGCCTGGCCTGCGCGCCGCCGGAGATCGCCTGGGACACCACGCCGATCGCACGCAGGCAGAGCGCGGCTCCTGCGGAGACGTCGCCGCCGTCCTGCTCCGCACGCCCCAGCTCCCGCAGCGTGAGCTCCAGCGTCTGAAGGTAATCGGACTCCAGGCGCACCCTCGCCCGATCCTCCAACAAATCGTAGTTCCGGAGGACCCTCGCCTCCAGGCCGTCCAACGCCGTCAGGACGGAGGCCGTCCCGACAGACGCCGCAGCCTTCCGGATCCTGGCCTGGACGGCGCGGGCGCCGCTGCCGCAGGCGGTGGACCGCAGGAAACGCTGCATCACGCTCGACAGGCCGTCCAACCGCTGGGAGACCGCCTCCAGCCGCTCCTGATACGGCTCGAACCCCCCGGCGTCTCCGCCGGACCACGCCTTCATGGCGGGGACCAGGGTCTCCTGGATCTCCCGCAGCTCCTCCGCGACGCACGACAGGCCGTCCAGATACTCATCCAGGATGCTCGGGTCCTTGCTCCTCAACATCTCGGCGTTCCCGTCGGAGAGCAGGGACCTGGAGGTCTTGCAGAGCCCCGCGGCCTTGTCCTTGAGCTCGTCGCCGCACAGCAGCCGGATCCGCTCCATACAGAGCCCTGCGATCGAGGCGGGGACCGCGGTGTGGATGGCGGTCAGCGAACGCCGGATCTGCGCATACGACTCTTCCCAGCGTTCCTGTTCTCGTGCCATGGCGGGCCCCCCTTCCCCGTTACGATGCTCCTGCCCGGTCCCCATCCCCATGCGGCAGCGATGGCTCTGATGGAGGACGGGGCTGCGGGGCTGCGCCGTGATCTGGAACGGGATCCGTTTCTCCTTGGCGACCTTCGTGGCAAAGATCGTGAAAGCGGCCGTCATGCTCATCCCCATCTCCTTGCACGCCTGCTCCATGCTCCGTTTGACCTCTTCGTCCAAGCGAAAATTGACCATGACCTGTGCCATGACGACCGCCTCCTTCCATTCCAGTTCCATTATATCATTTGTAAAGCAAAAGTCAATCGACTTCTTTACATATGATGGCATCGGCCTCGCCTGTCCTCGGCGGACCATCGGTGCGCATCGCATAAAGACCGCCCATGTGCTATGCACATGGGCGGTCCCATCCTCGATATCCTTTCAGGATCGCGCTCCCGATCCATCGGTGCTTTCGCTCGCTCCGTTGTCCTCCAGGTCCAGATCCGCCACGCACAGCGCCATCAGGTCTTCCTTCTTCGGCGTCTCCATCGCCGCCACCCGGTTGGCCTGGCGGGCCACGGCCGCTTCGAACACGTTGCGCACGTCCCGGGCGTTCCCGAAGTTCTCGTCCCGGCGGTCATACATCACCTGGAACGCCTCCGCCGCCGCTTTGTCCGCTTCCTCGTCCAGCTCATACCCGTTCTTTTTGCATATGGACCGGAAGATCTCCGCCAACTGGGCCCCGTCGTAATCCTCGAAATAGAAATACTTGTTGAAACGGCTCTCCAATCCTGGATTGGCGTGGATGAAGTCCCCCATCAGGTCGGTGTACCCGGCCACGATGACGATGAGATCGTCGCGGTGATCCTCCATCCCCTTGAGCAGCACCTCGATGGCCTCGCGGCCGAAATCGTTCGCATTGTCCTGGTTGGCCAGCGCGTATGCCTCGTCGATGAACAGCACGCCGCCCAGAGCCTTGTCGATGGCCTCTTGCGTCTTGAGGGCGGTCTGTCCCACGAAGCCCGCCACCAATCCGGACCGGTCCACCTCTACGAGCTGCCCCTTGGACAGCACCCCGACGGCATGATAGATCTTCGCCAAGAGCCGGGCCACGGTCGTCTTGCCCGTCCCCGGATTGCCCATGAACACCAGATGCAGCGACATAGGCGGCACCGGGAGCCCTGCCTCCTGGCGGAGCTTGCGGACCTTCACCAGATTGATCAGACCCTTCACGTCCTCCTTCACCTTGGTCAGCCCGCACAGCTCGTCCAACTGGGCCTGCAGCTCCTCCAGCGTGGGCTCCGGCTGAGCGGGGGCCTGCGCCTGAGCGGCGGCGGCCGGGGCGGGGGCGACGGCCTCGTCCTCCGGGCGTCCGGTGCGCACGGGAGCGCCGTCGGTACGCCGGGCCACGAACTCGTTCACATTCAGCCCGGACGCGCCGCCGGGCACCCCAGCGCGGTTGCAGAAGGCGGACAGGGAATCCGCGCAGGTATTGACGAACCCCGCCTCCGCTTCGCTCACTTTGCCGTCTACCGCGGCGAACAGCAGGAGCATCAGGGTGAACGTGTCGATGAACCGGCGGCTCTGGCCGAGGCCCAGCTCCAGATCGGCCTGGACCATGCGGCGGAAGAACTTGGGCAGAGCGAAACCGGGATAATCCTCCACAGCGGAGGCCAGCTCCCAATACAGGGCCGTGGGCACCGGGTTGCCCTTGGAATAGATGGCGTTGTGATATTCCACATGGCGGGGCGTCATCCCCTGGTCGGTATGCCAGACGCCGCAGGCACATTGCCGCATGAAGCCGTCGGCCTCCCGGCCGAAAGCCACCCGGGTCGCGGGATCTGAGATCTGACGGCGGAAGGCGGTCATGGTCTCGTCATATTGCTTGTGGACGGCGGCAGGGGTCATAGGTTGGGACATGGCGGACACGCTCCTTTTATGTATATCGAGATCCCCGTAGGGACCGTGGAAGAGCTCCGCCATCCATTATATCCCCTTTTCCCCCGGACCGCAAGGGGAAGATCCGGGGGCCCTCGATACTGCCGGATGCCACCGTCAGGCAGCGCCCACAGGAGCATCTTTGTGGACGAAGACGCTTTCCACGCCGGTCACATGTGCCATCCTCCGATCGCAGGACAGTGGAATGGCCTTGACAAAAGGATGACATCATGTTATATTATGGTCGTCAACATCATGTCATACATCATGGAGGGTGAGGATATGGTACAGCGATTGTCCGACGCTGAACTTGAGATCATGAAGATCGTATGGGGGGACCGGTCTGAGGTGACGCTGTTCCCCTATATCATGGACGGGCTGGCCGCCAGGGGCAAGCCGTGTCAAAAGAACACCTTGATCGTGCTGCTGTCGCGGCTGATGAACAAGGGCTTTTTGAGCGCCAAGAAGATCGGACGCCGGAACGAATATACCGCGCTCGTTTCAGAAAAGCAGTACCAAACGGCGCAGACGAGAAGCTTCCTGGATAAGATCTACGAGGGGAGCGCAAAGGGGCTGGTTTCCGACCTGATCATGGGCGACCTGCTGACCGACGAGGAATACGAGGAATTGAAAGGGCTGCTGGAGAAAGGGATGGAACGAACATGAACACGGTCTTGAAAGTATTCCTGTCCATGTCCTTTTCCGGCAGTCTGCTCATCCTGGTCCTGCTTTTGGGAAAACGATCCCTGAACGACAAGATCAGCCGGCAGTGGCAGTATTATATTTGGCTCATCGTCATTTTGCGGCTACTGCTCCCGTTCGGGCCGGAGACGACTCTGCTGGGGGAAGCTTATCAGGCGGTCGATCGGTCGATCGCTCAGGTCTCTCCGCTACCGCAGCAACGCCCCGCGCCAAACGCTCCGGGCAGCGTTCCTGCTCCTGTCGTTGGGATAGGGCCAGATGATGAGGAAGCGGATGGCCCGGCAGACGATCCGGTGACGTCCCGCCCGTCCCAAGACGTCGGGACGCTGCTGATAGACCACATCTGGCTGGTTTGGCTGGTGGTCGCGCTGGGGATGTTGATACGAAAGGTGACGATCTATCAGGGCTTCGTGCGGTATATCAAGGCTGGATCGACCCCGGTCTCTGACATCGAAGTGCTGGATCAGATCTCCATCCTCGCGCAGCAGTTATCCATAAAAAAGCCGATCGAATCATGCGTCGATCCATTGGTCTCTTCTCCGCTGCTGATCGGCTTTTTCCATCCATGTATCGTGCTGCCAAGTGCGGATATCCCCAAAAAGGACCTTCGATATATCGTCCTGCATGAACTGACGCACTACAAACGGCGGGACATGTTTTACAAGTGGCTGGTACAGATCACGGTCTGTCTGCATTGGTTCGATCCCCTCGTTCATCTCATGAGCCGGGAGATCGCCAGGGATTGCGAATTCTCCTGTGACGAAGCCGTCCTTGCCCAAGTGGGGATCGGCCACGCCCGAGACTACGGGAATACCTTGCTCGACGCTATGGCGGCGGTCGGGCGATACAAGGAGGATCTCGGAGCCGTCACATTGAGCGAAAACAAGCAGCTATTGAAAGAAAGGCTAGGTGCGATCATGAGATCCGAGAAAAGATCGAAAGCGATCCAGCTTTTGACTGGTGTGCTGACGTTGTGCATTGTTTTCAGTGCAGCTTTCGTCGGGATCTATTCTGTTGCCGCCGCCACAGATGTGCCAGATCCGATAAAGGCAGACGATCCGTCCGAAATGGAAACATTGGATCTTAAGGGAACATCATATTATTTAGTTTGTAATGAAACCCAGCTCAGAGCGATCGGAACCGGTGAATATGGCATGGATCAGAATTATATGCAGCAGGCTGATATTCGATTATCCGCGGACGAATGGATACCCATCGGAACATGGGATGACCCTTTTACAGGAAGCTATAACGGCAATGGCTTTGAGATCACGGGCCTTACCATGACCGACCCGGACGCAGAGATCATAGGACTGTTTGGGGTTGCGAAAAATGCACATATTTACAACATTACCCTGCGGGACCATGACATCGCAAGTGCGGGAAAAAATGCCGCTAATAAGTCGGTTGGCGCGATCCTTGCGATCGGGCAAGGGAGCCGCTCCTATGATAACTTCGTCTATCCCAAAGAAGCAGCCGTGAGCATCGAGGACCATCCTTCCGAGATCAATCGGTATTATCAAGCCGACAGTCTGCCGCTGTTCGAGATCGCGTTCTCCCGCCTGGATGTAGATACGCAAAAGGAATGGCTCGAAAGACTCTATGCCGATGGGGACTTTGCCTTCTTTTCTGTCGCCGTGCGGCGACTTGACGAAGATACTCCTCTGATCGCCGATCTTGCTGAAAAGGCGTATGCCGATGAAGAGATGGCGTTTTTCTCCACCTTGGCGGACTGCATGGAAGAAGCGGAGCTGGAACTTTGGCTGGACAGGGCTTTGGAGGATGGGGACTGGGCATTCGGATCCATCCTCTTCGATAAACTGGACCGGAGCGAGGAGTTTGACGAGCTGGAAGAGAAGCAGCAGAAAGAATGGGCCGAAGCGCAGACGGCGGAATATGAGAAGGCAGGCGTCACGATGGTCGATGAAAAGACCTATTATTATCAAGGACAGCTGGTCAATATCTTTCTGGACATCCGGAAGGAAGGCTCCTTCTATACGCTGAATATGAACCCAAAAGGAACCGTCGATATCAAGATCGTCCGCGATGAAAACGATGAGATCGTCGACGTTCGCTATATGACCGAGGCGGAGGTGACGGAGCTGCTGGAAGCTATGAGCGATGACGAGGATCGGGACGATGATGACCGGCAGGAGGCTGAGGAGGGCAAGATCTGGCATCCGGAAGTCGTCCCGGTCGATCTGAACGCCGTAGCGGCCGGAGAGGCCATCCTCTTGGGGGAATACGATCTGTCTGATGGGGACAGGATCTGGTTCAACATCTCAGCGGAAACAGGGAGCAGGATGAAGGTCTTTTTCGCCAAGAAGGACGAGCAAAAAGACGTGGTCTATTGGTCTGTGAACAGTGTGCGCCAGCCGGGCGGATCGCTGGATTGTATGGCGGATTTCACCGTTGGGCCTCCGGCGACAAGCTCCGGGACCTATAAGCTGTACCTCCAGGCCCTGGACGGCGCATTGGGCAATGTAAAGGGCAGCATTTCTATCGGATCTGCAGCAGACGCATCTTGATCGTCCTGTCAGCACCGCACGGCCGCAGGGCCGTGCGGTGCTTTTACAAGGCCCTCCCGCTTCAAGCGGGAGGGCGCACTACAGTGTCCCCGTTCCGATAGGACCGGACCCCTACGAGCCGATGCCAGCATGAGAAGGCGCGCAAGATCTTTTCTATGTTCACCTCAACTTTTCCCGCCGCTGGAACGTCTAATATGTAGAACAGACGAAACGGAGGAATCGCCATGACGAGGTGTCCCACACGGACCCGTGTTCCCAAGCGGGCTGGGAAGCGCGCCCGGTCAAAAAGGCTGCGCACTGCGGATATCCTTTTGATGCTGCTCATGATCGGCCTGTCCCTGCTGGCCATATCCGCAGGGGCACAGGCTCTCGCAGAGCGGGGGACGGAGGGCATCCTTCCCGACGGAGATGGCCCGCTCGGGACAGCCGGTGTGCCGGCAACAGAGGCCGTCGAAGACGGCCGCCCGGGCGCGGATGCCGATGGATCGCCGTGTGTGGACGATCTGCCGTCCCTACCGGACGAAGCTGCCTCCCCGTCGGCCGCAGACTATGACTTCTCGAAGCCCGTGCCGCTCTCGGACCCGGTGGACATCTCCTATTTCGACGACGCCGTGTTCATCGGCGACTCCCGGACGGAGGGACTGTTCCTCAACACCGGCCTGTCCAACGCGACGTCCTTCGCCCACATGGGACTGACGGTGGGCACCGTTTTCACCCGGCCGCTGATCAACGTCGATGGGGCGAAGGTGCCCGTGATCGACGCGCTGAAAACGGTCGGATCCTCAAAGGTGTACATCATGCTGGGGATCAACGAGACCGGGTGGGTATATAGTTCGGTGTTCGTCCAAAAATACGGCGAGCTCATCGACGCCATCCGAGAGATCGCCCCAGACGCTGTCCTCTATATCCAGGCCATCATGCCCGTATCCCAGAAGGTCTCCAGCACTCACAGCTATATCACGAACGCCAAGATCGACGAGTACGATCGGCTGCTGCAAGAGCTGGCGGAAGAAAAGCAGGTCTATTACATCGACACCGCCGGCGCGGTGGCAGGAGAGGACGGGAGCCTCCCGGAAGACGCCGCCCCGGACGGCATCCATCTGAAACGCTCCTACTACCAGCGGTGGCTGGACTATCTGGCGACGCATACCGTCGCACAGTGAGAAAGGACTGGTCGTATCGATGAAAAACGTTTTGATCGTTCTGTTGGCCGCTGCGCTCCTCCTGATGCCCGCGTGTTCCGCTGCGCCCGAAGCGGATCGGGACGTGGACCTGGACGCGCTGGCGGAGGAGCTGTTAGACGGCGATCTGTTCGGGGAAGAGCTGGACCTGGCCGACGAGGGGATCGCCCAAAAGCTATACGGCATCGACGGTGCGGACGTGTTCCGGCTCTATGTCGGCAGCGGGGCCACGGCGTCGGAGCTGGCCCTGCTCAGATTCGAAGCGGAAGAGGACGCGCAGGCGGCCCTTCTGCTGGCGCAGGAGCGGGTGGCCGCCCAAAAGGAGAGCTTCGCCTCCTACCTTCCCGGAGAGGTCGAAAAGCTGGAGGAAGCCATCGTGGAACGGTATGGGCATCATGTGGTAGTATGTGTCTCGGAGGGGGACGCGGACGAGATCCTCTCCAAATACTTCAGGGCGGGTGACTGATGGATGGAACCGGTACAGGAGCTTGTCCTGCTCATCGAGAACGAGCAGGAGCGGTTTTACCGGATCGCGTATTCATATGTGAAGGATCGAGAGGACGCGCTGGATATTGTCCATAACGCCATCGTCAAGGCGCTCCAGTCCTGTCCCGGCCTGCGCAGTCCGGAATATGCTCAGACCTGGTTCTGCCGCATCCTCATCAATGAAAGCATCTCGTTCCTGCGCAGGGAGCGCCGCCTCGTGCCGCTGGAGGAGATACCGGAGGCCGAAAGTGCGCCAGAGCCGGAACGGGAGACGTATCTCGACCTGTACGCGGCCCTCGACAAGCTGCCGCCGGAGCTGAAAACGGTGGTGATCCTCCGCTTTTTCGAAGATATGAAACTAGACGAGATCGCTCAGGTGCTGCCGGCCAACCTGAGCACGGTGAAGTCCCGGCTGTATCGGGCGCTGAAGCTGCTGAAACTGGATATGGAGGTGCTGGACGATGATGGACAGAAGAGGCTATGAACAGATAGAGATCCCCGACGAATTGGACGAGATCGTACAGGGGGCGATCGCAGAGGGCCTGCTGCGCCGCCGCGAGCACAGGGCGGTATCTGTTTTGAAACGGGCCGGTCCCGTCGCCGCCGTGCTGCTGCTGTGCCTGGTCTCCCTGCTGAACCTTTCTCCTGCTTTCGCGTCGGTGGCCTGCGAGCTGCCGGTAGTGGGCGGGCTGTGCCGGGTGTTCCTGTTCCGGGAGTACCACACGCAGGACGACATCAAGTACGTGGACGCGCAGATCCCTCAGATCGGAGACACCGGGCGAGCGGAGCTGGAGGCGCGGGTGAACCTGGAGATCCAAAAGGCGGTCAGCGCCTGCCTGGAGGAGAGCGAGGCCCGGGCCAAAGACTACTATGACGCCTTCGTATCGACAGGCGGGGACCCGGCGGGATTCACCCCGCTGGGCATCACCGTGGACTATGAGATCCACTATATCAGCCCTCGATACGTCTCCTTCACCGTGCGGCAATGTGAGACTGCGTTCAGCGTGTATAACCACTACTATTACTACGATCTGGACCTGGAAACCGGCCGGGCCCTGACACTGCGGGACTGGTTCGGCAACGATTACCGGCAGATCGTGGCGGACAGCATGGAACGGACCATAGCAGGCTGGAGCGAAGAGCAGCGCTCTCTGCTGTGGGACGATCTGTCCATCATCGACCTCATCTCTGAGGACACGGATTTTTATCTGGATCAGGACGGACAGGTCGTGGTCGTGATCGGCCGGTATGAGGCGGCGTGCGGCGCGGCAGGGCGGCTGGAGTTCACGATCGACGCACCGGATGGATCCGCCCCACGATGAAATGACGCCCTGGGGGCTTGCCGATCGGCAGACCCCCAGGGCGTCCTGTTTTCCGAATGCGTATCGGGACGGCGCGGCAAAGACGCTACCGCCCAACTTTGACCTATCCCATGGCGGGCCCGAACGAAAAGCGTTCCCTGTTCACACCAGCCGCTCCATGATCCATACCGGGGCGGATCCCTCCCCCGTCAGCCGGTCCTCCCGTAAGTCGCCGAAACCCAAGGCGCGCCAGAACGCATGACCTGCCGTATCGTTTTTCAGACAGGCCAGCCGGGCGCTGTCCATGCCCGCATCTCCTGCCGCCTGGAGCACTGCCTCCACGATCTCCCGACCCTCCCCTCGCCTTCTCCGCTCCGGGGCGAGGAACATGAAGCCTATGAACAGCGTGCGCTCCCGAGGACAGCCTTCCACCAGGTCCAACACCGCCTGAGGCACTCCGTCCCGCCATAGAGCCAGATAGTGCTTTTGTGCCACCGTGCACCGGGGAGGCAGAGCGGCGATGTCCCGCCGGAGGGATCCCTGGTCCGGCTGGGACCCTTCCAAGGAAACGTACTCCGGATCGCTTTGGAGCAGGGCCAGAACGGGGCCTATCTCATCCTCCGCCACCGGATGGATGTCCCAAGCTGTCAGCCTGCGGCTCAGACCGGTCTCCAACGGCACGTCCGGGAGGGGCCCCATCGTACCGACACAGCGGCCGATGGGGATGCCCTCGGCGTGGAACTTCTCCTCGTAGTCGGTCATCACGCCCTGGACGCCATGCTCATGGAGATCTCGGGTCACCTCGGACAGTTCGAACCCAGCTTTGGGGAACTGGAACTGAGACCAATCGAACAGGGCCCGGTCATCCGTCTTGAAATGGACCTGCCCTCCTTCCCGGAGCACGTGACGGTAGCTCCGGAGGAACCCCTCATGCGTGAGGCGGCGGCGGGAATGCTTCACAGACGGCCAAGGGTCGCAAAAGTTGATGTAGATGAGGTCCACCTCGCCGGGCGCGAAATATCGGTCCAAGGCTGCCGCATCGCCATCGATGAAGAACACATTGGTCAAACCCATCCCTTGGCAACGCTCCATGGCGACGATCATAGCATCGGGCACTCGTTCGATCGCCACATACAGGTCTTCCGGATGAGCGGCGGCGGTCTCTGCCGTGAAACGGCCCTTACCGCATCCGAGCTCCAGCCGAAGTTTGGCCGCTCCCGGCATGTGGGAACGCCACTGTCCCTTCTCCGCCTCAGGCTCCGCGATCAGCAGCTTTCCGCAAGCCTCCATCCGGGAAACCAGATTCTTTTTCTTTCGCATCCGCATTTTTGGACCACCTCTAATGTTTTTTCAGGTATCTTATCATAACCTCTTGCAAAGCGCAAGGAAATCAGGTATAATACTTGCGTCTAAAGTTACTTTGACGCTCAGGTCTGATCCCAGTCTAAGAAAGACAGGGTGCCGCCCCAGATGGTCCTGTGTCCTCTAGGGGAAGCGGTCAAAATTTCATATCGGGGTGTTGCGCAGTTGGTAGCGCGCCTGCTTTGGGAGCAGGAGGCCCGGGGTTCGAGTCCCCGCACTCCGACCAAGTTCATGTGGTGAAAATGCTATCTTGCCCGTCAAGCCAGTGTTTTCAACGCATTCGCGGCCCTCGGAAAGTGAAATCCGAGGGCCGCGAAATTTTGCTATCCGCAAGCTGTTTTCCCAAACAGGAGGGTCTCGCACTCACACGCCCACCTTCCTGCATTGCCCTCCCGCAAACCTGCCCCGCAAAGGACAAAGAAATTTTATGCGCTTTTGACGCCGCTCCAATGGCCCAGGCAGGGCCGAAAGGAGCGGCGTTTTTTTGTCCTCTGAACTGTTGCCAGCGGATTCCCAATTCCGGCAAATTGGCCATCTGCTGATTTAGTGGTCATGCCCAGTTTGAAGCCCTGTTATTTGTTGGTTCTGATAATGGCTTTCTCAAGAAAGTTCTGTCATCGCCAGTGATAAAAT
>CANRXB010000064.1 GCA_947643715.1 uncultured bacterium
AGCGGATCGGGGACCTGTTCGGCTGGCTGTGGAGGCATAAGCCCGTCGCCGTTGGAGTGGGGGGCTTTTTCCTGCTGTCGTTCCTGTTCGGCGCGCCGACTGCGCTGCCCTTCACGATCCTGTATGCGGTGGGTTATCTGCTGGTCCGGAAGATCATGGAGTGGGCGGCGAGGCTGGCGGAGAAGCTGCGCCAGTGGGCCAGGGAGCGAAACGAGCTCATGCTGCGCCGCTGTTTGGAGGCGGACTGCCTGAAGCTGGGGCATATGACCCCCGACCTCTGGCGGGCCCGGCTCCCGGCCTATGTGGATCTGGAGTACCCGGAGCCGTACGATTTTGACGAGATCGTACGCGGCTTTGCCCAGATGGTGGAGGAGAACTACATCGACGGCGATGAGCAGTTGGCCTGGCTGGAGCCTATCGTCCACGACCTGGTCCACAGGGGCATGGCGGACGTGGGACAGCTTTCCCAGGTGTCCAGCGAAGGTCTGGCCTACACCCACAACACGCCCGACGCGAAGCTGATCTATGATGCGCTGGAGAAGCTGCGTGCGGTCAAGAAGGTGGGCGGGAAAGCGATGATCGAGAAGATCTCGCTGACGGATAGAGAGCAGGTGAGGCGGGATTTGAAGATCCCGTCGCACGAGTCCGTCCCGTCGTATTACATGGCGGCCTACAAGATCAGCGACGCTCTGATGGACCGGAGGCGGTGCAGTTCGGTGAGCTATATCGAACGAGAAGAGCTCGTGTTCAGCGACCTATGAGGACAGCGCGGCGCCCGGATACGTCTCATGGATCCGGGCGCCGCGCTGTTCGTTCTTTGTCAGGCCAGGCTGAAGAGGAGGTAGACCGGGATATGGTCCGAGATCTCCCTGCGGTGGAGGTCGTATCGGTCCGGCAGATCGTGATAGAGCATGTCCACAGTGTCGATGACACCGCACCTCGATACGACGCCGCCCTTGTCCGCGAAGTAGAGCTCGTCGTAGGTGAAGTGGTCGTAATTGTTGGCGAACCCCTGCGCGGGCCTGTCCGGTTCCCTGGAGGAGCGGGCCTTCAGCGTGGTCAACGCCTCCTGCCGGGTGACAATCCGCTTCAAAAGGCGTCCGTTCTCCCACTTTTCGATGTCCTCGTCGGCTCCCCGGCTCAAGTAGGGGCCGGACAGTGCGCCTGAACGCCGCAGGTTCAGGTTGTAGTCTCCCAAGAGGAAGGTGTACGAGGGCCGGCAGCTCCGATACCGCTTGTCCGAGATCCTACAGTAGATGTTGACTAAGGCTTCGAACTCCCGCCGCCGCTTCTCCGCGTCGAGCAAAGGGGGCCTGGTCCCATCGCCCTGGTCCCGGGTGTCTGAGAACAAGATGTGCGTATCGATGAGACGCAGTTCATACCAGCCATGCAGCGATTCCAGGCGGATGTAGAACGGATCCCGGGCCAGCCGCCCGTTGGCGAGGATCGGGTCGCGGGAGTATTGCTGGTAGATGTGGGGGGCGAAGCGCTTGTCCGCGTTCGGGGAGACGTCGCTCTCGCCGGTCTTTCCCGTGGCCAGCCGGAACTTGTCCGTTCTCCAGAGGAAGGCGTAGCCCTCGGCCGCCTGGGCCGAACGGGAGGGCGGCGACGCCCATGCCGACGTCCAGCCAGGGCCGAGGTAGGCCATCAACCGGTCGATGGCCGCAGGGTGGAACACCTCCTGCATGGCCAGGATATCGAATCCCCCGTCGCGGATGGCCTGGGCGATCTTCGAGAGGTCCTTCCGGATGTCTTTGTCGCTTTGATAGCTGAACTTATACAAGTTGAAGGATCCGATCTTGACACAGCCGGTCATGCTCATCCCTCCTTGTGCCGGGGGAGCCTGAGGGCGGCTTTCGCGCCGGCCTTCTCGATGGAGGCCAGCTCCATCATCAGCTCATAGAGCTTCACGATGTCCAGCTTCTTGTCCATGAGGTCGAACTCGCCGATCTTGAGGGTGAGCACAGGGCTTCGGACCAGCTTCACGCTGTCGTATGGGACGGGGTCGGCGAATATCTTCATGAACAGGGTCCGGTAATACGGGCATACGCCCGCGGTGGTCAGTATGATGTCCTGGTCCCCCAGGCTGGTGTCGTCGATGACCGCGATGATGCGGTCCTGCCCGAACTCCCGGAGGGCGCGGTCCTTTTCGATATGGTCGATCAGCTTATCGTCGCCCCTGAGATACAGCTTGAACGGGCTCTTGCCGTTGGGCAGCAGCGCCTCCTGGTAGGAGCGGACGCACTCCGCCATGTGCTGGGCCTGCTCCAGCTCCTGCTTGAGCTGGAACGCTTTCCGGCCCAACAGCCGCTCGTCGAAGGGCAGCGGGGCGCAGGTCTCCAGTGCGGTCGAAGCGTTCTCGGAAGGGAAATGGATCGTGGGATACGGGATATCATGATCGATGCAGAAGCCGTACAGTTGGGACCCCGCGCAGGAGATCTCGGCCATGGAGCCCAGGGCCCGGATGGAGCCGACGATGACGTCATAGAGCGAATCGAACGCTTTCCCGGTGAAGGAAGCCAGGGAGAAGCTCAGCAAGTACCTGCAATCGTCCTGACCGAACGCGTCGGCCGTGCCGCTGTAGAGCTTGGACAGCAATACGTCGAACCTTGGCTGCTGGGCCTGGGTCTGTTCCTGGACCAGCGCGTAGAACCGCTTCCTGCTGGCCCGGTCCCCCATGCAGGGCAGGCCGCAGACGGTGGAATACACATCGTTCAGCAGGCTCACGATCTGGGTCTCGATGTGGGCCTGGGAGAGCCGGAGGACATATCCGCTCCTGGCGCGGGGGTCCTCGAAGAGCTCCAGGATGTCCTGCTTCCGGGCTTCTCCCGGATTCTCGAAATAGCGGTCCGGATATACCTGATCGGTGTCGGCCACGGGGACGATCCGGTTGAAGGCGATGGTGTACCGCTCCAACAGGTTCGTCAGGACGGCGCTGTACCGCCTGGCCAGGAGCTTTTGCTGGAGGCGGATGAACCTTGCCTCCAAAGCGCGCCCGTCCTCGGCCGTGCTTTGGTCGGGGAAGGGGAAAAGGAGCTCCGGGGCGATCCGGGTGCGCAAGGTGGAGTAGTCCCGCCGCGCCTGCTCGTCCCCGCTCTGGAGGTACCGCGCCACGTAGAGCGAGCTGAGCAGCTGGGCGTTGACAGCGGCGTTGTAGTCCTCGTTGACCAGCAGGCGCAGCAGGGCGGAAGCCTTTTGCGTACACCCGATCTTGAGATAAGACATGGAGCATATCTGCAACACGTCGAACGTGGAGCCGGAAACGGCGGCGGCCCGGCTCAGCAGGGACTCCAGATAGGCCCGGTCGGCAGGAGCGCCGCTGCCGGAAGGGACCGCCAGCAGCTCGAAATACTCCAGCGCGCAGGAGGCCAAGAGGTGGTCCTCCCGCAGCAGGCCGCGTTCGGTCCGGGCCAGGAACTGTTGGAAATGTTCGCAGGCGAGGGCCTTGTAATAGGAGCGCGTCTCCGGGTCGTACCGCTCGTCCTGATAGACCATGTTGGCGGCGTTGCCCCAAAAGTACAGGAAGGGCGGGTATGCCTCGAACCGGTCGGCGATGGTCCCGAGGCGTTCGTACCGCCGCAGGGGATCGCGGTCCATCAGGATCTTGTTGTACCGGCCGATCTGCCGCTCCGTGATCCGGTAGGCGTCCGGGAAGCGATAGGCGTCGGCCAGGCGCCAGGCGGTGTCGAACAGCTCCCGGCGAAGGCCGTTGAACTGCTCCATGGCGGCGCGTTGGAGCTTCCAGCGCGTCTGCTCCTCTTCCAGCCGGATCTTCGAGCGCTCCCGGCGGTAGTTCATGTATCCGATGCCCACCTGGGCGATCAGGGACACGGCCATCGTGGGCAGATCGCCCCCCGCCACGATGACGCTCAGGTTGGGCACCGCCGACCAGATGGCATCCTTCATGCGCTGCTGGTATTTGCGCTCGATGAAGACCTTTTCCTTTTCCTGGATGCGGAAAAAAGTGATGACGTTCAAAAGCTGCTTGAGGATGTCCAACAGCGCCTCGTCCTTCGGCATCTGTTCCAGGTCCAGGTTGTTCAGGATCGCGTCGTATTCCTGTTCTAAGATGTAGACATCGTCATAGTCGATGATCTGGGACACGGAGACCATACAAAGGTTCAGCGCATAGGCCGCTCTCCACTTCTCCTCGTCCGTCAGGTCGTTCTTTCTGTTCTGGGCCAACTGGTCCATGCCGATCCTCTCCCATGTATGGAAATGCTGGGACGCCCCCCAGGCGGTCTTTTCTTCTGCCGGGACCGAAACCATTATAACATCAAGAGCATACCGGACGCAATACCGGACGCCCGGCGCCGGGGACGTCCCATCTTATCAGATAGGAGGCGGTTTCGATGTATCGCCATACGAGATGCCGGACCCCGATCGGGGAAGTCACCTTGGCCTGCGATGAGGCCGGGGCCCTGGTGGGCCTATGGATGGAAGGGCAGAGGTATTTCCTGGGCGGGCTCCCGGAGAGACCCGTGGCCCAGGACGATGTGCCGGTGTTCGCCCAGACGAGGGACTGGCTGGATCGATACTTTGCCGGAGAGAGGCCGGCCATCTCGGAGCTCCCGCTGGCGCCCATCGGCAGCGCGTTCCGCCAGGAGGTGTGGAGGATCCTGTGCGAGATCCCCTATGGGGAGGTCACCACCTATGGAGAGATCGGGCGAAAGCTCGCCGCCCGCCGCGGCTCGGGCCGGACGTCCGCCCGGGCGGTGGGCGGGGCCGTTGGGCACAACCCCATCTCCATCATCATCCCTTGCCACCGGGTCATCGGCGCGGACGGCAGCCTGACCGGCTATGCGGGCGGCCTGGAAAGGAAGCTCGCGCTGCTCACTCACGAGGGCGTGGATGCGGGACGGCCCTTCGTGTCCTCCGGTGGGGCGGCGCTGTGACGCTCGCCTGTGTCCGGCCCCTCCATGGCTACCGCTCGTAAAGAATAAGCCTTGAAATCGAAGATTAGGGCGAATCGGTTGACGATGCTCTTCCGGCCATTCTATAATTCGGGCAACACCATGGAGAAAGGATGGAAGACTTCATGAAAAAACGAGTATCTCTCATGCTGGCCTGCCTCATGCTCTTGAGCGTGATGGGCCTGCTCTCGGCGTGTACGGCGAACGAGGAGCCCACCACGTCGAGCACCCCAGCCCCGACCCCCACCCCGACGCAGATGGATGCGACCAAGGTATACGCCATCGTCCAGGGCTACGAGTGGGGCCCCGCAGTCCCCAAGGTCGTCCTCGAGTTCCCTGAGGACGTGTCGGGCTTCGCCAACGACACGTTCGAGGTGAGGTTCGGCACCACCAAGCGCACCGTAAAAGAGGTGTACAGCTCTAACGAGGACGGCGAGCGTTCCGACGCCGCCGCCAAGTACGTCACCATCGAAATGTCGGTCAAGTCCAACGAGGCCAGCCCCTTCACCTATCAGGACTACAACATCTGGCTGGACAGTATGGACGTCAAGGTCACGGTCGCCCAGGGCAAGTCCTTCACCGTCGGCAGCACCTCCTACCAGGGCGGCGACGTCTACTCCTACGCGGTGACGGCTGCGGAGCGGAAGGTCCCCCAGACCGCGAGCTGGGTGAAGGACACCGTGGAGTATAAGGAGGAAGGGAAGGACATCACCCTTTCCCGCGCGTCCTGGGCTCCCGAGGGTGCGGACAGCGACAGCGGCAAGAACCCGCTCATCATCTGGCTGCATGGCGGCGGCGAGGGCGGCACGGACATCGATATCGCGCTGCTGGGCAACGAGGTGACGGCGCTCACCGCCGAGAACGAGACCAACGTGCAGAAGTACTTCGCCACCGACGGGCTGGCCGGCGCCTACGTGCTGGCCGTGCAGACCCCCACCGCCTGGATGGACTCGGATGGGAACGGCACCTATGACCACTCCGACGCGACCATCACGGAGCAGCAGAAATCCTGGTATACCGAAGCGTTGTGGAAAGCGATCACTACTTATGTGGAGAGCAATCCGGACGTGGACACCGACCGGATCTACCTGGGCGGCTGCTCCAACGGCGGCTACATGACCATGAACATCATGTTCGAGCACGGAGACTATTTCGCGGCCTATTACCCCATCTGCGAGGCGTATCGGAGCAGCCGCATCACCGATGAGATGATTGCGTCCATCAAGGACCGCAATATCTGGTTCCTCCTCTCCGCGGACGACGGCACGCTGGCGCCTGCCGACTTCAGCCTGCCCGTCTACATGCGGCTGCTGGAGGCTGGGGCCCAGAACGTGTGGCTCACCCTGACCGACAAGGTGCGGGGCACCGACGATCCCGAACCCTGGAGCTGGACCGGCACTGGCACCTACGACGGACACTGGAGCTGGATCTATGCGTTCAACGACCAAGTGACCACCCGCTTCGATCCCACGACGATCACGTCGGTGGACGACCTCGTCCCCGAGAACTGCACCGTCACGGACGTGAACCTTTGGGAGTGGCTGTCGGCGCAGCGCCTTTCCGGGAGCGGCGAATGAGATCCTGATGGAGAAAGGATGGAAAACTTCATGAAAAAACGAGTATCGCTCATGCTGGCCTGCCTCATGCTGCTGAGCATGACGGGCCTGCTCTCGGCGTGTACGGCGAACGAGGGGCCCACCACGTCGAGCACCCCGGCCCCGACCCCCACCCCGACGCAGATGGACGTGACCAAGGTATACGCCATCGTCCAGGGTTACGAGTGGGGCCCCGCAGTCCCCAAGATCGTCCTCGAGTTCCCTGAGGACGTGTCGGGCTTCGCCAACGACACGTTCGAGGTCAAGTTCGGTACCACCAAGCGCACCGTGAAAGAGGTGTACAGCTCCAACGAGGACGGCGAGCGTTCCGACGCCGCCACCAAGTACGTCACCATCGAGATGTCCGTCAAGTCCAACGAGGCCAGTCCCTTCACCTATCAGGATGCTAATATCTGGATGGACAGCATCGACATCAAGGTGAACGTCGCCCAGGGCAAGTCCTTCACCGTCGGCAGCACCTCTTATCAGGGCGGCGACATCTGCTCCTACGCGGTGACGGCTGCGGAGCGGAAGGTCCCCCAGACCGCGAGCTGGGTGAAGGACACCGTCGAATATAAAGAAGAGGGGAAGGACATCACCCTTTCCCGCGCGTCCTGGGCTCCCGAGGGCGCGGACAGCGACAGCGGCAAGAACCCGCTCATCATCTGGCTGCACGGCGCGGGCGAGGGCGGCACCGACATCGACATCGACCTGCTGGGCAATGAGGTGACGGCGCTTACCACCGAGAACGAGACCAACGTGCAGAAGTATTTCGCCACCGATGGGTTGGCCGGCGCCTATGTGCTGGCCGTGCAGACCCCCACCATCTGGATGGACTCGGATGGCAACGGTACGTTCAACCACATCGACAAGTCCACTACGGAAAAGCAGATCTCCTGGTATACCGGGGCGCTGTGGAAAGCGATCACTACATACGTAGAGGGCAATCCGGACGTGGACACCGACCGGATCTACCTGGGCGGCTGCTCCAACGGCGGCTACATGACCATGAACATCATGTTCGAGCACGGAGACTATTTCGCGGCCTATTACCCCATCTGCGAGGCGTATCGGAGCAGCCGCATCACCGATGAGATGATTGCGTCCATCAAGGACCGCAATATCTGGTTCCTCCTCTCCGCGGACGACGGCACGCTGGCGCCTGCCGACTTCAGCCTGCCCGTCTACATGCGGCTGCTGGAGGCTGGGGCCCAGAACGTGTGGCTCACCCTGACCGACAAGGTGCGGGGCACCGACGATCCCGAGCCCTGGAGCTGGACCGGCACCGGCACCTACGACGGGCACTGGAGCTGGATCTACGCGTTCAACGATCAGGTGACCACTCGCTTCGATCCCACGGCGGTCACGTCGGTGGATGACCTCGTCCCCGAGAACTGCACCGTCACGGATGTGAACCTTTGGGAGTGGCTGTCGGCGCAGCGCCTTTCCGGGAGCGGCGAATGAGGTCCTGAGCGCAGAACAGACGGCGAGACAAGTGAACGAAACAGCGGCAGGGTCGAAACTCGACCCTGCCGCTTTCCTGTGCCGGGGCTGTATGGGCGCCGGGCCTATGGGGCCAACGCCGCCGAGATGCGCTCCGCTTCGCCCTGGGCGCTGGAGCCGAACAGGTATATGTGCCCGTCCTTCCCTTCGATCAGCAGCCACGGTCCCATGCGTGGGTCGATGCAGCAGGTGAACCGGCCCCACTGGTCGTTGCGGAAGGTGCCGGTCAGGGCGTTGTCCATCCCGGTGCCCGCCACCCGCTGGAGAGGAGGCCGGGTGTCCAGGAGCTGCACCTCCTGGATGTCCTCCAGCGCCACCCGCCATTCCCCGCTGAGATGAGAGGCCACGAGCTCGGTCTGTGTCATTTCCAGCTCCACCGGAGCGCGTTCCATCCGGATGAGCCAGACGCCGAAGAGAGGGCAGGCGAGCACGATAGCCAGTATCAGCGCCATGATGACCTGGGCGGGCCTGCGCGCCAGGTTGAAGGTGACGTTCATCCCCACCCGGTCGTTCACGAGCATCCTGCGGTCGTTGGGGGCGTAGTACAGGAACCCCCAGATCCATTGGTCGTCCTCGTCCACGTACTGCCCCTGGCTGTTGCCGAGCTTCTCCTGGAGCTTGCGCACACGAAATTCAATGCGTATCACTGCCGCGCATACGATCAGGCCATACGCCGATATCACCGCGATGGACAGCCAGGGATGGTCCAGGGCCGCCCACAGCCCTATGCCGAACAGCCCTGTGGCCCAGGCCAGGATGAGCCAGCACTTCCCCCAGTTGTACCGCCGGATCCTGGTCAGAGCCAGGGTGCGCCCGCTGTCCTCGTCCACCACCTCCGCCCGGCTGCGGTACAGGTAACGGTAGCAGGCGTAGGATATCGGGATCATGGCCGTGAGCGATGCCCACAGCCACCAAAGCTCCCGGTCGAAGAGCAGCGGGACCAGACCGATCAGCAGCGGCGGCAGGAACCACCAAGGGGACAGCCACCGGAGCTCCGCCGCCGCAGCCGTCAGGTCGGTGACCACCTGCGGGCGCTCCTCCCGCCGCCAGCTCCGCTCCGCCTTGAGCTTCCGCAGGGCCTTGTTGCAGCGGACATAGGGGATGAGGGGCATGAGACCGACCGATATGGCCCAGACCATCCAGGCCGTCAGAGCGGCCCCGACGCTCCGGATGGCCAGACAGGGG
Organism: uncultured bacterium; assembly: GCA_947643715.1. Lineage (GTDB taxonomy): Bacteria > Bacillota > Clostridia > Oscillospirales > Oscillospiraceae > Enterenecus. The sequence goes on from CANRXB010000064.1 coordinate 9,197, forward strand.
ACGACCGCCGCCAGACAGAGCCAGCAGATGTACTTGAGCTCTCTTTTGAACCGCTCTGTTATGGCCAGCACCGCCGGGTCCTGGTGGGCCTCGACGGGAAGGACGACACCTACGATGATGTTCTTTTTCGGCTTGCACTCGTTTTTCAGCACGAGATACATGATGGGGGCCAGCCAAACGATCGTGGCCCATAGGAACAGGCTCCAACCAAACGTCATTTTTCACGCACCTCCTCGTCCAAAAGCTTCCCGCACAGTGTCAAGATCCCCTCCCGGTCCAGCCCTGCCAGCCGCAGCTCGCACAGGCGCAGGCGCAGGCCCCGCACCGTCTCCGGCGCCGCGCCGGACGCAGGGAGGCGCACCATGGCCCCCTCCCTGCGTCCAGTGGTGATGTAGCCCTCGGACTTGAGGAGCTGATACGCCTTGCTGGCGGTCATCATGTTGATGCCCGCATCCTCCGCCAGAGCGCGGGTGGTAGGCAGTCGCTCTCCCGGCGAGAGCTCCCCTGATGCGATGGCCACCACCACCTGGTCCCTGATCTGCTGGTAGATGGGGAGATCGCTGGAATGGTCCAATCTCAGCAGCATCCGATCGCCTCCTATTTGCATCGTTTGTATTATATATTATAATGCAAATGGAGGAAGATGTCAAGCACAACGCTGAGATGCGGTCGCTTTAGAATGGACCGGTCGAACGTCCGACGATCCAGATGGCCGTGGCGGTCCGCCTCGCCCGCGATCTCTTTGTTTGGACCGGCGTTCCGGCGCCCGTCTTTTCTTCGCCATGAATTCTTTACAATTTAAGTATTGCATTGCGTTCAGAGACATGGTACTGTAATCCTACGGTTCGTATTTTTGGCCAGGAGGCCCTCGACAGCTCTGTTTTGAACATATTTTGGTAGATATGAATGGAGTGCGGCGGGCAGGCGGAAAGGCGATGGAGGATACGATGAGTTACATAACCTTTGAGAACGTCAGGAAAGAGTACAAGATGGGCGAGGTCACGATCGACGCGGTGGCCGGGGTGGACCTCGCCGTGGACAAGGGGGAGTTCACCATCATCGTGGGCCCCTCCGGCGCGGGCAAGACCACGGTGCTGAACATGCTGGGCGGTATGGACGCCTGCTCCGGCGGGACCATCACCGTGGACGGAGCGCTGGTGAGCGATTATAACGCCAAACAGCTCACCGCGTACCGCAGGCATGACATCGGCTTCGTGTTCCAGTTCTATAATCTGGTGCAGAACCTGACGGCGCTGGAGAACGTGGAGCTGGCCGCGCAGATCTGCCGGGATCCGCTGGACGCCCGGGAGGTGCTGGAGCGGGTGGGGCTGGCCGACCGGATGGACAATTTCCCCGCCCAGCTTTCCGGCGGCGAGCAGCAGCGGGTGGCCATCGCCCGGGCCCTGGCCAAGAACCCCAAGCTGCTGCTGTGCGACGAGCCCACCGGCGCGCTGGACTATGTGACCGGCAAGGCCATCTTGAAGCTGCTCCAGGACACCTGCCGCCGGGATGGCATGACCGTGATCGTCATCACCCATAACACGGCCCTCACCCCCATGGCGGATCAGGTCGTCCACATCAAGAACGGCAGGGTGGCCGGGGTGGAACGCAACGAGCGGCCCACTCCGGTGGAGGAGATCGAATGGTGAAGCATAAGGATCGACTGAGCACCGATGCGCTCCGGGAGATCCGGAACACGTTCAGCCGGTATCTGTCCATCCTGGTGCTGGCGGCGTTGGCGGTGGCCTTCCTGTCCGGCCTGCGCACCGCCGCGCCGGACATGCAGTACACCGCCGACAATTACTATGACCGCACCCACCTCATGGACGGCTATGTCCTGTCCACGCTGGGCATGACGGAAGAGGATCTGGACGCGCTGGCCGCAGCCGGCGGCGTGGAGTCGGTGGAGGGTTGCCGGGATCTGGACGCCATCGCCACCGATCGGATCGTGAACGTGCGCTCCATGCCGGAGAGGCTCAACCTTTTGGATGTGGTGCAGGGCCGTCTGCCCCAAGCGGCGGACGAGTGCGTCACGGAAGACCTGCTGCTGGTGGAGCTGGGCCTCCAGGTCGGGGACGAGCTGGAGCTCACCTTGGAGGAGGACCGGGAGGGCGACTTGGAACGCGTCTCCTACACCATCGTAGGTGTGGTGAGGTCCCCGCTGTATGTATCGCTGGACCGGGGGACGTCCTCCCTGGGCAATGGCTCGGTGGACGCGTTCGTCTACGTGCCGGGGGAGAACTTCACCTTCGAACACTACACCTGCGCCTACCTCACCGGCGAGGGCCTGGCGGAGCTGGACACTTACGGCCAGGAGTATGAGGACCGGCTGGACGCGCTGCTGGACAGCCTGGAGCCGCTGGCGGACGAACGGGCCCAGGCGCGGTACGATTCGCTGATCGGCGACGCTCAGGCGGAGCTGGACGATGCCCGGCAGGAGTTCGAGGACGCGAAAGCGGACGCGGAAAAAGAGCTGGCCGACGCGTGGCAGGAGCTCCAGGATGCCAGACAGGAGCTGGACGACGGCTGGGCGGACTACCGCGACGGGGAGGAGACCCTGGAGCGGGAGACGGCCGACGCCCAGCGGGAGTTGGCCGACGCCCTGGCCAGCCTGCGCAGCGGCGAGAAAGAGCTGGCCGACGGCCGCAGCCGGTATGAGGACGGCCTGGCGGGGTATCAGAGCGGCCTGGCGGGGTACGAGAGCGGCCTGGCAGGATATCAGGACGGTCTGGCCCGTTATGAGCAGGCCGCCGCCGTCCTGGACGAGCAGAAGGCCGGGCTGGACGCGGGGTGGGAGCAGTACTATGCCGCCCTGGAGCCCTATGAGGGCACGCCGCAGTACGAGCTGATAGTGGGCCAGTTGGCGCAGCAGAAGGCCGAGCTGGACGAGGCCCAGGCCCAGCTCGACGCAGGCTACGCTCAGCTCGTCCCGGTGAAAGCGGAGCTGGACGCGGCGAAGGCAGAGCTGGACAGCGCGAAAGCGGAGCTGGACGGCGTGGGAGCGGAGCTGGACGCCGCAAAACAGGAGCTGGACCAGGCCGAACGGGAGATACGGCAGGGCTGGGCCGACTATGAGCGTGGGACGACGGAGCTGGACCAGGCCCGCAGGGACGGCCGCCAGGAGCTGGACGATGCGCGGGCGGAGTTGGACGACGGCGAACAGAAGTATTCCGACGGCCTGAAAGAGTATGAGGACGGCAAAAAGGAAGCGGACGATGAGCTGGCCGACGCGCAGCGGAAGCTGGACGAGGCCCAGGCGGAGCTGGACGATGTGGACGAGTGCGAATGGTATGTCCTCAGCCGGTTCACCAATGCGGGCATCGTGGGCTATTCCCAGGATTCCGACCGGGTGGGGAATCTGGCCAACGTGTTCCCCATCATCTTTTTCCTGGTGGCGGCGCTGGCCTGCCTGACCACCATGACCCGGATGGTGGAGGAGC
>CANRXB010000065.1 GCA_947643715.1 uncultured bacterium
CCGTGCAACCAGTGCGGTGGTATCGCTTTATTTTCCCTTTAAAATAAACGCGCAGGGGCACGCTATATTAACAACTAGCGCGCCCCACTGCGAGATCCATTGACTGGAAGTCGAATAAGGTCCATCCTTTGGAGCAGGGCAGTCCCTCGTTCGTCACAGCCGATAGCGCTTTTCCAGCTCGGAGACGATCGTTCGAACGTCTCCGAGCACCTGGTCGGGGGCCCGGTAGAGATCCTGGAACAACTGCTCCAGGTTTTCCTCGAAGCGGTCCGGCAGCGATGGGCACCGCTCCCGGCAAAGCTGGATCAGACGCTTCTCGCCTGGATGGGTCACCTCGTTCGCTGCGAACAGAAGATCGAAGTAGCTTTCCAGGAAAGCTGCCGTTCGATGGCTGACGCTCACCAGATCGCCCCGTTCCAGTGCTTTTTCGAGCTGCGCGTCATAGGCCGGCATGGCCCCATGGAGCAGCTTCCAACTGCGCTCCAGGATGTTCTCTTTCAACTGGCGGGGATAGGGGACGGAGAAACGTTCCTTCGCTTGGGCGAGCCGGCCGTCCCGGTCATAGATCGTCTTGCAGGTGAGCAGGTTGTGCCACATGCACGTGGTGTAGGCGTTGCGCGCCTGGAACTGTTCCACGACTGCCGTGACGTCGGAGATGAAGGCGTCCAGATCCCGATAGAGGATATCGATGCCGGTCCCGTCGTTCAGGCGGCAGTTGTCCTCGTATTCCCAGAAATGGTTGCCGATCTCCAGGACGGAACAGTATTTGGACAGGATGGCCCTGCGCGTCTCTGCTGGGACCGGGCCTTTGTGATACACATACACGTCATAGTCGGAAGCCGCGTCGAAGCATCCTCCGGCGCGGGAGCCGCCCAAGGCGAGGGCCTCCACCTGGTCCAGCGCGCACAGCTCATCGAACAGCTCGTCCACCATCGTATCATACCACCTTTTCTTTTCCGCTTCGCACCGTGTTTTGGGATCCTTCCATCTATATTAGGACAGGTCCCGTGGGTGTGTCAAGTGGTCCGCCGGAAGATCTGCCGACGTCGGTCCCAAGGGCGGCGCGGCGGATCGCGGGCCCTACTTGGACATGGGCTCCACCGGTATCTCGATCTGGACGAGAGCGTCCTCGGAACGATCGATCACGTTCTCATTGATGATGACCTCATAGGAGAAGCCCGATAATACGAGGCCGTGTGCCTCCGCGTGATCGAATACCCTTTGATAGCACGCGGCAGAGTCCTTTGGGGAATCTCGATAAAAAGCCCGCAGGTATTTCCCGGCGGCCTGGATATGCAGGCCGTCCTTTTTGATGGGGGATGGGATCTCGATGAACATCTTGGAGTAGTCCATGAGGTCGCCGCGATACAGGCTCTCCACTGCGATCATGGTCCCATAGGAGGCGTCATGCAGGCGGCGGAGCTGGTACTTCTTCGTTTCGGCGACGATCGATTCCACCAGCTTGTCAAAAGGCGTGTCCGGATGGACGTCTATGGTGACCAAGGTGCGCTCCTTTTTCTCGATGACGCCGATCTCCGACAGATCCGTCGTCAAGAGCGTCAGCATGTTTTGGCGGTGGTAGGTCAGTGTTTTCCGGACCGCTCTCAGGTGGGCCATATCGCGGTCCAGGTCCTCGATCTTTTCCCGCAGGAGCTGTTCCATGCTGACGGCGGAGCGGCCCTTCATGAACGTGCGGATCTCATCGATCGGCACATCCAGCTCCCGCAGCAGCAGGATGGTCTCCAGGATAGAGCTCTGATGGTAGCTGTAATACCGATACCCGTTCTCGGGGTCGATGGAAGCGGGATGGAACAGGCCGATCTCGTCGTACCACATCAATGTCTTTTTGTTGATGCCGTGCAGGTCCGCGAACCGGCCGATGGTAAGCAGCTTGCTTTTTTTCTCCATTTTTCAAAACTCCCTCTTGACTGTACCGTTACTGTACGGATCATAATAAGGCATGTACCAGAAAAATGCAAGCGGATAAGGAGAAAAGATATGGATGACTTGAACGCATACAGCAAGCCGGTCACATTGGGGAACGTTCTCAGATTTGCCGTCCCCACCATCGCGATGTCGGTCTTTATGTCCTTCTACACCATGGTCGATGGCCTGTTCGTGTCCAATCTGATCGGTACGGACGCGTTGTCGGCGATCAATCTGACGGCCCCGGTGATCCAAGTGGTGACGGCGGTCTCCACCATGCTGGCGACCGGGGGGAGCGCGGTGATCATGCGGAAGATGGGAGAACAAAACCCGAAAGAGGCCAGGGAGGACTTCACGTTCCTGATCTTGGTGAACGTAGTCGTCGGCCTTGCCATGACCATGCTGGGGTATTCCTTGATGGATACCGTCTTTGGGAGCATGGGCCTTTCGGCAGAGGTCACGGGATATTGTACTTCGTATCTCAGCCGTTACCTGCTGTTCGTCATCCCCATCCTCTTGATGAACAACTTCACCCTCTATATGATCGCCTCCGAGAAAGCGGCCCTTTCCCTGGTCTGCTCCGTGACGGGCGGCGTGGCGAACATCGTGCTCGACTATGTAGCCATCGGCCTTTTGGATATGGGGATCGGCGGCGCGGCGATCGCCACCGGCCTCGGCTACTCCGTGACCGCCGTCGTGGGCCTGTTCGTGTTCAGCCGCAAAAAGAGCCTGCTCCATTTCACGAAGCCTGCGTTTCGAGCCAAAGTCCTCGTGAGCGCGGCGGCCAACGGGTGCTCCGAAATGGCGACGGCTCTGGTCACCGGCATCGTCACGATGATGTTCAACTGGACCATGCTGCGCTATGTGGGCGAAGCCGGGATCGCCGCTGTGACCATCATCACATATGTGCTCATGTTCGCGAGCTCTCTCTACACAGGCTACTCCTATGGCGTCGCACCTATGATCAGCTATTACTATGGAGAGAAGAACGACGGCAAGCTGAAGGAACTCGTTTCGATCAGCTTGAAAACGATCGCTGTCATCTCTCTCGTAACGGTGGTGGCCTCTTTTGTAGCGACGGAGCCGCTGGTGTCCATATTTGCCCGGCCGGACGATCCGGTGCATGGACTGGCTGTGACAGGGAACCGGATCTGCACCCTGGCGCTGCTCTTCATCGGCTTCAATATCTTTGCCAGCGGGATGTTCACAGCGCTGTCCAACGGTATCGTTTCGGCGGTCCTTGCCTTTTCGCGGTCCTTCGTGTTCATGCTGATCGCCATGCTGACGCTTCCCGCGATCTTGGGGGTGAACGGGATCTGGCTGGCTACGCCGGCAGCGGAGCTCATGGCGCTGGCCTTGTCCGCGGTCATGTTCGTGAGATATCGAAAGCGGTATCGGTATTGAGCCGTTTCCGCATGTGCCTCCTCACAAAAGCGAGTGGACCCAAAACAGCTCGTCTTGGGTCCACTCGCTTTTCGCATCGCCGGTCGGACGAAGGCCGATCCAAGGGGAGCGTCACAGTTGTTGGGGAAGATCGAAATGAACGCGGTTTCAAATCTCTCTTTTTTGTGCAAAGATCGAGAGGAATATTTTTTTCCAATGGCTTATAATAAATGAGGACAAAATATTGTTGGTGACGGAGGTATCTCAATGGAATGGGTCGAACGATTGAATCGGAGCATAGCTTATATCGAAGAGCACTTGACAAGCGAGATCGATCATGAACGGCTTTGGCAGATCGCTTGTTGTTCCGCCTATCACTATCAAAGGATGTTCACCTATATGGCTGGTATCCCTCTGGCGGAATATATCCGAAGGAGAAAGATGTCGTTGGCGGCGGTGGACTTGCAAGGCAAGGATGCAAAGATCGTCGATGTCGCTGAAAAATATGGTTACAGTTCGCCGACTGCGTTCAATAGAGCGTTCCAAAGCATCCATGGCATAGCTCCATCGGCAGTAAAAAATGAGGGGGTGTCCGTAAGATCGTTTCCTCCCATTACATTTACGGTCGCTGTTGAAGGGGGCGAAGAGATGGAGTATCGGATCGAGACCAAGGAAGCTTTTCAGATCGTCGGCATATCGGCCCCGCTGCACGAAGAAATCGAACAAAACTTTATGGTCGTTCCGCAGATGTGGCAAGACGCAGCGATGGATGGGACGATCCAGAAGCTGGCCAGTATGATGGACGCCCCTCCGATGGGCTTATTAGGCGTGAGTGCGTGTAACGATGATGAACAGTGGAGATATTTTATCGCCGTTTCCAGCACAAAGGACAGAGGTGGATTTGAGGGATACACGGTGCCTGCATCTACCTGGGCGATTTTTACTGGATCGGGCACGGATCGATCCATTCAAGAATTGGAACGGCGTATCATTACAGAATGGCTGCCTACTTCTGGATATGGATATGCGGATGCACCGGATATCGAGGTCTATCTAGATCCAGATCCCCAAAATGCGCGGTATGAGGTGTGGATACCGGTAAGAAAGAACGATCGGGGTGGAGGACGATATGGAAGAGAGATTTGACTTGTTCATGGGGACGGTGGACGAGTGCTTCCACGATCTTGTGAGTCAGATCCATGACTATTTGACAGAGCAGGGGTGTGACTGTGAGATCAAGACCGCCAAAAGCGGTCATGTAGTATCTTATATCCGTGGCAAACCCAAAAGGACCTTAGCGACTTTCGTTTCCCGCAAAACAGGGATGAAGCTCCGGATCTTTCCGGAACACATACACGAATATCAAAGCTTTCTGGACGATCTGCCGGAAACGATGAAAAAGGACATCAAGAAAGCATCTGTTTGTAAACGACTGGTCGATCCTGATGCTTGCAATCCAAGGTGTGTTATGGGATATACGTTTGAAATGGACGGCGAACGATATCAAAAGTGCCGATACATGGCGTTCATGCCGACCTTGAGTATGGAGAACGATCCGTATATCAAGCTGTTTTTGAAAAAAGAGCTCGAATGTGGACAAGCATAAAAAAGGATATCGCGCCACGAGGGTCTGGTTCCTGAAAGCGAGGGGAGCCAGGCCCTTTGAGTTAGCTTGAAGCTGTCTTGTATCGATATATTCGTCCGTACGCTCAAGATCCGAGCGATGGCTGTCGATCCAAGAGAGCCCTCATCAAAGCAGATCGAATGGATGTCCTGGCCGTGATCGGTCGCGCGGAGGGCCTGCCGACCCTCCCGATTTGGGATGCCTGCGCCGTTTTTCCGGCGCAGGCATCCTTATTTTCGCAGTTCTTTTGTGAGCCAGGCCACGACGATCTGCCGGATCGTTCGATCTGGAGGGACCGTGCGGGCTGGATGGCGCTCGATGACGATCAAGGGCCGGTCTTTCATGTCACCGCCTCCCAGAGCACTGTATGCCGGCAGGGAAACGGATATGAAAAGGGCAGACGCCTGTGCGCCTGCCCTTTTCCTCCCGCAGCGGCAAGGTACGGCCGTTGCGGGACAGCGTTCCCAGCCCTATAGAACTCGTCCGGCTTGGGTCGCTGCGTCACGCGTCGTGCCGTTTGTCATGGGTGGAGGCGATCAGCTCCAGCAAGGTCTCCCGATGGTTGGGGATATCCCCATCGAGCACCCGCTCCAACAGGGCCTCCAGCGCCTGGCCCACTTCCGGACCGGCCGGGATGCCCGCGGCGATCGCGTCCCGGCCGTCCACGGCCAGATTTTTCAACGTGAGGCACTGTCCCTGAGCCACGATCTCTTCTGCCATGCGCTGGATCTCCGCCAGCTCGGCAAGCTGCTCCTCCGCCGTTTCCGGCGCCCGCCCCATGCTGTCCACCCGCTTGACCGCCAGGAGCTGGAAGAACCGCTCTTGCCCCAAACGGCCCAGCCAGCGGCGGATCGTCCGGTCCTGAGGCGGAAGCGGCATGTCGTGACGTCCCACCAGGCAGACCACCTGCTCCCGGGTCCTGTTGTCGGATCGCAGCGCCCGCAGCATCTCGTCTGCCAACTGGGCGCTGACCGCCGGGTGCCCATAAAAGTGGTCGATCCCATCCTCATCGGTAGACTTGCATAGCGGCTTCCCGACGTCATGCAGGAGCATCGTCAGGCGGAGGACCGGGTCCGCAGGCGCGGCCTCCACAGTGCGGACGGTGTGTTCCCAGCCGTCCCAGCAGTGCCAAGGACCGTGCTGCTCCAGCCCGGCCAGAGGTCCGAGCTGGGGCCAGAACTGATAGAACACGTCTGGGTACTGCCGCAGGACGTCGCCAACGTTCGGCCCGACAAGCAGCCTGCGCAGCTCCGCGCCGATGCGCTCCGCAGCCACCCGCCCCAGCATGGACCGATGGTCATGGATGGCCCGAGCAGTCTGCTCTTCGATGTGATGGCCCGTCACGGCGGAAAACCGCAGCGCCCGCATGATCCGCAGCCCGTCCTCCTGGAAGCGCAAGTCGGGCCGGCCTACGCAGCGGATCGTGCCGTGCCGGATGTCCTGCGCTCCGCCGAACGGGTCATGCAAGGCGCCGTCCAGCCCCATGGCGATGGCGTTCATGGTGAAGTCCCGGCGGGCCAGGTCCACCGCCAGATTGGGGACGAAACGCACATGGTCCGGGCGGCGGCCGTCGGAGTAAGGGCCCTCTGTGCGATACGTGGTGACCTCATAGGAGCCGCCGTCTGCCAGCACCGTGACGGTGCCGTGCTTCAGCCCGGTCTCCACGAGCCTCTGTCCGGCGAAACACGCCTGCGTCTGCTCCGGGAGGGCAGAGGTACAGATGTCCCAGTCGTGAGGCGGGATGCCACGCAGCAGATCCCGTACGCAGCCGCCCACCAGATATGCCTCATGGCCCGCGCCGGCCAGCGTTTGGAGGATATGCTGTGCCCCGAAAGGGATATCGGGCCTCATCTTGGACCGCGTGCCTGACGTGTCCAATAGTAGTCCATTAGCCGATCGCCATCCGGGGATCGGTGCTGATGGCCGTTATAGAAGCCGGAGTCCAGTTCAAAGCCACGGTGGCGGAGCCCGTGGCATATCTGTGCGTGTTTCATGGACAAAGCGTGGTATATCTCGTTCAGGCGCTGCTTTTCCTGCTCAGCGATTTCCATGGCGTTCGACCTCCTCGAAGGACCTCTCATGGATATGAGTTTACCCGGCATCGAAGCTCCCGTCAAGACAAATATGGAACGGCCCCGCCCAGTCGATCTGGGCGGGGCCGTTCCATCCGTTCATAAGGGGAGCAACACCTTATACATCATGACGAAGTGGGCGACGGAGCCGAGAAGGATGAACACGTGGAACACCTCGTGGCATCCGAACCGTGGATCGTCCCTTCTAGGCCACTTCAGCGCGTACAGCACGCCGCCTACGGTATACAGGATGCCTCCTGACAGCAGCCACGCGACCCCGCGCAGCCCCAACACCTGCCAGATAGGGTAGATGGCGATGACGGCCAGCCAGCCCATGGCGATATAGACAGTGGAGGTCACGACCCGAGGGCAGTCGATCCAGGTGAGGCTCATCACCAGGCCGGCGATGGCCAGCGCCCAGATGATTCCGAACAGGGACCAGCCCCATGCCCCGCGCAAGGCGATGAGGCAGACGGGGGTATACGACCCGGCGATGAGGAAATAGATGGAGGCGTGATCCAGCTTGCGCAGGGCCACCCGGCCCGCCACCGACGTATCCACGCAGTGGTACAGGGTGGAGGCGGTGTACAGCGCCGTCATGGACAGGCCGTATACGGCGAAAGAGACCAGCTTCCACATATCGCCTGTGCCCAGCGCGGCGCCGGCCACCAGGACCACGGTGGCTGCGATGGCCAGGACCGCTCCTACGCCGTGTGTGATGGCGGACCACGGCCGCAGACCGTCATAGGGATCCCGGCCTTTTTCCACCGGCCTTGTCCGGCGGCGGGGGATGCCGTCGAATGACTCGTGATACAGTACCTGCTCCATGATAGGCACCACCTTTCTTGTAGCTCTAGTATAATACGTTCCACCCAGGACGTCAAGATAAAAACTATAAAATATAATAATAAAAATCATTTTGCACGATAGACAAAACTTTGTCAAGGATGGGGCATGGGGGATTGAATATCGTCGTGAAATAGAGTATAATCATTTTCATCTCAAAATATAGATGCGCCGCCGGACAGACAGCCGCTGAGGGGGACGACCATGGAAAACACATTGGGCCTGTATCTGCATATCCCGTTCTGCCGGAGCAAATGCGATTATTGCGATTTTTATTCGCTGGCCGGTCAGGACGACCGGATGGACGATTACCAGCAGGCGCTGCTGCGGCATATCGCGGAGACCGCTCCCCGGACCCGCAAGCAGGTGGTGAACAGCGTCTATATCGGCGGCGGCACGCCCACCTGGTACGGTGAGAAGCGGCTGCTCGAGCTGCTCTCGGCGGTGAAGAAGCGCTTCGTCTTGTCGAAGGACGTGGAGATCACCTTGGAGGGGAACCCGGACAGCGTGGACGAGAAGATGCTGCGCCGCCTGAGACGGGCGGGGGTGAACCGGCTGTCCATGGGGATGCAGTCCGCCTGCGACAAGGAGCTGGCCGCGGTCCACCGCCCGCACACGTACCGTCAGACGGCGGACGCGGTGAAGGCCGCCCGGGCGGCCAGGATCAAGAGCATCAATCTGGATCTCATCTATGGCCTGCCCGGACAGACGGACGAGAGCTGGCACACCTCGGTGGAGGCCGCGCTGTCGCTGGAGCCGGAGCACCTGTCCTGCTATGGCCTGACGGTGGAGGAGGACACCGCGCTGGCCCGGCGGGTGGCGCAGGGCGAGCAGCTCCCCAGTGACGACGAACAGGCCGAGCGTTATCTGTGGACGGTGGAGCGGCTGGCCCGGGCGGGGTTCGAGCAGTATGAGGTGTCCAACTTCTCCAAGACCGGCTGTCAATCCCGGCACAACCTGAAATATTGGATGGGACGGCCCTATGTGGGGCTGGGCGCGGCCGCTCATTCCGACTTTGGCGGGTGCCGCTATTCCTTCGTCCGGGACCTGGACACGTACATCCGGGGCGTGATGGGGGACGGCAAGCTGCTGGACGAGATGGACGAGATCCCCCGGCGGGAGCGGGGCAGCGAATATCTGATGCTCCGCCTGCGCACCACCCATGGGATCGAGGAGTGGGAGTACCGTCGGGAGTATTATATGAACTTCGACCCCATCTCGGCCAAGCTGGCGGAGTACGAGCAGCGGGGCTGGGCGGCACAGACGGGCCGGCGCTGGCATTTCACCCCCAAAGGCTTCCTGCTGTCCAACCGGCTCATCGGGGAGCTGATGGAGTTGCAGGAGGTGGAGACCCTGGCGGACACGCTGGAGCTCATCCGGGGCGGGCGTCTGCCCGGGAAAGACCGGCCTCAAAAGGGCGGCTGATGCCGCCCTTTTCCTGTGCATGGAAAGATATGCCATTTACAAGCGGCGGATCTTATGTTAACATGAGATCCGTTCCTTGGAACGACAGGAACACCAAGAGGGGGAGTGCCCCTCGCGTCAAAGGCAGGAGGAACATATGAAAAGATTCGGCAAACGGTGTGCGGCGCTGCTGCTGGCGGCGGCGCTGGCGATCCCGCTGGTCCGGCCGGTGCGGGCGTCTTGGGCGCTGGGCAGCGAGCTGGCGGAACGGACGGTGGAGCTGGGACCGGGCACGGCCCTCACCAGCCAGAGCTTGTGGTCGGCCTCCCAAGGCGACCTGCGTACCGAGCATTACGTTACATATTCTCCCAACGCCACCATGAAGCCGGTGGTGTTCAGCGGGACATACGTGGCCAGCACCAATACGGTGGAGTCCGCCGCCGCGCAGATGGAGGAGCAGGGCTGGCGGGTGGCGGCCGCCATCAACGGCGGCTTCTTCAACAACGACGGGACCATCGTGGGGATGCTCATGACGGACGGCATACTGCGGGCGTTGGACGTGGACAACTACACGCTGCTGGGTTTCACCAGCGACGGCAGGGTGTTCATCGACGAGAGCAAGCCCAGCCTCACGGTCTCCTGGACCGGGATCGAGACGATCCCGGTGGCGCAGCCCGACGGAGGATCGGGGACAGGGCAGGAGGACGGCTTTTGGCCCGAGGAGGGGCCGGGAGCGGAGCCGGAGATTAGGACCGTGTCCCATACGTTCCCGATATCCGGCTTCAACGCCTACCGCAATGCCAACTTCCTGAGCGGGCTCTACCTTTATAATAGGGATTTCTCTTCCCGCGTGACCAGCGGCGGGCCGGGAGTGTCCGCGATCCTGCGTCCCTTGGGGGAGGACGGGCTGAGGCTGAACGCCACCCTCGTTTTCGAGGTGGTCTCGGTCACGGACACCACCCAGGAAGGTGTGGTGTTCGACGGCGTCGTTCCCGAAGGATGCTATATGCTCTATGCCGAGGACCGTTGGAACCCTGAACTGCTGGCGGCCCTGCGAGGGCTGTCGGTGGGCGGCCAGATCACCTTGGAGGCGAGCGGGGCCGGCGAGGTGTGGGCGGACGCGGTATATGGCCTGAGCGGCCGTTATACGCTGCTGCGGGACGCGCAGATCGTGGACGGCCTGCCCACCACCGCCAATCCTTACACCGCCGTAGGGGTAAAGGAGGACGGCTCCGCGGTGTTCTATACCATCGACGGCCGTCAGAGCGGTTGGTCCATCGGGGCCAGCTATTCGCAGGTGGCCCAGCGGCTCCAGGAGCTGGGCTGTGTGTCCGCCGTGGCGCTGGACGGCGGCGGCTCTACCACGCTGGGAGCCACGCTGCCGGGCAGCGGGGGGTTCAGTTTGGTGAACCGTCCCTCCACCGACGCGCGGAAGATCAACAATACGATCATGCTGGTGAGCCAGGCTGGGGAAGCCATCTTCGAGCCCGGCGCATATGTGAGCGCCTCTCATCGGGTGGTATTGGCAGGGGCGGAGCTGCCGGTGTCTGCCGTGGCCTATGACAGTTGGGGCCAGCCTGTCGATGGACAATATCTCACCTGGGCCGCCTCCGGCGGAGCCGTCAGCGGGGAGGAGGAGCCGGTGTATGTGGCCGGGACGGTCCCCGGGAGCTATGCCATCTCCGCGTCTGAGGGCGGCGGGGCCATGTCCATACAGGTGGTGGACGAGTTGTCTGACCTGACGGTGTCCCGGGAGGACGACGGTTCCAAGGTGACGGCCCTGGCGGTGGAGCCCGGAGATCAGGTAGATCTGTCGGTGTCCGGCATCTGGTGGAACCTCCCCGTGGCCATGGACGATGGCGACGCGGTCTGGACCGCGGACCCGGCTATCGGGACCATCGACGAGGAAGGGCTCTTCACGGCGGGGCCGGTCAACGGCGAGGGGAGCATCACGGTCACTGCCGGTGGCAAAACGGTGGTCATCACCGTGGGAGTGGACAGCGGCTGCCCGTTCACTGATGTGGCGGGCCATTGGAGCGAGGACTATGTGATCCGGCTGTATCAGCTCGGTCTGACCACGGGGTACGGGCAGGCGGACGGGACCGCCCTGTATGCCCCGGACGGCAGGCTCACCCGGGCGGAGCTGCTGGCGTTCGTCACCCGTCTGCTGGGAGTGGACGAGTCGGCCTATCATATGGTGGAGCTGCCCTTCGCCGACAACGAGACCATCCCCAATTGGGCCCAGAACTACGTGCAGGCCATGTATACGCTGGGGGTGCTCAAGGGCAGTGAGAACGGCGGCAAGCTGTACGCGGACGTGAACAGCTATGTGACGCGGGAGGAGACCATGACGTTCCTGGGACGGATCTTGGCAGATTCGCAGCCGTGCGATCTGTCCCTGTTCCCGGACGCCGCGTCGGTGAGCAGTTGGGCCCTGCCCCATGTGCAGACGCTGGTGGCGCTGAACGTGGTAGGGGGCAGCAACGGACGGCTGGACCCCAAGTCGTATATCGACCGTGCGGCTATCGCGAAGCTGCTGGTAGAGATATACCCCCTGGACAAAGCCCTGCTCCTGCCCAGACTGGACCTGATGTCGTGAGGCGGAGCGGGAGCCGTGCAGCTATGCTGTGAGGCCATCGAGAAGATACCATCGAACGAAGAGACGGCATGGCTCCAGCCATGCCGTCTCTTCGTCTATCGATCCGCTTGCTGTATGTCGTCCGCGAACGCAGGGGAGCTGCCTTTTGCGGCCATGTTCCAGTCCCTCTCGGCTTAGTTCCGCTCATATTCGACCCGCAGCTTTTCCAATGCCTTTTTCTCGATGCGGGACACATAGGAGCGAGAGATGCCGCAAAGGGATGCGATCTCCCGCTGGGTGAGAGGCGCTTGGCCATTCAGGCCATAGCGCAGGCGGATGATGTGGGCCTCCCGGCCGGAGAGGCAGGCGTTCACGCATCTGCGGACCTTCGTGCAGGCGTCCCGCAGGTCCAGTTCCTCCAGCATGTTGTCATCCACCCGGACCACGTCGATGAGAGACAGGGAACCGTTTTCACCTTCGCCGTCCAGCGAGTCGGAGAGCGATAGCTCCCCCTGGAGCTTGCGCTGAGAGCGGAAGTACATGAGGATCTCATTTGCTATGCACTCTTAGCGGCTCTACATCGCCCCTTTCTGCTATTTTTTCAAAATTTTCGGTATTTTTACACGATGTTACAGTGTTCCCCATGCCAACAGGGATTTTCGGACGCTCAAACGCATATTCTGAGCCAAACAGGATGACGTGGGCCTGTGTCCCGTCCCAT
>CANRXB010000066.1 GCA_947643715.1 uncultured bacterium
CGAACTTCTTGTTGAAGCGGCTGACGCGTCCGCCGGTATCCACCATCTTCTGCTTGCCGGTGTAGAAGGGGTGACACTTGGAGCAGACTTCCACCTTGATGTCCTTCTTCGTCGAGCCAGTCTCGATCACGTTGCCGCAGGCGCACGTAATGGTGGTCTGCTTATAATTGGGATGGATGCCTTCCTTCACGGGGGATTCACCTCTTTCTGTCTCAGCAAAAATCACGCAGGGTAAGATCTGCAAGATCTTCTTGTAAACGCAACTAGCATGATATCACGTCCCAGGCGAAATTGCAAGTGCTTTTTTCGATTTTCCTGAGCTTTTTCAGCCGGGCCCTGCGATCCGTCCGGATCATAGCTCCACCTCGTGCCCCACGCTGAAGAACCACAGGCACCGGCGGCCCACCCGGACCCCCGCCGCTTGTTCGAGGGCCCGGCTGTACGCCTCCAATTGGGGGCGGTATCCCTCCGCCCGGCGCCGCACGCCGTCCTCGCCCACATGGTCGGTCTTGAAGTCCACTACGGTGACGGTGCCGTCCTCGTCGAAGAACCAGCAGTCCACCACGCCCTGGAGCAGCGCCTCCTCCCCCGGCTGCGCCTCGGGATAGTAGTCCGCCGCAGGGACCAGCAGAGAGAACTTGAATTCCCGCTCCACCCGCGGGGACCGGCTCAGCCGCCGCCCCAGGCCCGAGCGGAAGAACGCCAGGATGTCCGCGGGATCTGCCGCCTTCCCCTGCTGAGGGGTGATGAACTGGCCCGATGTCAGCCGGGCGATCTCGCCGGCGATCTCGTCCAGGCTGCCGGTGCGGCCATAGTCCAGGTACTGCATCACCATATGCAGGGCCGTGCCCCGCTGGGCGGGGGTGAGGGGACGCTCCCCCTCGAACACCGGGCGGCGCAGGGTGCTCTTCCCGGACACAGGGCGCAGCTCCGCTGCGTCCTGGGCCGCTTCCTCGTCCTTTGCCCGGCCCTTGAGCTGGGTGGCGGTGAGCTTGGAGGGGATGGCGGCGGACGCCGCGTAGGGATAACGCCAGCTCAGCCGTTCCGCCAGGCCGGCGGGCACAGGGGCCTCGGCCTCTTCCTGGGCTGTCTCCGTTCCGGCCGGGGCGCGGGGCCGCTCGAAGTCCGCCCCGGACAGCAGCCGCACGTCCCAGGGAAACCCTTCCTCCGCCGGGGGGGCGGGCCTGGGGACGTCCAGACCGGCCCAGAGCGGGCCGCTGTCCCGCCGGCACAGCACGGGGGAGAGCACCCAATCCACCATGGACCGGGCCTCCGCCATCCGCCGGGGGGGTGGGGGACAATGGGCCTGTCCCGCCAGGCTGGGGAGCTGTCCAGTGCGGCCGTTGACAGTGCAGAACAGGATGAGCTTGTGTTCCGCGCGGGTCATGGCCACGTACAAAAGCCGCATCTCCTCCGCCCGGAGCTGGCGGCGCAGGCGCAGGGCCGCCGCGTCCCGGGCGATGGTGGTATAGCGCAGGCCCCGGGTGCGGTCGGTGCGCTTGGGGCCCAGGCCCAGGTCCGGGTGGAACAGGATGGTGGACTTGGTGTCCGACTCGTTGAACTGCCGGTCCAGGCCGCACAGCAGCACCACCGGGAACTCCAGCCCCTTGGACTTGTGGATGGACATCAGGCGCACCCCGCCCGTCCCGCTCCCGGGCACAGGGACCGACAGGCCGCTCTGGGCCATCCGGCTCAGGTGGAGCAGGAAGGCCATCAGTCCGCGGTGTCCGCCGCTTTCGAAGCGGACGGCCTCGT
This sequence comes from uncultured bacterium, assembly GCA_947643715.1. Taxonomy (GTDB): domain Bacteria; phylum Bacillota; class Clostridia; order Oscillospirales; family Oscillospiraceae; genus Enterenecus. The sequence goes on from CANRXB010000066.1 coordinate 1,756, forward strand.
CGTACAGGGCCATGAGGTTGGCCCGCCGCCGCTGGCCGTCCGGCATGGCGGCGAACACGGCGGGCATGTCCAGCCTGCTGTAGACGTACCACAGCAGGCGGTGGCTGCTCTCCTCCTGGGCCAGCTCCCGCAGCTCGGACAGGAGGGCGAGGAAGGCCGCGCAGTCCGCCTCCCCGCGCTCCCCTCCGGCGGCGAGGCAGTCGTATACCGTGCCCTCTCCCGCAGCCCGCAGCCGGGCCAGCCGGTCGGGGGTGAAGCCGAACAGCGGCGAGCGCAGCGCCGCCAGCAGGGCCACGTCCTGCCGGGGATTGTCCAGCACCTGCAGCAGAGCGATGGCCACGGCGATCTCCGTGGTGCCGAAGAACTCCTGCCCGCCGTCGGCGCTCCAGGGGATCCCCAGCTCGTCCAGGGCGGTGGCGTAGCTGCGCAGCACCGGTCCCGGCGAGCGCAGGAGGATCACGATGTCCTCCGGCCGAACGGGCCTGTCCCCGATGGGCAGGCCGCTGTCCAGGAGCCCCCGGATACGTCCGGCCGCGGCCCGGGCGGCGATCAGGTCTTTGTTCGGCTTCTCCTCCTCGCCGTTGTCGGTGAGCGTGGACAGGTCGATGCAATCGAGCTCCACGCAGTACCGCTCATCGGGGGGCAGGTCCGCACGGCCGGGGCGCAGGGCCTCCGCCTCGGTGTAGTCCAGCTCGCCGGCGGCGTAGGTCATCACGTTGCGGAAGATGAAGTTGGCCCCGTCCAGCACCTCCGGGCGGGAGCGGAAGTTGTCCGACAGCAGCACCTTGCGCCCCTGGCCGGGGACGGCCTGCTCGGCCTCGGGCCAGCACTGGTATTTGTCCAGGAAGATGGCGGGCTCGGCCAGCCGGAAGCGGTAGATGGACTGCTTCACGTCCCCCACCATGAAAAGGCTGCCCCCGGCGGCCAGTGAACCGAAGATGGCGTTCTGGACGGCGTTGGTGTCCTGATACTCGTCCACCATGATCTCCCGGAACTGTTTGCCCACGTCTCTGGCCAGGTCGGTGGGGGAGCCGTCCGGCTGTGTGAGCAGCTCCACCGCCAGGTGTTCGCCGTCGGCGAAGTCGATGAGCCGCCTGCGGCGTTTGAGTTTGGTGAAGGCCGCGTCGAATCCCGCGGTCACATCCAAAAGAGCCGTCATGGCGGGGCCCACCCAGCGCAGGTCGTCCACCGCCTGGTCCGCCGTCACGTCGAAGCGTTCCGCCAGCTTTTTCATCGCGGTTTTGCACAGGTCCCGAGTGGAGGTCATGCGGGCCTTCAGCACTTCGTCGTGCTCGCCCCGCTTCACCCCCGGGCGGGGGAAGGGGACAGGGAAACATCCTGCCGCTTCGTCCCAGCCGACGCCCAAGGCGTGATGCAGCCGGTCCAGGCCCTCGATGGTCTCGCTCAAGGTGGGGCCGTAGTTCTTTTCCAACAGAGGGTCCCAGCAGATCTCGTCCCGCGTGGCCCTGAGGGCGTCCAGCCAGTAGTCGGTCAGTTCCAGGGCGTCGGCCAGCAGGATCTGGCCCCAGGGGGTGTCCTCCGGCTGTATGCCCAGGGGCAGGATGTAGTCCAGCCGCCGCTGGGCCAGCCAGTCCACCGGGTGTGGCTGGGCCTGTACCCGGCGGTGGATGTCCAGCACCACGTCCTCCAGGGTCTGATCGTCCCGCTCTCCCGCCAGGGCGTCCACCAAGGCGGCGAAGGAGCCGTCCTCTCCGATCGCAGCATACCGGGCCTCCAGGACCTCCTCCAAGGCCCGCTGGCGCAGCTCGTCCCCCTCCGCCTCGTCGCACAGGCGGAAGTCCGGGTCCAGGTCCACCAGATGGCCCCACTGGCGCAGCAGGTCCAGGCAGAACGCGTCGATGGTGCAGATCGGGGCCTTATATACTAAGGTGGCGTTGCGGCGCAGGTGCCGGTCCTCCGGCCGGCGGGCCAGGCGGGCGTGGATGGCGGCGGCGATGCGGTCCCGCAGCTCGGCGGCAGCGGCGTTGGTGAAGGTGATGACCAGGAAGCGGTCCACGTCCTCCCCCTGCTCTACATAGTCCATCAGCCGCTCCACCAGTACCCGGGTCTTGCCCGAGCCGGCAGCGGCGGACACCAGCAGGTCGCCTCCCCGGTCCTCCACCGCGCGGCGCTGTTCTCGTGTCAGCTCAATGGCCATGTCCGTCCTCCTCCTTCTGTGCCTGCGCCCACATCCATTGCCAGAACTCCGCCGCTCTCACGCCCCGGCGGAACCGGCGCACGTCGCCGCAGCCCTCTTCGAAATGGCACGCCGCCCGGTAGTCGCACCAGCGGCAGGGGTTCTGGTCCGACCCCCGCCAGTAGGGGTCAGCGTCGATATTGCCCGCCGCCAGCTCTGCGGCGGCCCGGCACAGAGCGGCGGTGATGAACTTGTCCAGCTCCTCCAACTGCTCCGGCGTGACTAGGCTGTCCCCGCCGTTCCTGCCCGCGCCGATGGGCAGGAAGCGGTAGCCTCCGGCGGTATGTTCCATGGCGGACAGCACGTCCGGGTCGTTCAGTACGAGCCCCTGGCGGCGCAGCAGCCTGTCCCTGGAGCGTTGGATCTCCTCGTCGGTCATCCCCCGTTCGCCGTCCACCAAGGGCGTGCGCGCGGGGACGTACAGCACCCCGGCGGGGATGGTCTCCCCGGGGCCGAACACCTGCTCTCCCTGCCGGCTGAGGGCGAAAAGATACAGGAGCATCTGCAAGCCCCGCCCGTCCTCCACGTCGGCGAAGTCGAAGTTCTTTTTCCCCGTCTTGTAGTCCACCACCCGGATGTACCGCTTGCCGTCCCACATCCATTGGTCCACCCGGTCCACGAAGCCGGACAGCCGCAGGCGCACTCCCTGCTCCACCTCCACCGGAGGCAGCTCCTTGCCCCGGCCGAAGCCCAGCTCGAAAGCGGCGGGGACGAAGTCAGACACGGCCAGCTCGGCCGCGACGCTCTGGGCCACCGCCAGGGCGGCCTGCTTCATGCGTTGGAACAGGTAGCGGAACCGGGCGCTCTCTCCCTCCAGCCCGGCGAGGGTCTCCTGCTCATACCGGTCCGCAGCGGCCTGAGACAAGCGGCGCACGCCCTGCACGTCGCTCAGGGGCACGCCGGTGCGCAGCGCTTCCCGCAAGGTCTCTTCCAGCACCGCGTGGACGAAGGTGCCGTAGTCCGACGGACGGAACGCCGCCTGCCTGCGGGGCTTCGCGTCCAGGCCGTAACGGAGGAAGTGGCTGAAATGGCAGGAGTTGTAGAGGTCCAGCCGGGTGGCCGACATGGGCACCACCGGCCCGAACAGCGCGCTCACCGCCGCCTGGGACAGCCGCCCGCGCCGCCATTGCGCGGCGTCCTGGATGCGGTCCACCCGGGGGGCCAGGCCGGGGACCTGGCGCAAGGCGCGGGCCACCTCCGGATCGTGCCCGGCCAGCTCCAGCGCGGCGTCCGGCGCGGACAGCCGGACCATGGGGTCCGCCGGATCGGCTGTCGGCCCGTCGGGGAACAGCGCGGCCAGCCGCTCCCACAAAAAGCAGGGCGCGCGCTGCTCGCCGCCGGGCCCTGCGGCGGCATAGCTCACGTACAGCCGCTGGGTGGGCCGGGCGCAGGTCTCGTAGGCGATAGTCATCTCCCGGCGCAGCTTGTCCTCCTGGCGGGGGGCGAGCTCCACCTCCATGGCGGACAGCACGTCCCGGTCCTGGTCGGAGAACAGCCCAGGGGAAGGGGCGCAGTCGGGGATGGAGCCGCTGTCCGCACCCAGGAGGAACAGGACCTTGACCTCTTTGTGGGCCATGCGGGGGGCGTCCCCCACCGTCACCGCGTCCAGGGACACGGGGATGGTCCCCACGTCGTATTGGGACAGCACCAGGGAGAACAGGCGGGAGAACTCGTCCAGCTCCAGCGGCGTGTCCTCCAGCAGCAGGGCGCACTGCTCCAGCCCTCCCACCAGGATGTCCCAGAGCTGGCGGTATTGAGCGGCGGTGTTCCGGTCCCCCCGCTCCTCCAGGCTGTCCGAGCGCTGGCTGAGCCGGGTGGGCAGATCGATGTCCTCCAGCAAACGGTAGAGCGCCAGCGCGCGGCCCTTGCCCGTCTTGTCCTTCCCTTTGCGCAGCGCCTCCAGCGGGGCGATGACCCGGCGGCGCAGGCCGTCCAGCCGGGCCACGAAGGCGGTGGTCTGCTCGTCGAACGTCTGCCCGTAGCCCTCCGGGTGCATGTCCCAGGGCTTCTGCCGGGTCCAGGCGGAGCCCTTCAGGCCCCAGGTGAGCACATAGTTCTCCAGCAGGTCCCGCTCCTCTTCCGTGATGCCGGTGAGCCCCGTCTTGAGATAGCGGAACACCTCTTCATAGGGATAGTCCTCCGCCGCTGCGGCCAGGGCGGAGGTCACCAGGGCCAGCACCGGCTTCTCCAGCACGTCCTCCATGGCGGACAGGAACACCGGAACCCCGTAGCGGGCGAACGTGCTCTCGATGAGCTCGCCATAGCCGTCCAGCCTTCGGGCGCACACGGCGATGTCCCGGCAGCGCAGCCCCTCCTCCCGGAGCAGGCGCAGGATCTCCGACGCGCACCATTCCACCTCCTGCCGGGGGCTGGCGGCGGCGGCGCGGACGACGGCGCACTCCCCCTGCCAGGGCGCCTCGGGCAGCGGGCCGAACAGGCCGCGCTCCAGGAACGCCAGGGACGGGCAGCGGGGGAGCGGCCGGTCCAGTCCCTCCTCCCGGACGGGGACCGCGTGCTCCTTCGCCATGCGGACCAGCCGCCGGGCGGCGCGGAACGCAGGCTGGAAGATGCCGGCAGGGTCGTCCCCGTCGCCGCATATGAGGGCCACGCTCAGCTCCCCTTGGGCCATGAGAGCGGCCAGCACTTGCTCCTCCTGGGGGGTGAAGTCGGTGAAGCCGTAGACGAAAAAGGCCATCCCCGTTCCCCAGCGTGTCTGCTCCAACTGCCGGGCCAGCCGGTCCAGCCGTCCGCGGGGATCCGCGGCCCCCTGCGACTCCAGCGCCTGATACGCGGCGTAGATGAGCCCCAGGTCCCGGAGCTTGTCCCCCTGGCGGCCTTCCAGCTCCTCTCCTGCGGCGATCAGCGACTCCGGGGACACCCGGTAGCTGCGGCATTCGTCCACGGTGGCCAGCAGGCCCGTGAGGAACGCGGGCTTCCGGGAGGGCGCGCGGTAGGCCGTGAGGCTGTCGGCCACGCGGCGCAAAGCGGCGTACATCAGCAGCATCCGCCCGCCCGCGTCCAGCATGGGCGCGGCCCCGCCCCCCGCCGCGTCGGTGAGCCGTCCGGCCAGGCGGGTGAAGGACAGCACCTCGCACTCCAGCGATGCGCTCCCCCCCAGAGCGGCGCACATGGCCCGTTCGCTCTCGTGGGAATACTGCTCGGGCACCAGCAGCAGGCGGCGGCGTGCGGCCGAGCGGCCCATCCGCTCCAAAAGTTCCCCCCGGACGTCCTGGCCCGCCCGGGCGTATATGAGCGTCAGCATGGTCTCTCCCCCTTTTTCGCGCTTTTTCCCCATGATACCATAACTGCGCCGCTGGAGCAACTGCGTGATGCGCCGCCATCCCCGGACCGTGCCCGTCCATGCTGTTTATAATGTAGGTATTTCAGAACGAAAATCTATTGATTAAAAAAATCGAACTAGACACTTAATTTTGCATCATATGTGCCGAATATAAGAGTGTAGGCAGGAACATGCAAGAGTGTGCGGATATAGATGTTTGGAACATCTGGCCCTCAAGTCTCCTGCCCAGGTCCCATCCGGTCCTAGGCCGGTCGGATCGCCACCCCCGCGCCGGGCGGGCCGGACGCTGTGGCCACGGCGTCCAGAACGTGCGGCAGTCAGATGTGCAGAGGCAATGGAAGGCCAAGGCACATAAAAAAATTCATTAAAAGGAGTTTTGATCATGCGCATCCAGCATAACATCATGGCGATGAACGCCTATCGCAACTACAACAACAACGTGGCTGCGATGAAGAAGAACCTGGAGAAGCTCTCCTCCGGCTACAAGATCAACCGCGCCGGTGACGACGCCGCCGGTCTGGCCATCTCCGAGAAGATGCGTGCCCAGATCACCGGCCTGGAGACCGCCCAGAAGAACGCGAAGGACGGCATCTCCCTGGTGCAGACCGCCGAGGGCGCTCTGACCGAGGTCCACGACATGCTCAACCGTATGGTGGAGCTGGCCACCCAGTCCGCCAACGGCACCTACGACAACGACACCGACCGCTTCCAGCTCCAGAAGGAGATGGATCAGCTGCGCACCGAGATCGACCGCATCGCCGATTCCTCCAACTTCAACGGCATCAAGCTGCTGGACGGCTCTCTGGGCGGCGCCAGCGCCGATGCGGCCATCACCGAGATCACCACTAACAAGTACCAGGCCCAGGGCGCGTCTGATGCGTTCAAGACCACCTACAAGACCAATCGTCCCGCTGCCGTGACCACCCAGCAGAATGCTGTGTTCACCGTCGATCTGGACGACCTGGCCATGACCAAGGACACCGCTCCGGGCAGCAAGATCACCCTGAACGTGGGTGGGACGAAGATCGAGTACACCACCACCTCTTCCGCCGCGATGACGGCCACCCAGATCGCTGCCAAGCTCATCACCCAGGGCAAGACGCTGGTTGCTTCCGATACCACTAATAACACCCTCGGCACTTCTTTGGGCGCCTATGTGAAGATCGACGGCAACATCTACAAGATGACTGCCTCCCAAGGCAAGATCACCTTCACGCAGTCCAACGACATGGGCACCAGCGGTAAGGTGGTGGACACCAAGTACGAGGTGTCTGTGGACTTCACGAGCCACAAGGATGCGGTGTTGAACGGCACGGTGAACGACCACGTCCAGTTGACCACGGTGGGTCTTGGTGTGGGGACCTCGCACCAGGCCCAGGTGGATGTGGATATCGACTTCTCCAAGCTGAAAGACGGTGACACGCTGATCGCCGGTGACAAGACCTATGTCTTCAAGATCGGGAAAGACAGCGGCACCACCGCGGCCACTGGCCAGACCCTGGTCGATCTGTCCACCATCCTCAAGTCCGAAGAGGATATCTCTAATCCCGACAAGCTGGCCCAGGCCATGATCAAGATCACCAAGGATATGGGCGATGCCAACGGCGCGTGGACTGTGGGTAATGAGGGCGTGAACGGTACCGTCGGCCGCCTGAGCTTCCAGTCCAAGTCCGACTATGTGGACGATGCTTCTTATATCGGCGGCAATACCAATGCTGAGAAGGTCAACATGCTCACCGAGGCCTCCGTCATGAAGCAGTTCGTTGGCAGCAGCAAGGCTCAGGACGCCAGTGTCACCTTCAACTTGGACGTGACCAAGCTGAAGGAGGGCGATACGCTCACCATCAACGGTGTCACCTTCGAGTTCACCGACGGCACCCACACCAGCAAGAAGGAGAACGTGGCGGTGGACCTGAGCGCTGAAGGGATCGCCGGCAAGCTGCTGGCCAGCCAGACTGGCGATGTGATGGCAAAGCTGGAGACAGCCATCAATAGTGTTTTCCAGAATGATTACACGGTGGAGACCGATGGCAACAAGGTCACCTTGATCTCCAAGGATAAGACCAACACCACCGGCATCTATGAGAACAGGACCCCGGCCAGCGTGAGCGCGTCCGGCAACGGTTCCGGCCTGAAGCTCCAGATCGGCGACACCGCCGAGAGCTTCAACCAGCTTCGCGTTTCTATCGGTGATGCCCACGTCAAGGCTCTGGGTATCGACGGCATCAGCATCTCCGACCAGGAGAGCGCTCAGGAAGCCATCGAGGCCATCAAGGACGCCATCAACCAGGTGTCCGACATCCGCGGTACTCTGGGCGCGACCCAGAACCGTCTGGACCACACCATCAACAACCTGTCCGTCATGACCGAGAACATCCAGGATGCCGAGTCCACCATCCGCGACACCGACGTGGCCGCCGAGATGATGGCCTACACCAAGAACAACATCCTGATCCAGTCCGCTCAGGCCATGCTGGCTCAGGCCAACCAGGTGCCCCAGGGCGTGCTGCAGCTCCTGCAGTAAGAAGCGCGGCGATAGCCGCGCAGGGGAGCTTGGAGCGAAGCGAGGGCGAGAGCCCAGCGCTGCATAGCGGCGCGGGTCTTGCCCAAGCCGGAGCGAAAGCGACCCGGCCGCGCGGCCGATCGGAGCGTGACAACAGGGAGCGTCCGAGCCTTTACGAACAGGCGAGGTGTGACGACGCTCTGGCCTTGCACAAGATCGCGTAGACCAGACCACCGGGGGGCGGGCTTCGGCCCGCCCCCTTTCACATAGAATGAAAGGGATCCAACTATGACAGCTATCGAGATCGCACGCAGGATGGCCGAGCTGGGGCAGGAGAAGGAAGCCTGTCAAGCCTATGAGCTGGTCCTCCACCAGTCGGCGGACCCGGCGGAGAGGATGGAGAGCGCGCTTTATATCTTCCGCTCCGGCGGAGATTATAAAGTGGCCTACACGTGTTTTTTGGAACTATACGATCAGGGCCATTATCGGGAAGATTGCCTGCTGCTCATGACGCAAGCGTTTTATGAACCCAATATCAGACGGCTCAAATCGACCTATGAGAAAAACTGCCGTGCCCTGTCCAAGTACCCGTATCTTTTCCGCAAGGACTTCGTCAGATTTGAAGACTTGCCCATCCGCTTTTATCCATTCGACGACCGGGGATATCTTCCTTATCATCGAAACGAGGAACGGTTCGGCGGATATGTCGATCTCAAGCAAACGGTCATCAGTCGGAATTTCTTCCGCGATCTGGAGGACCCCATACTCGCCGAAGATGTTTTTTCTCAATATGAGTTGGAGTATCTGGACGATAATGTGCGAAAAAGCGAATATGTCGCCAGGGAGAACCATGTCTATCTCCATTATACCGATTGGGGCGTGTTCTGCTCTTACCTCCAATGCCTGAACGTGAAGCGGATCTTGGAGGACAAAAAGATCGTGTTTCTGATCGAGGACGAGATCGATCTGTATCCCATCGATTTCAAGGAACGGTTCGGCATCGATTATAGCTCGTTCAAGCTCAAGCCCATCGGCATCCGTGAGATCTGCCGGATGATCTGGCACACCCAGTTGTCCAGCCACAATGGCGGCGACTTCTTCAATGAGATCTTCGACGATCATCCCAATCTGATCTCCAGTCCCTCGCTCCTGCTGAGTGAGACCATCGAGACGATATCCCAATGCAGGAAGACCTTGGCTGAGTCCAAAACTTTTTCAGAAGCTTCAGAACGTTTGAGCGGTTGGGACAAGCGATTGCTCGCGGAGCTGTATGCACTGAAGGACCGGACGGACAAGGACATACTAGTGGCTATCTTCCTCAGCGACGGCAGAGGTATCGGCAGGATGGACCGCAATGCTCGCATCGCTCCGGCGCTGTTCTTTCAACCTCACTTCAAGATGATCGCATACGGCATGTTCGTTTATTCGGCCGGACTTACCGTCCTGCATTCCAATGAATATGAGGAACTGAAGAGGTCTCCCATATTTCAGAATTTCAAGTATATCAAAACGTTCACGCCGATCCGTCGTATCACCACAAGCCATGGAGCTACTGTAAAGTTCGAGTATAAGTGCGCATTGGAGTCATACGAGGAACGGATGGCAAGACAGGCAGATGCGGAAGCGGGGAAAGAAAGGAAAGAGGATGAAGAAGAGGACAAATCGATCGGAGTCGTCAGCGACGCGATCTCCAATCGTATCCTCAACCGAAGCTTCATGATCAACAGCCAGGATCGGCTGTATGCAGACAGCGTCCTGGTGCGCTTCGAGGATGGGAAGCTGAACCCCAAAGCCACCTTCACCGCTTTGGCGGCGTTCCTGGACCTGCCCTACACCGAGAGCATGACCTATTGTTCCATGTTCGGGGAACGGGACCCAGAATCGTTGGCAGGCAACGATCTGGGCTTTTCTACCGCGGCCATCTACCGGAAATATGATGAATACGCGAACGACGCAGAACGCTGCTATATCGAATATTTCATGCGGGACGTCTACGAGTACTGTGGCTATGACTTTCATTATTACGATGGGGGACCGATGGATGAGGCTCGTGTCGCTGAGTTGATTGCCAATTTTTCAACGCTCGATTCTTATATCCGAAAAAGCTGGCGAGAGTTTTATTATTCGACGACAACGGTCGCAGTGGATGGGGTGCGTTTGTCTCCGGAAAAAGAAGAGGAGCTGCGAGACGGTTTGGCAGAGCACCACTTGCAAGAATGCGCAGACGACCGGCTGCATAATGCCCAATTGCTTCTTCGCGGCCTGCGCTTCGTGAACAAGAAGGGGCAGCCGCTGCGGATGATGCCCAAGCTGGAGCTGG
>CANRXB010000067.1 GCA_947643715.1 uncultured bacterium
CTGACTGACTGACTGACTGACTGACTGACTGACTGACTGACTGACTGACTGACTGACTGGGCCCCTTCGCTTTCGTGCCTTTCATCCTGTCACAGCCTCCAATCCCCGTAGAGCTTCAACACCGTGATCTCCGCGTCCAGCCCCTTCCGGTACGCCAGCCAGCAGGCCCGATGCGCCCCGTCCAAGATCCGGTCCGTGCCGTCCACCGCCGGATAATACTGCTCGTCCAGCCCGCGGCGGAAGCTGTCGATCAGCGCTTCGAACCGTTCCACGGAGTGCTCATGGCCAGGGTTGTACTGGTCGTTCAGCGCCATATAGTCCACGTAGCACTGCCGGTCGCCCAGCAGATACTCATACGCGGGCATCTCCTGGATCGGCACCCGCACATATCCGCCGCTGGTCAGCTTGAAGCCCGCCAGGTCGCGGATCTTGACCTTTTCCAGCCAATAGGCATGGATCGTCCGCTGGCCGAGCCAGTTGTCCACCCATTCCGGGTCCAGCTTGATCGTTGGATCTGTCAACAGCCGCTGTAGCACAGTCTGCTTTTTCGGCTCCACATAGGTCCCCAGCAGATGGGCCTTCACCGTATCCGCAACGTGCTGTGGGGTGATGGCCTCCATACATAGCGGCTTGTCGGCGATGAAACACCGGCGTTTCCAAGCGTCGAACGTTTTCCCGCACCAATGCTTACATGCGTGTGACGTCAGATTGATGTCGTCATCATAACCCAAGACCTGTGCCGACGTCTGTCCATATAGGACCACCGACGTCCCACCATGCAAGGCTTTCCTGAGATGGACCATGCCGCAGTCCCCGTCGATGTGTACACGCGCATGTTTCAAGAGCACCTTCAGCTCCTCGAACCCCGTTTCTCCCAGCAGGCAGCGGTCGATACCGTCTATGGGCCTGTTGTTGTCCAGCTCGCCCAATTGCACCAGAACGATGTCGGGGAAGTATCCCTTCATGATCCGACAAAACTCGCCATAATATCCATTCGGCCATTGTCTCGGAGAATCGCTCGTCCTGCATTTCGAGTTCACCCCCTGCTGCATCGTGATGTAATTCCCAGAGGTCAGCCCAAAACGCTGCAAGACCTGGGCCTCATCTTCGTTTATGCCGATCTTCAACCGATAATCCCGTCGTACGCCCAGATGCCCGCCGATATCGCAGACCGTGAGCCGGGTCTGGCCCCTTGCGATCGCATATGTATAGATGTTGGGGTCGTACAGCGAGGAGATCTCTGCCAGATGCCGCAGATCGGGATCGTTGCAGAACGAGATCCACGAATCCACCACGGTCCCCATCCGAGCCGACGCCGCACGGATCTTTTTGACGTCCGCCTTCATCACCTTCGGGAACCAATTGATGTCCACCACCAGATCGTAGCCATCGGACCGGAACATGGAGCGGGGGAAATACTGGTCGATGAAATACTGCCCCCGGAAGATCCCCTCGTTGATCGCCGTGGAGTTTTCCCCATATACCGTGATGCTGAGCAGATCGGGGAAGGCGTCGTAAAAGTATTGGATGAAGTTCTCCTCCATCAGATAAGTCCCCAGACCGCCGTTGAGCCGAAACGCCGCTTTTATCTTGTCCTGCATCATCGATCCCTCCCACGCTCCAATGTTTTCACGACCGCCTGGAACACATGCTCCGGAACGAGCGACGCCATGCAGGGCGGCACCGCGCAGCCGCGCAGGCACTTCTCCATCCAGCCGCGCACCGCCCATTCGCACCAGATATCGCACCCTTTCCCGCGCAGGTTCACGTTCTCCTCATAGCCGAAGAACTCCGGAGAGGTCGGGCCGAACATCACCACGGACGGCTGTGCGCACAGCGCATGGCGCAGGTGGACCATGCCGCCCTCCCCGTCGATATGGAGCACGCTGTGCTTCAAAAGGATCTTCACCTGCTCCAAGTTCGTCTGCTCCACCAGATCCAGATCGATCCCTTCCATGTCCAGGCACCGATCGTGGGACACCCCGATCTGGACCAGGATCAGCTCCGGATATCTCTCCTTCAGCAGACGGATCAGGATGTCGTAATATCTCACGGGCCACAGCTTCACCGAGTTCTCGGAATACCTCGTATCGCAGCCTCTGTGCAGCGTGATGAAGGGGCGGCCGTCCAAGCCCAGCTCGGCCAGATACCCGTGCTCGTCGGCGTAGATCCCCAGCGGGTACTCGTACCGCTCCGTGACGCCCAGGAAGCCGTACACATCAGGCTGCTGGGGCCGCTTGATCCCCTTCAGGATGGAGAGCATGGCGCTCTGCCCGTCCGTGATCCCCGGCTTGGAGAAGAACCTATCGTTCTCCGCCCGGAACCGCTCGCACAAAAAGACGTACTCGACGATCTCCGGCGCGAGCTCCGCGATCCGGTCCAACTGCCTGCGCTTGACGTCGGGATACCGGCTGATGTGGATGAACAGATCGTAGTCCCGGAACCGGCCGGAATAGCCCTCCTCCGGATACAGGCCGTCGATGACGCTCCCCGGCCGGAAGATCGACTGCGCGGCCGAGAAGCTGTTGTGGGCGAACACATCGATCCGGATATGGTCCCAGCCGTACCGTTCCCGGAACTTATAGATATAATTGGCTTCTATGAGGAAGTCGCCCAGGCCGCCGTTGAGCAGGAAGCCGATGTTCAGCTCGTCCTTCGTCAGCGTCAGCCGGTAGTCCGGCGCGCTTTTCGCCGGCCCCGCCCGCTTGGCCGGCGCCCTGCGCGGCGCCTCGTGCCGCTTGAACAGCGCTTTGACGTTCCACCAGACCATGTGCACGGCGGTCCGCTTGGGCCTGGCGGGGTATTCCTTTTGAAAACGGTCGATCTGACCTCGCACACCGCCATAATAATCGCGCATGACGGTCTTTTCCCGGACCCATCGCCCCCACCGCTCCCACATGTGGACGAGCGTATAGCGCAGCCCGTTCTCCTTCAGGCATCTCCAAAAACGGCGAAACAAACTCATCTCTCGTTCTCTCCCTCTTATTTCGTGATCACCGCCGTGCCGGTATTGTCGGGGAGCACCGTGTAAGAGATCCCATGCTCCTGGGCGAACCGGCTCAGAGCGTCCTTCACCCCGCGATAATATCTCGACCGGTAGTCATGCACGAAGATATATCCATTTTTCACGAGCCGCGGATAAAAGTAGTCCAGGCCCGCGTAGATCGGCTTATAGAGGTCGCAGTCGATGCTGACGAAGCAGAACTGCTCCTCCAGGCCCTGGGCGGTGTCCGGGAACCAGCCCTTGCGCACCACGCAGTCCTCGGGCGTGCGCATCCTGCCCAGCACCTTGCCCAGATCGACGCCCCCGTAGAAGCCCGGTTTCTGATCGGAATACCGGTTCTCCTTGTCGTACTCCAGGTCGGCCTCCGGAAAGCCCTCGAAGGTGTCGAACAGGTACAGCTTCTTGCCGGGGAACAACGCGTCGATCACTGCCGCGAACTTGCCCTCGGCCACGCCCAGCTCGGCGGTCTCCCCTGGGAGGTCCCGCCGCTTCACCTCGTCCGCCGCCAGCCAGAGCGCGCTGGTCCGGACGAGGTCCGCCGTCTCATAGACGATATCGTCCGGCGCCCCGTCCACGGACGTCAGGTGCATGGACAGCGCCATGCCGCGCCCCTTGAAGAAGCGGTTCAAAGGGATCAGCTTTTGGTCGAACTCGCCGTCGGTCCTGCACCCGGCGATCGAATAGAGATCGCTCCTGCGGATCTCCTCCCTGGTGGCCGACTGTCCTTGCAGCAAAGCCTCCAGCGCCGCTGCGATGTCCGCGACGCAGCCTTGCAGCTTTTCCGCAGCCTCACCGCCAGCCGCCAACCGCTGTTCCGACCGCTCCAGCGTTTCCCGGACCGCGCCCAGCTCCCGTTCCAGCTCCTGCGACCGCGAGCGCAGATCGGCGCCATCGGCCGCGCACCGCTGCTCGAGCCTTCCCAGCCGGGCCTCCAGCTCGTCCTGCCGGGCCGAGACGGCTCCCGCCATGGAGGCGATCGCGGCATCCAACTGCCCGATCGATCGGAGCAGCCGCTGCGCCTCATATTCGGCCGCGTCGGACGTCACCGGGAGATTTTTCTTGATCGTCATCCAGATCGACATCTTGGACCTCCTTCGTTCCTTTCATACCGCCCAGCAGATCGAACACTTCCTCTATGACCCGCCGCGTCTCGACGGCCAGGACGCACCGCATCACCCTGTCCTGGATACAACTGCAGTCCCCGTCCGTGGTGGGATCCTTCCCGCAGCCCCGGCAGGGCAGCGGCGCGCAGACCGGCCGGGGGAACCACGCTTCGTCCCCTTGGCGCTCCGTCCTGTACGGGAAGAAGCGCCCATAGTTCCAGCCCGGCTGGATCACCACCGCCCGGGTCTTGACCGCAGGGGCGATATGCGCCGCGCTGGTATCGTTCGTGAGCAGGAACCTGGCCGCGCGGATGGCCTCGATGTATCCCGCCTGGTCCGTCCTCCCCATGCATGAGACGATCTTCTCCGGGGCCCGGCTCTTCTCCCGGATCGACCGTCCGATGCCGGATTCCCCCGCCGTGCCCAGCAGCACGCACGGGATCGACAAAACTTCCGTCAGCACATCGACGGCGGCCGCGAACCGGTCCGCCGGCCAGCGGTTGGCCTCGTTGTTCGCCCCCGGGCACACCGCAAAAAAAGCTGGGGGGAGCCCCGCCGGGCGCACGGAGACCGGGAGCTCCGGCAGGGCGGCGCGGAAGCCGCCGTCCCCCAGTCCGCGGACGAACTGCGCGTTTCGGATCAGTTCCATCGTCTGCATCCCGTCGCAGGCGACCACCCTCGTGTAAGCGGCGTCGGACCGCTCGATCCACCGCGCCGGAAGGAGCGTTCGGTCTGAGCTGGGGACGATCCGCTGCCCGGACCGGGGCGCCAGGGCGAACACGTCCGACTGCAGGTCCCGGGAGAGCCGGGCGTTGATCACGACGTCATAGCTCTCGCGCATCATCCGGACCACACTGGCGGCCCGATGCCTCCAGCCGTCGTCTATCACGACGATCTCGTCGAAGCAGCCCGTCCGGGCCGCGATGGCGCTGACGTCCTTGAACCTCCGGCACAAAAGCACGATCTTTTTCCCCGGATATATCTCCCGGTAGGCCCGCGCGCTGTCCAGCCAGAGGACGAAATCGCCGATATGGGCGAAGTGTACCAGCAGGACGCTGTCCGTGCGCCGCTCCAACGGGCGGGACCGCCTCGTATGGGCCAGGAAGGAAAAGAGGAGCCGGTCGAGCAGCTTGGACGGCCATGTACTCATCCCACACCACCTATAAAAATCGTTGGATCGCCGCCTGCACCTGTCCCACAGAGATCTGCTCGATGCAGGGGAGCCGTTCCTGGCCGTCCTGCGCGTATACGCACGGCCTTTCTTCTTTCAGCATACATCCCATACACGGGAGCGGCGCGAAGATGGCCTCGGGGAAGATCTCGTCCCCGGTCCTTCGCTCGACCTCATATGGGAAGAACCGTCCGATCTCCCTGCCCACGACGATGGCGGCGGCGGGGACCCGGCAGACCGCGGCCATATGGATCGCGCCCGTGTCGTTGCCGAACACGAACGACGCGTCCCGGATCAGCGCGAACGACTGGCACAGGTCGTGCTTCCCCGCCAGGACCACACAGGCGTCCCGGTGCGCCATCCGCTCCCATATCCCGGCGGCGGCCTGGGCGTCGTTCCCTCCGCCGCAGAGCAGGATCGTCCTGCCCGTGCGCTCATGCATCCAGTCGCATATCGCGGCGAACCGCTGGGGGGGCCAGCACTTCTCTTTCCACGACCCCCCCGGATAGACCACGATATAGGCCGGCCCGGGCGACGGCCGCTCCGCCTGCACAGCCATGCGCGGCAGCGCCGCCCGATACGATCCGTCGCCCAGGCCCCGGATCATCTCGCCGCACCGGATCAGCTCGTGGCGCACCCGGGGATCGACGGGTATGACGCGGTCGTATGCCCTGTCCGCGACCCTCTTTTCCCACGGCGTCAAAAAGCGACGGTTCCCGTCCAGCGTGATCCTCTCACCGGCCCTACAGGCGAAGAGCAGCAGATCCGTGAACGCCGTCCGGCCGTACACCGGCTGGAGCACCAGGTCGAAGCGATGCCGCCGCATCCGGAACACCTCGAAGAAGCGCACGTACCGGTGGACGTGGACCGTCATCACCTCGTCGATGTGGGGGCTCCTCTCCGCCAGCTCCCGGGTGGGCTTCTCCGCGTCCAGCATGACCACCAGCTTCTTGCCGGGGTACATCTCCCGCAGCCGCTTCTGCGCGTCCGTCCACAGCAGGAAGTCCCCCAGCCCGTCTGTCCGGGCGATCAGGATCCGCCCCGTCTCCCGCCCGCACCTGCGCCTTTTCGCCGTGGCGGCGAAGGCCCAGAGCAGGGCCCATTCCAGCCGCTGCGCCACCCACGGCTTCAGGCGTTCAAATACCCAGGCCCACGCCATGCTGCTGCACCGTTCGGAAGAAGGAGAGCAGATCGGGATATCTCCCCTCCCCCGGCCCGATGATCCCCAGAGCTTCTTGCGGGATGCCCAATCCCGGGAGGCGTTCCACGTCCCTGGGCTTGTCCCCGCAGGCGATGGACCGCGCCGGATCGATCCCCAGCTCGGCGATGGCCCTTCGGAACAGCCCCAGGCGGGGCTTGCGGCAATCGCACACGATATCATAAGGAGGCTTCCCCTCCGGGAGATGGGGGCAGCGGTACGTCCGGGCGATCGTGACCCCGTGCTCCGCCAGCAGCTCCGCCAGGCGCCGGTCCACGCGGTCCGCCTCCGCCTCGGAGAAATATCCCCGGGCGATCCCCGACTGGTTGGTCACGACCACCAGCAGGTATCCCGCCTGCTGGGCCTGGGCCAGCGCCTGGGCCGCGCCCTCCAGCAGCTCGACCTGCTCCGGGTCGCTCAGATAGTGCCGGTCCACGATGATCGTCCCGTCCCGGTCCAAGAACCACGCCTTGCGTGCAGCGTCATGCCCTTTCAATAGATCTCACCCGGCCCCAGATAGCTTCGCACATAGTCCTCCACCCCATCCTCCAGTGTGTGGAAGCCCTGCCCGCCCAGGACGGAGCGGAACTTCCCCATCTCCGCCTGGGTGAAATATTGATACTTCCCCCTCAGGTGTTCCGGCATGTCGATATACTCGATGTTCTCCGGCAGGCCCATCGCCGCGAACGTCGCCTTCGCGAGATCGGCGAACGACCTGGCATGTCCCGTGCCCAGGTTGAACAGGCCGTTCACCTCCGGGTGGCGGATGAGGGCGGCGATCGCTCGGCAGATGTCCTTCACATAGATGAAGTCCCGCAGTTGTCCGCCGTCGGCGTAGTCCGGATGATGGGAACGGAACAGCTCCACCTTCCCGGTGGCCTGGATCTGCCGGAACGCTTTGTAGACGACGCTGGCCATGTCCCCCTTGCAGTCCTCGTTCGGGCCGTAGACGTTGAAGAACTTCAGGCCCACGTGCTGCGCGGGGGCCTGCGTCTGCCGCTCGGCCCAGAGGTCGAACCGCTGCTTGGAGTAGCCATAACCGTTCAGCGGCCGCAGCGCGCCGATGTCCGCGGTGTCGTCGAAGCCTTCGCTGCCGGAGCCGTAGGTGGCGGCGCTGCTGGCGTAGATCAGAGAGATCCCCTCCCGGGCGCAATGATCCCACAGCCGCTTGGAATATTCGAAGTTGTTCTTATAAAGGTAGTCGAAGTCCCTTTCCGTCGTGGATGAGCACGCCCCCATGTGGATGACATGCGTCACCTCTCCCGACAGGCTGTCCAAGCGCTCCAGGAACGCGTCCTTATGGATGTATTCCCGGTAGCTTTTGTTCACCAGGTGCTTCCACTTCTCCGTCTGTCCGATATCGTCCACGATGTAGATGTCTTTTTCCCCTGCGTCGTTCAGCATACGCACCAGGCAGCTCCCGATGAAGCCTGCCCCGCCGGTCACGACGATGCTCATATCGATCCCTCCTCATCTTTCTCCTGCCGTCAAGATCCGATCGACTGGATCTTGTGGATGATCGCGGTGGTGGACAGGCCCGGCTTCAGGTCGATCAGCGCCACGTTCCCGCCCCTAGCCTCCACGACGTCCCTTCCGGCCACCTGAGCGCCCTCATAGTCCCGGCCCTTGACCAGCACGTCGGGCTGGACGGCCTGGATCAGCTCCTCCGGCGTGTCCTCGTCGAAGATCGCCACATAGTCCACCATGCGCAGGGACTTGAGCAGGCAGGCCCGATCCCCTTCGCTGATGATGGGCCGGGCCTCGCCCTTGAGCCCACGGATGGACCGGTCGCTGTTCACGCCCACGATCAGCACGTCGCCCAACGCTTTGGCCTGCTCCAAGGAAAAGATGTGTCCTGCGTGGATGAGGTCGAAGCACCCATTGGTGAACACGATCCGCTTCCCCTGCTCATGCAGCCCTCTGGCCAGGTACGCCGCCTCTTCCCGGGTGACGATCTTTTTCCCCGCCGTGAACACATGCCCGATCAGCTCGTCGATGCTCGCCGTGGCGGTCCCGAACTTGGATACCACGATGTCCGCCGCCGCGTTGGCCAGCCGGCAGCAGTCCTCCAGGCCGGATCCGGCCGCCATCCCCAGCGCCATGACGCTGATCACCGTGTCCCCGGCGCCGCTGACGTCTATCACTTCCTTTTTCTGTGCCGGGAAGTCGATCTTTTCCCCGGACTTGGAGACCAGGGACATCCCCATCTCCGACCGGGTGACCAGGACGTGTTCCAAGGCGTACCGGCGGCACAGCTCGCACGCCGCCGCACGGATCTCGTCCTCCATGTCCTGGGCGAGCTCTTTGCCGCACACGTCGGAGAGCTCCCGCAGGTTCGGCGTGCAGAGCGTGGCCCCGCTGTACTTCCCCCAGTCGTTCCCTTTCGGGTCGATCAGGACGGGCACCCCTCCCGCGTGTGCCCGGCCGATCACGAGCTGGGCCAGATCGTATGTGATCGTCCCCTTCCCATAGTCTGAAATCACCAGGACGTCGATGCCGCTGAAGATCTCGTCCAGTTGCTCCTGCACGCGGCCCTGGAAGCAGGCCGGGACGGCCATGCTTCCGTCGCAGTCGATCCGTATGACCTGCTGGTTCCTGGCGACGATCCGCGTCTTTTTGATGGTCGGTAGTTCCGTGCTCTTTTGCAGGAAGCGGACGTCCGCGCCGGTGTCGCGCAGCAGGGAGACCAGGCGGCCGCCCGCCTCGTCCTCTCCGATGCAGCACAGCACCCTCGCCTTTGCCGATAGCGACTGGATATTGTTCACCACGTTGCCCGCCCCGCCCAAACGGTCGCTCTCCCAAAGCATCTTGAGGATCGGCACGGGCGCCTCCGGCGAGATCCTCTGTACGTCCCCGCCGATATATTTGTCCAGCATGAAGTCGCCGACGATCAGGACGTTGGCCTGCCGGAACCTTTGGATCGCTGTCAGATCCATATGTATCGTCCTCCTCTCAGTTCAGCGTTCGCAGAACAGATCCGCCTCGAGCATGGCGCACAGCCCATGGTAGACAGGCAGATGATATTCCTGGATCTTGAAGGTCTCGTCTTCCGGGACGCGTATGCAGATATCGCTCTGCTGCGCGCATCTCCCGCCGGACCTCCCGGTCAGGGCGATCGTGCGGACGCCCTTGGCTTTCGCGGCCATGAGGGCCTTGACGATGTTCTCCGAGTTCCCCGAGGTGGAGATCCCCAGGAACACGTCTCCCGCAGCCCCCAGGACATGGACGAGCTGCGCGAAGGTGGCGCTGCCCGAGACGTCGTTGGCATACGCAGTGCTGATGGCCGACATGGCGGTCAGCGGGATGGCCGGGAGCCCGCCCTCGAGCTGCGCGGCCAGCTCCTGGCCCTCCTGCCCGAACGCGGACGTCAGCTCCCGTTCGAACTGAGGCTCCAAAGCGCGGTGGAACAGGAACGACTTCATGAGTTCGCCTGTGATGTGTTCACTGTCGGAACAGCTCCCGCCGTTGCCGGCCACCAGAAGCTTGCCTGCGTCCCGGTAGCAGCGGAGCAGCTCCTGATAGGCCGCGTCGATCGATCCCCGGCAGGCGTCCAGGGCGGGATATCTCTCGAACAGTTCCTGCCGGATCTGCAGCGCTGTCATGGTCTTTTTTTTCATATCGATCCTCCCTCGAATCTACTTCGATCTCGTTGATAGTACGCCAGCATGTCCCGCGCCTGGGGGCCGAACGCCAGATGGCCTGCCAGGGCGTTCTCGCTGACCACCCCCACCTTTCCGTGGTACATGCACACATGGGCGATGTGTTCCTCATCCAGCCCCATCCCGTTCGTCCAGTCCACCGGGAACATCCCCCAGTCCAGCCAGGACCGGCGCGAGAACAGGATGGCCCCGATGCTGAACCGGATCGGGCAGACCGTATACGCCGGGGGCTCCTGCCCGAACCGGTCGGCCAGCGCGTCGATGTCCCTCAGTACGGGGCAGGTCTCGCCCCACATGTACTGGGCCGCCGCGCCCTGTTCCATGATCGCGGCGTGATGATGCTTCCCATCCGTGCAGACGGCCTTCCCGAACCCGCGCTCCCAGTCGTCCAGCAGCCCGCACTTTTCCAGGACCCGGACATATCCGTATCCGTTGAGGGGAATCAGCGGCGCGGCGAACGCGATGTCATAGCGGGACTCTTCCGCAGCCTGCCGGTACGTCTGGAGCAGTCTGTCGAAGAGGCCCTGGGTGACGAACATATCCTCGTCCAGCTTGTAGATGTACTGTGCCTTTGGGTGGAGATGGATCGCCAGGTTCTGGATCCGTGTGAGCTTGTTGTGCCGGGTGGAAAGATAAGACCATCCGTTTTGCGCACACATGTCGATCAGGGCCGGGACATGGACCCCACTCGTCATGACGCAAACGTCCACGTCCTTGGGGATCCATGCCTCGATGCGTCCAAAGACCGTATGCCACAGCTCCGGCTTGTGACCGGCCAATATGATGCACAGCTTCTCCCT
Source organism: uncultured bacterium (assembly GCA_947643715.1). Lineage (GTDB taxonomy): Bacteria > Bacillota > Clostridia > Oscillospirales > Oscillospiraceae > Enterenecus. The sequence goes on from CANRXB010000067.1 coordinate 10,936, forward strand.
TCCGCGCTGCGCGTCGTGGAACGTATGGCCGTCCCTCAGCTCATAAGGAAGGGCTTTCGTCCAGGGCATCCCCTGTCCGATCGCGTGGAGGAACGCCTTCTTCCTTTCCTTATGGTATCGGGCCATCCCCGCCTTCCCTCCATAGTAGAGCGCATGGGCCAACACCGATCTTTTCGCCCAACCTTTCAACGTCATATCGTCATCCCCCCTTGCAGCTCCCCCACACATTTTTCACCGCGGCGCGTCTTTTGGTGCCGGGCGGGAGGACGGCGGCCAGGAGCCTGCGGGCGGTCCCGGCGAGATCGGGCAGGAAGTGGACGCGGGGCAGCTCCAGGCAGCTCGCCACGCCGCGCGCCCTCGAATGGGACGCGTAGACGCCCAGCAGCCGTTCCGCCAGGTAGCCGTCCACCCGCAGCTCCTGGGGCGTGTAGCCCGTCGTGTCGGCCCTGCGGTCGAACTCCTCCAGGATGGGGAACAGCCAGGCGCAGTAGTCCTGGAACAGCGTCCGGCGCATGATGTAGATGTTGCCGAACAGGCACGCGCTGCCGGACAGATACCCCTCCATCGCCTCCGCCATCTCCGGGTGACGTTCCAGGACGATCCGTTCCGCCAGCGCCAGGTCCTGCCCGTGGTGGAAGGCCGCGCGGGCATAGTGCTCCCGCACGGGGAGGAACATGTCCTCCGGCTTGGGGACGATCAGGTCGTACCGCCGGATCAGCCCGTCGAACTGCCGGTAGCCCAGGCGGTCCAGCACGGCCCGGTCCGGCTCCCTCTCGATGCGGTATGGCCGCCGGGCGTCCGGGTCCGGGTAAAGATAGCGGCGGTAGTGGAAAAAGCCGAGGTGGTCCGCGCGGGCGTTCTTCCAGGCCCAATATTGGGCGGTCAGCTCGCAATACGAGGGGTTCTTCGCGGAGATACCGTCGCCGGTGTCGTCATGGACGCAGCCGGGGAAGCGGGAACCGGCCAAGGCCGCTCCGACCTGGATGGGGACGAGCAGGGGATGGTCCGGGACAGCGGCCGGCCGGTGGCAGCAGACGAAGAGCTGGATGTCCGCCATGCCTCAGTCCTCCTCCCAGCCGATGTGGGACTGCTCGGACTCGAGGAGCCTGTCGTGGGCCT
>CANRXB010000068.1 GCA_947643715.1 uncultured bacterium
AGCGAAGAAGGAGGCATCCAATGGCCAGTAAAAAGGAATTTGAGATGCTTTTCGCGCTGAATGCCCGGATGAATGGCGGGTTCAGCAGCACCTTCTCCAAGGCTCAGGCGGAATTTACCCGGCTGGGAAAGGAGATCCAGGGCCTCCACCGGGTGCAGGGCGACATCGCATCCTACCAGAAACAGCAGAGCGCCATCGAGAACACCCGCTCCAAGCTGGAGAGCCTGCAGAAACAGCATGACCTTCTCCAGAAGGAGATCAAGGAGACTGAGGGCTCCACCGCCGGCCTGGAGCGGGAAAAGGTCAAGCTGGAGGAGCGGATCAAAAACACCGAGGCGGCCCTGGAGCGGCAGAGCCAAAAGCTGAAGACCACGGGCGCACGGCTGAAGGAGGCCAAAGTAGACACGGGCGACCTGGCTCAGAAAAATGCCGAGCTGACCGCCAAGATCAAGGATCTGGAGACCGCCCAGGACAATGCCGCCAACGGCGCCGCCAGCTTTGGTGAGAAGTCCGCTCAGGCGTTTGGGGCGATCCAGAATGCCGTTGCCGCCGCCGGCATCGCCACGGCGCTGAAGGAGATCGCGGACGCTTACCTGGAGTGTGTGGGGGCGGCGGGGGATCTTGAGGAGGCCATGTCCAATGTGGAGGCCCTCTCGCAGGCCAACACCCAGGAGATGGCTGCGCTGTCCGCCTTGGCCAAGGAGTTGGGCGCCACTACGAAGTTCACCGCCCAGGAGGCCGGCGACGCCATGGGCTACATGGCCATGGCGGGCTGGGACGCGAACGATATGCTCCAAGGCATGGACGGCGTTCTCCAGCTTGCGGCGGCCTCTGGGGAGGACCTGGCCATGGTGTCGGATATCGTGACCGACAGCCTCAGCGCTTTCGGTTTGACGGCAAAGGACACGGCCCACTTCTCCGACGTTCTGGCAGCGGCGGCCACCAGCTCCAACACCAATGTGGCCATCATGGGCGAGACGTTCAAGATGTCCGCATCCGTGGCCGGAGCCCTGGGGTACAGCATCGAGGACGTGGCGTTGGCCATGGGGCTCATGGCCAACAGCGGCGTCAAAGGCAGCATCGCTGGCACAGCCCTGCGGAACACCTTCGATGGGCTGCTAGAGGGCGTCACCCTCACTGGCGCAGCCTTTGGGGAGTACGAATACTGTGCGGTCAAAGCGGACGGCACTATGAAGGACTTCGGAGCCACCATCGATGAGCTGCGCGGGTACTTCGAGCAGATGACCAAGGCCGAACGGGTGGCCAACGCCCAGGCTATCGCCGGCCAGCGTGGTTACAATGGGCTGCTGGCCATCCTGAATGCCACCGATGCCGACTATGTCTCCCTGACCAGCAGCATCAACAACTGCACCGGGGCGGCCCAGCGTATGGCGGATGTCAAACTGGACAACCTCAACGGCCAGCTCACCCTGATGAGCAGCGCGTGGGACGCGCTGCGTGTCACCATCGGGGAGCAGTTCAACCCAGAGCTGCGGGAACTGGCGGAACTGGGCACAGACGTATTCACCACTATGGACAGCTTCGTCCAGGAGAATCCCGCAGTCGTGAAGGGCGGTATGGTGCTGGTCGGCACATTGGGGGCACTTACTACGGGCGTGGTGGGGCTTTCCGCAGCGATAAAGGTATTTAAGGCGCTGGATCTTGCCGCGCTCCTAGCCGGCCCTGCCGGGGTGGTAGTGGGTGTCGTAGCTGGTGTCGCCGCGTTGAGCGCTGCTGTGGTGGCGCTCAATGAGGCCGCAAAGGACAGCCTGGACGGATCCTGGGAATTGACCGCTGCTTCGCGGGAGCAATACGAACAGCTCCAGGAGCTCAACAGCGAATATGGTCGGGCGGCGGACCTGTACGGCGAGAACTCCTATGAGGCCCAGCAGCTTCGCTGGCAGATCGAAGAGTTGGATGCGGCCTATGAGGACGGGAAGCAGACTTTCGAGGGATACATAGCGGCACATAAGGCCGTCATGGATGGCTATGATGCGGTGGCCGAAGCCCGCAAGGAGGCTAGTACCAGCGTAACCAATGAGGCAGAAAGCATCGGCGCATTGATCGATCAACTGACGAGATTGAGCAGTTCGTCCTCAGAGGCTGCCGCGCACCAAGGCGAGATACAGGCCATCGTGGACCATCTGAACGAGAGTCTGCCGGGGTTGGATCTCAGCTACAGTGATGTGGCCTCCGGATCTGATAAGTTTATCGCCTCTCTTCGGAATACCGCTCAGGCCGAGGCGGATGCCCGGCGCATGGCGCAGGAGTATGAGGGTTACGTCAACAGCCTGTCGCAGCGCGGCATCTTGGAGGGTGAGAAAAACGACGCCGCAGAACAGGTCCGGCTTGCCACCGAGGACTACCAAAAGGCGCTGGAGGCGTATAACGAAGCCGCTTCTGTGTACCAGTACGATACCACCGGCTTTGGTCTTTATTTCGGCACCAGAGACGAGGCGGCCGCGCTGGACGCTGCGAGGGAGCAGATGGACGCCTATCGGGAGATCCTTGATGAAACCACTGCGGCCTATGAGGAAAACGAGGCTGCGATCCGCGCCAGCGAAGGGGCCATCCAGGATTATACCCACGCTCAGGAAAACGCGGCGGGCGGGACTGCGGAGCTGGGGACAGCCATTGAGAACACGATGACCGTCGTGCAAGGGCTTGTGGAGGCGTACAACGAGGCGTACACGGCCGCGCTGGATTCCATTTCTGGGCAGTACAACCTTTGGGACGAGGCCGCGAAGGTGGTCGAAACCAGTGCTAGCAGCATCAATTCAGCGCTGGAAAGTCAAGTTTCGTATTGGACCGGTTACAACGCCAATCTGGTATCACTGCGGGAGCGCACCGCCGATATCGAGGGCCTGGGTGACGTGATAGCCAGCTTTGCGGACGGCAGTGAGGACAGCGTGAACGCTGTCGCCGGCATGGCCAACGCCACGGACGAGGAACTCGCCGCGATGGTCGCCAACTGGCAGGAGCTCCAGAAGGAGCAGGAGGCCGCCGCCGGGAGCGTCGCCGAGCTGAAGACTGATTTCACGGCCACCATGGACGAACTCCAGACCGAACTGGCCGCCGACATCGAGGCCATGGATCTGGGGGACGAGGCGGCGGCAGCGGGCCGGGCCACCATCCAGGGGTACATTGACGCGGCAAATGATATGCTCCCGGCGGTTCGCAGCGCATATGCGGATCTGGCGCGGGCGGCGTCCAGTGCCCTGGGTACCCCGTCCTACAGCAACAGCGCCTATGCCGCAAACAGCAGTGTCCCCATGTACGCCAGCGGCACCGACAACGCGGCCCCCGGCCTTGCCCTGGTAGGCGAGGACGGGCCGGAGCTGGTCTATTTCAACGGCGGGGAAAAGGTCATGGACGCGGCGAAGACCGCCGCCTTCCAGTCCAACGCTGCCCCGGCTGTGTCCGCCATGCTCTCGGCAACAGGCGGTTCCTCCCCCTCGGTGCAGGTGGTGTTCCAGATCAGCGGGAACGCCACGCCTGAGACAGTTCAGGCCCTGCAGGAGTACGGGGACGAGTTCGCCGCCCGTGTGCTGGAGGTTTTGGAGGATGCCAGCGCGGACGCACAGAGGAGGGCCTACTGATGGCAAAGACCTATACCACCGTCCAGGGGGATATGTGGGACAGCATCGCCTTCGCCCAAATGGGGAGCGTTGACCACACCGACAAGCTGATGAACGCCAACCTTCGGTACCGGGAGATATACATCTTCCCAGCGGGGATCGTCCTGACCATCCCGGAGGTCAAGGAAAGCGTCAGCGGTTCGCTGCCGCCCTGGAAGAAGGTGGGCTATGAGTAACAAGAACAATGCCCGCCGCACCGCCGTGGAGGTGGCCTTTGACGGCGCCGACATCACGAAGTCCATCCGGCCCTACCTCAAGTCCATGACCTATGTGGACAACGAGGAGGACGAGACGGACGAGCTTCAGCTCCAGGTTCATGACCGGGATTCCATCTGGCTGGAGAAGTGGCTCACCGATGCCATCGAGGCGGCCTCCGCCGCAAAACTGAAGATGGACGCTGCGATCGTCCGGGAGAACTGGACGGGCGGCGGCAGTGACGCGGTGCTGCCCTGCGGGGAATTTGAACTGGACAGCGTGGCGGCCTCCGGGCCGCCTGCCGTCATCAACATCAAGGGAACGTCGCTGCCCTTCAGCGCCCAGGTGCGCCAGACCAAGAAGTCCAAGGCGTGGGAAAACTATACCCTCTCCGGCATCGCCAATGAGATCGCCGGGGCCAACGGCATGGTCTGTATGTACGAATCGGCGGCAGACCCCTTTTACACCCGCGTGGAGCAGATCAAGACCAGCGACATTCAATTCCTGGAAACGCTGTGCCATAACGCGGGAATCTCGCTGAAGGCCACCAACCGCATCCTGGTCCTGTTCGACCAGGCGGCCTATGAGTCCAAGGCGGCGGTGTTCACCATTAAGCGGGGGAGCGGCGTCTACACCAAGTACAAGTTGAACGTGGGCACAGCGGACACGCAGTATTCCTCCTGCCGGGTGAGCTATGTCGATCCGAAAGGAAAGTGCATCTCGGCCACAGCGAAAATTGAGGACTATAACGCGGACGCCAAGAACAACCAGCAGCTGGAGATCACCGCCAAGGTGGCCGACAAGGACGAGGCCAAGGCCCTGGCGGAAAAGCTCCTGCGCAAGCACAACCGTTACGCCAAGACCGCCTCGTTCACGCTCCTCGGCAATCCTGACCTGGTGGCAGGGGTGACGGTGATGCTGGAGAAGTGGGGCGGCTGGGATGGCAAGTACATCGTCACTCAGGCAAAGCATACCGTGGGCGGCTCCGGGTACACGGTGCAGGTCAGACTTCGGAGAGTATTGGAGGGGTATTAATGGATCGGGAAATGGAAACCTCGCTGGAAAACCTGGTGCGTGTCGGAACCGTCACCTGGACCGACCCTGTCAAGCGGGTGGCCCGTGTGAAGTTCCAGGACATGGATTTCCCGTCCGCCCACCTGCACGTCCTGGCCAACCGGCCCTACATCCCCGACTACGAGACCAAGCCCCAGCGGACGGAGTTCGAGGCGGGCGGCAGCGGTGACCCGGCCTTCGCCAGCCATAAGCACGACCTGCTGATCAAGCCCTGGATGCCCAAGGTCAACGCCGTGGTGCTGTGCATATACCTTCCCGGTTTCAACACGGACGGCTACATCCTGGGGGAGATTGGGGCCCTGGGCGAGCTCAAGCAGATGGAATAGGAGGTGGCGCGGCATGGTTATCGGCTGTTTGGGCGACATCATCTTTCAGGTGTCGGAGGCCACGGTGCGCACCCTGGACAATATGAGCTGGTCAGGCTCCGCCCGGTACGCCACCCACGAGCGTCACCTGACACACGCCCTCACGGAGTTCGTTGGGCTGGACCCGGATAAGATCACCTTTGACATCACCCTGTGTTCTGACCTGGGGGTAGACCCTATCACGGAGGTGGTGAAGATCTGGAACATCGAGCGCAGCGGGAGAGCGGTGCCGCTGACCATCGGCACCAAGGGCTACGGCAAATACCGCTGGAACATCATCAAGCACGAGATGAAGGCAAAGGCCCATTTTATAAACGGCGACGTTCACACGGCCACCGTTTCGGTCAGCCTGCAGGAGTATCTGGGAGGATAGGCTATGAGCTACACCGTTTCCGCAACTGACCTGAAATCCATCCAGTTCAATGAGAAGAACGAGTTAAACGCAGTCCTCCAGAATATCGCGGTGATCCTCTCCACGCCCATGGGGACCGTCCCCCTTTACCGGGACTTCGGACTTGACTGGTCTTTCCTGGACAAGCCCACCCCCGTGGCAAAGGTGCTGATGGTCGCCCCGGTGCGGGAGGCCATCCGGCGGTGGGAGCCGCGGGCCACGGTGCTGGATGTCTCGTTTTCGGAGGACCCGGCCCAGCCGGGGGTACTGATCCCAACAGTGGAGGTGGACATCAACCTTGAGTAGAAATACAGAGCATCAATTCATACCCACGGACACCGGGGAGGTGGTGGCCCTCCTCACGGCGCTTTACGAGAAGATTACCAAGACCACCGTGCATCCCGCCAGCCCGGAAAGGCTGTTCATCCAGTACATGGCCAACATCATCATCCAGGAGCGGGTGCTGTCTAACTATGCGGCGAACCAGAATGTCCCCAGCCGCGCCGAGGGGGATAACCTGGACGCCCTGGCGGAACTGACCCACATCAAGGGCCGGCCGGAGGCCAAGCCCGCCGTCTGCAAGGTGAAGTTCTCCATCTCGGAGGCCCAGGACACGGCGATCCTGATCCGCGCCGGCACGAGAGTGACAGACCCCGCCAACACCCTGATCTGGGAGACGGAGGCCGACGCCTACGTCCCCATCGGGGAGACCTCCGTGGAACTTCCCGTGCGCTGCCAGACCGCCGGGACAATCGGCAACGGCTATGCCGCCGGGCAGATCAACACGCTGGTGGATGTCTACGACTACTATTCGGAGTGCGTCAGCACCACGGAATCCGGTAGCGGCTCCGATGTGCCGGATGATGATGAATACTACGAGCTGATGCGGGCCAGCATGGACTCCTTCAGCTGTGCTGGAGCTAGGGGCGGGTACATCTTTTGGGCGAAACAGGTCAGCACGGAAATTGCGGACGTGATTGCCAACTCCCCGACCCCTGGCGTAGTCAAGCTGTATGTCCTGATGAACGACGGCACGCTGGCCAATGAGGAGGTCAAGGGCGAAGTGCTGGCCGCCTGCAGTGCCGATGAGGTGCGTCCTCTGACTGACCAGGTATTCGTGGAGGATGCGGAGGTCGTTGACTACGACATCGACTTCACCTATTACATCCAGACTGGAAGCTCGGCCAGCGCGGCGGACATCGCCGCTGCGGTTCAGAGTGCGGTGGATAAATTCAACACCTGGCAGTGCGCCAGGCTGGGCCGAGACATCAATCCCTCGCGCCTGATCAATCTGCTGATGCAGACGGGGATCAAGCGGGTGGAGTTGAGAGCCCCGGCCTTCACCGTCCTCCGGGATGGCGGCAACAAGACGGTGCCGCAGGTCGCGTCCTTCGGTACCGCCGCCATTGTGAACGGGGGCTATGAGGATGAATAAGCACGGCCTCACAAAAGAAAATCTGGTGGCCACTCTGCCCCCGGCCCTGCGAACCGACCCATCCGTGGTGGCGCTGGCCGAGGCCCTCGGCGAGGTGCTGGCCGTCCGCCCGGCGGAGATCGACCGACTGCGCATCTACCCGGCCATCGATACGCTGGACGAGCCGCTCTTGGACATCCTCGCCCGCGACTTCAAGGTGGATTGGTGGGACCCGGAGTACAGTATTGCTGAGAAGCAAAGAACATTAAAGGGAAGCTGGTATGTTCATAAAAAACTGGGTACGGCGGGGGCTGTAAAACGGGCTCTGGGCGCCATCTATCCAGGCTCAGACGCAGAACCGTGGTTCAAGTACGAGGGCGGGATGCCATACCACTTCCGGCTCCACATTAACCTAACCGGGGAGCAACTGGCCCAGGGCAAGCCTGCCAATGTGATCGAGAAGGTGAGGTTCTACCAAAGCCTGCGCGACCACATGGATGGCATCCAATACACGATCAGTTTTCCCCCCGCAGTCCTGCATATTGGCGGCGGTACCGGGGTGCAGGCGGAAGTGGGCGTTCCAGCCGGGACGGATGCCTATGACTTTCAGAGCATCCTCGCCATAGGCGGTGCCATCAGCGCTGCTCCATCTATTGGTGTGCCGCACGGAATGAGTGAGTATCTCTTTTCTGAAGAACTCCACGTAGGGGGTGTGTTCAGCATGAGGGAAGAATTCCACGTTCCAGAGGACGTAACAGAGCCACCAAAGACTACGATCCTACGCACCGGCGGCGTGTGTACGATGATTTCAAATCCATAAGGAGGAGCTGATTAGTCATGGAGTATTCCTACAAACTCACTACCCACGGGCGGGCGGTCATGGCGGCCTACATGGCGCTGGGCACAAAGCCGTTCCACATTACCCGAACAGCTTTCGGCACCGGGATGGTGGACAAGGAAACGAACCTGGCGGACGTACATGAGCTGCTGGAGTTCGTTTCTGATGGAGCGGTGTCGGAGCGGCGGCACGAGAATGACCGCCTGTATCTCACGCTACAGTATGCCAACATCGATCACAAGGACGTGCCAACCTTCCTGCTATCCGAGTTCATCGCCTTCGTGGAGGACCCGGAAACCGGAGAAGAGACCGATTTTCTGTACGGCACCTTGGGGGACTACCGCCAGCCTGTCCCAGCCTATAACCCGGCCCTTCCACCCAGCGTGTTCAACTTTCCGCTGACGCTGATCCTGTCTGATGAGCTGCAGGTGGTAGTGTCCGCCCCGTCTGGGCTGGCCACCTGGGAGGACTTGGCGCGGATGTCCAGGCAGCTCGCCGGACAGTGCTATGACATTACTATTCCGATTGAGGGATGGGAAGCGGACGAGGACACCGGCGGCGCGTACCCGCTCAAATGCGATATTGAAATTGACAATGTCACGGAGCGGATGATCCCTATGCTCACTATCTGGCCGGAATGCATGGAGGCTGCTGTGGCCTGCAGAATGAGCTCCGCAGTCCGAACCATCCAAGGCGGAATCAGGGTGTACGCGAAGACAGTCCCGGCCGGGGCGCTCCAGGGAAGCCTGACGCTGTTCGGCGGGGCTGGCCTGGGTGAAATTTCCGGGGAAGGAGGTGGTGCCTATGCGCTGCCGGTAGCTACAGCGACCAGGCTTGGCGGAGTGCGGGTAAAGGAAGGCTCCGGCTTGGTTGTGGACGACAGTGGAAACCTTGCAATCGACGCTGCTACGGCTCAGGAGATTGCAGACGTTTTCAACGCTCCCACCAATGAATAACACGTAAAGGAGTAACAACAACATGGCAGAAAGCAGTACACAAAAGGCAGTAAGCCTCGCTGGACTGCAAAGGGCCGTAGATGAGATAAAAAAGGACTTTGCAACGAAGGACGAGGTCGGAAAACGGATCGAGCAAGCCGCGCTTGGCGGCCTCACCTTCGCCACGGATTCGGAGGTCCTGGCACTGTTTGAGGATAAACCGCAAGAGGGCTGATCCGGCGGCGCGCACAGAGCCAGCCAGACTTTGTGCGCGCCACGCTCTAATTATGAAAACTGAACGCAATCATTGAGGAGGACAACCATAATGGACAAGAAGATCAAGCCCGTATCCTTTGCCAATCTGGAGACATACACCGAGCACCTGAAAGCCAAGTATGCGAAAAAAGCGGAGATCCCCACGCAGGTCTCCGCGCTGGCCAACGACGCCAAGTATCAGACCGAGGAGCAGGTGGCCGCCGCTATCAAGGCCAGGGTGTCCAGCACCTATAAGGCCGGCGGCAGCGTGGCCTTTGCGGATCTGCCCGAGCTGACCGAAGCCAACCTGGGGCTGGTGGTCAATGTGACCGACAAGTTCACCACTACCGCCGACTTCTTGGAGGGTGCGGGCGGCGAGCATCCTGCCGGGACCAACGTGGTCGTTGTCAAGTCCGGGGAGGAGTACAAGTATGACGTGCTGGCCGGCTTCGTGGATCTGTCCGGCTACGTCAAGGCCGAGGACATGGAAGAGGTCACTGCGGAGGAGATCGCCGCCCTGTTCGAGGAGTGATCAGAGAAAAGGGGAGTAAGGCCCTATGGGAAAGATCAAAGTTTTTACGCCCGGCGGCCTTCAAGCCCTGCTTTCCAAGATGGTTCAAATCAAGGTGACGGCGGACGGCAGCACGTCCGCCGTCACTGAGCTGGGCGAAGAGCTCGCTATGTTTACGGAGCTTGTCGCAGAGGAACTTCGCGGAAAGCGGGACAATGCCCAGTTCGCATCCTGTGTGCTCCCAGCCACGGGATGGATCCAGGACGGGGCCGGCGGCTATACTTACTGGCTGGACGTGCTGGCGGAGGGGATAACAGACAGAGACAGGGCAGAGGTGCTGTTGGCGCCGTCCAGTCAGGGAACGGCGCAGAAGTGTGCGTTGTGTCCATCCTGTGAGACGTTGGACGGGCGCATCCGATTTTGGGCCGCCAGCATCCCCACGGCGGACATTTCGGCGGAATACTGGATAGAGAAAGGGAGTGAGTAGGCTATGTTCGGTTCTGTAAATGTGCCTGGCGTGTCCCAGAGGGAAGTAGATGAGCTGAAGAAGACGTGCGGCAGTATCCTACGGATGCTCATGCTGCGTGAGGCAAGTCTTCCGATGGCGGATCGCCAAGGGAAAACGCTTTGCACCAGGGATGGAACGGCGATCGCAGCGGTCAGAAAAATTTAAGGAGGAACACACGAATGGATGAAGTGATCAAGACGAATGAGATCCAGCGGCTGGACGGGGTGCAGGGG
>CANRXB010000069.1 GCA_947643715.1 uncultured bacterium
TGGTTGGTTGGTTGGTTGGTTGGTTGGTTGGTTGGTTGGTTGGTTGGTTGGTTGGCCCGAGCTTCATCGCGGCCCACCACTCATACAGCAGCATACCGGCCATGAAGTCCAGCAACCGGAACACCGGGTCGATGTAATACAGCCAGTTGGCCACAGGAGTCTCGTTCCCCACGACGAAGCTGTTGAGCAACACGATCCCCAGCAGGAAAAGAAAAACGTTCGTCCGCTCCTTGCGGGACAGCCGCACCAGGCACACGAAGGCGGCGTAGAAGAACAGCTCGGTCGAGACGCTCCAAGCCGCTCCGTTGCCCCAGAACGCAAAGCCATCCACCGGGACATAGCTTTGCAGCATGAACAGTCCCACCAGGAACTGCGGCGAGCACAGGTTCCCCAAGAGGTACTCCTTCCCGGAATAGATCAGCACCGCGCCTATCCAGGTGATCAGATACAGCGGATACAGCTTGCACAGGCGGTAAGCCAGGAACGTCGGGGACGAGATCTCCCTGTCCTCCATTTTTGAAAGATACGCATAGGACACCACGAACCCTGAAAGGATGAAGAAGAAGTCCACGCTGATCGACCCTTCCACGAAATACGACATGATCTCGTCATACCCCTCGATGGCCAGATCGCTGAACATGTCCAGATGATGCAGGAAGAGGAGCGTGACGAAAACGAATCGAAGCCCCGTCAAAGAACCGATCTTCCGCTTCATGTCAGCCACCTGCCTTCGCGGCGCTCAGCATCTCCTCCAGGACCAGCCGGAGCGGGCCGGTCTCCCGCGCGCCCATGACCTGGCGCAGACGTTCCGTGGAGCCCACCAGGCTCCAGACCTCGTTCTTGCGGGAGAACTCCGCCGTGGACAGGACCTCCGGCTCGTGGCCCGTCAGCTCGGTGAGCAGCTCCAGCACCTGGCGGCAGGAATGCCCCGTCCCGGAGCACACGTTCACCACGTCCGGCTGGCTCGTCTTGGACAGCGCCAGCTCCAGCATCACCTGGGCGCAGAACTCCACCGACACATAGTCCCGCTTGGGATCCAGGTTCCCCAGCTTTATCTGCGGGCTCCTCCGGGCGTAGTGCTCCACCAGCTTCGGGATCAGGAACTGCTTGTTCTGCCCCGAGCCGACGATGTTGAACGGCCGCACGATGTGGATGTCCAGCTCGTCCGTATACTGCCGGCTCAGGATCTCGGTCACCATCTTGCTGAACGAATAGTGGTTGGCCGGGTTGAACGGCAGGTCCTCCGTCAGCAGGGGCGCCTGCTGGTTGCCATAGACCCCGGCCGTGCTCACCAGCACCAGCCGCGCGCCCTGCGCCATGCCGTCCCTGGCCGCTTCCAGCAGGTTCTCCGTCCCCCTGACGTTCACGTCGTAGATCTCCGTGACGTCGCTATGTACCGCGGAAGCGATCGCGGCCAGGTGGATCACCGCGTCCGGCCGGAGGTCCCGGATCGCGGCCCTCAGCGCCTCCCGGTCCCTGATGTCCGCGGTGTACACCGCTTTCCCGCTGTATTCCTCCTCCGGCGTTTTCAACACGCAGTAGTCGATCCCCTGCCGGTCGCATTCCCGGCAGAGATACCGGCCGATGAAGCCGCCCCCGCCGGTGATCAAGATCCGATCTGACATTCCGACCCCTCTTTCCTGTTCTCTGATCTTCCTCCCGGCGCGCTCAGTTCCTCCTTCAGCGTCGCCAGGATGTCGTCCACGCACTCGTCCCAACTGATGGGATGCCAATCCCTCCGGATCGTCTCCTCCCGCCGTGCCAGCTCCTGGGGATGGGTGTGGTAATGATAGATCCGTTCGCTCCAGCGCTTCTCGTCCCACGGGTGGACGTATTCCGACAGCCCGCCCGCCGTCTCCCGGAGCGCCGGGGTATCGCAGCACAGGCAGAACTTGCCATACCAGAGGCTCTCCGGCAGCGTCAGGCTCCAGCCTTCATAGAGGCTGGCCAGCACGGTGAACTCGCATTCCCGGTACAGGATGTCCAATTGCTCGTCAGTGGGCGAGAGCAGCAGGATCTTCCCCTTCACCCGCTCGTCCCGGCCGAGCGTCGCCAGAAAGTCGCCCGTCTTCCAGCCTGGGTGGCCGCAGAACAGGAGCTGCGGGAGCTCGTCCTCCTCGTGGGCGTCCAGCAGGCGCAGATAGGCGCGGTAGAGCGTCTCGTGGTTCTTCCGGACCTCCAGCGTGCCCACCGCCATGATGAAGGGCCCCTCCACCCCCATCTCCTTCAGGCGTTCCTCGATCTCGTCCTGGTCGTACCGCTTCGTCTCGCGCACGATGTCGCTGCCGAACCGGATCGCCTTGGAGGGCGGGACCCGCTGGCCGTGCTCCTCCTGGTAACGGATGCCGTCGTTGCGGGCCGTCTCCCCGCCGTAGAAGATCAGGTCCGCCATCTCACTGTTGAACTCCAGGAACGGGCCGTACATCTTGCACGTCTCTTTTTGATGGACCTGGGGCAAAAGGACGGGGGTATAGTCATAGATGATCGGACAGTACTTATAGCCGATCTTCTCGCGGGTGCGCAGCAGCTTTCGATAGGACCTTTCCCCGGAGGCGGTCCCGGCAGTAAAGACCACGTCTCCCGGCTTGAAGGGGACCTCGTACACGTCTTGCGGCGAATCCACGACGGCAGTATCTGCGTCCTTGAGGCCGATCTCCGCCTGGAGCTTGGCTTTCTTCTTCTTCCCATAGTCGATCATGCGCTGCTGCCGCGGCTTGGGGAACAGACTGACGAGGAACCAATACGCGTCCGTCTTGCATTTGAGCCCATCCAGCGCCTTTTGCGCCGCCGCGCTCTGCGCCGGATCGGACTCGTTCCACGCCGGGATCGAACGGATGCGGCTGAGCGCCGCCCGGCAGCGGTCGAAATCCTTGTCCAGATCCGTTCCGGTCACCAGTTCGGCCAACGCGCTCACATCGATGGGTTGATAGCCCCACGCCTCATGCAGTGCGAAAAACTTGATCGACGGATACTTGCGGTAGAGCGCGCGGATGAGCATCAACTCTGTTTTGAGGATGCCCGCGATCTTACCCCCCATCAGCGCGGTGAACCATGCCAGGGTGATGTCCATATAGAGGGTGTTCTGTTCGCAGACCGTCTCGGCATCCAAACGGTGCAGGATCTCGGACACCTGCTGTCCGCAGTCCTCCCAGCTAATGGGGCGGTAGTCCTTCTCCAGCCGCTGTTCGTACCTTTCCCGCTCGCCGTCGTTGTTGTCATAGTAGGCGATCTTTTCGGCCCAGTCGAAGGGATCGAAGGTGTCCGCGTAGACCGCGAGGTCCCCGGCCACCTCCCGCAAGGGAGCCACATCGGAGGCGATGACCAGCTTGTGGTATCGCAGCGCCTCCGGCAGCGTCAGGCTCCAGCCCTCCCACGCGCTGGCCAGCACGACGAACTTGGCGTTTTGGTACAGCCAGTCCAGTTCCTGGTCGGTGGGGGCGGTCAGGATGATGCGGTCCTTCGTCCTGGGGTCGATCTCCATCGTGTCCCGCAGGTCCAGGCATGCCCCTCCCTTCCCGACGATGACCAATTGCAGCTCCATCTTCGGATGGCGTTCTCCCAGGATCGTCATGGCCCGGTACAGCGTCGAGTAGTTCTTTCGGTCGTCCAGGCTGCCAACGGCCATGATGAAGTCCCCGGTCAGGCCGATCTGCTCTCGATATGCCTCCACTTCTGAGCTGTCGAGGCTGTCGCGCAGGATATCGGACCCGAAACGGACGGGATATCCCGGCAGCACCGGAAGCTCATGCGCCTTTTGATATGCCGCGGTATCTTCCATGGCGGTCTCGCCGCCGAACAAAAGCGCGTCGCAGTGCATGGAGGCCCAATGCAGATACCTGCGGAAATCGTCCACCTCCGACAGACCATAGAACTGTTTGGTGTTCTCGCGCAGCAATATGACGTCGTAGATCAAATAGATCAGCGCTATGTTCTGGAGCTTCTGCTTGACGAGCTCGAACGCCTCCTCCTTCCCCGAGTGCATCCAGCCGCAGGAGAAAACGGTGTCCCCCTCCTGGAACGGGTGCGCGGGCTTTCGGGGCGCGGCCTTGGGCTGCGCCTGCTGCTTCGCCCCCTTCCGGAGCGCCCGCCGCATGGAGATCCATTTCAGCGGTCGGAACAGCGTGGAGATCACCGCCTTCAGGCACCTGCCCAGCCAGCCCGGGAGCGTGTTGCAGTACAGCAGCAGGCCCCACTCCAGCCGGAGCAGCCGGCTGCTGGAGAACCGGTAGGCGTTGTCCAGGCCGGGGTATCGCTCACGCAGATCGTCCTCGCGCGCCGGCCCGCTCTCCTGGCTCCTGCCCATGGCGGTCAGGTAGGCGTCGCCCACGGAATCGCTCTCCCAGAGCCATGAGAGCGACCCTGCGGGCAGCTCCACGATGCCGCTGCCGTCGAACTTGCAGAAGCGCACATCGGGGTCGGCGCGGTGCATGTTCTTCGCGATCTCCAGCTCGGCGCGCACGATGCCCACCACGCCGCCCTGCCATACGTGCATACTGTTGGTCATGTCCATCCAAATCGCCATCGTTCTCTCTCCTCATTCATCGAAAGGATGCCAGGTACGCGCTGTGCACCTGCTTGGGCTCTCCCATGAGCTGGATCTGCCCCGACTGGAGCCAGATCGAGCGTTCACAGATCTCCTCGATCTGCCCCAGGGAGTGGGACACCATCACGATGGTCGTGCCGGCGGCTTTGATCTCGGCCAGGCGGCGGAAGCATTTCTCCTGGAACCCCGCGTCCCCCACGGCCAGGATCTCGTCGATCAAAAGGATGTCCGCCTCCACATGGACCGCCACCGAGAAGGCCAGGCGCATGTACATGCCGGAGGAATAGGTGCGCACCGGCGTATCGATGGCCTTGCCAAGCTCGGAGAACTCGATGATGGGATCCAGCTTGGCCTGGATCTCCCGCTGGGTCAGGCCGAAGATGGAGGCGTTGATGCGGATGTTCTCCCTGCCCGTCATGTCCGGGTGGAAGCCCGCGCCCAGCTCGATCAGGCTGGAGATCCGCCCCCGGGTCTCGATGTGCCCGCTGGTGGGGTAGATGATGCGGGCGATCAGCTTGAGCATCGTGCTCTTCCCGCATCCGTTCAGGCCGACCAGCCCCACCGCCTCCCCCTGGGGGACGGTGAAGGAGACGTCCTTCAGCGCTTCCCGCTTCTCATACTTGCTGCGCTGCGTGAACAAGATCCGCTCCTTGAGGGTGCAGCTCTTGTCGTGGTAGACCCGGTAGTCTTTACAGACGTTTCTGACTTCGATCATATCCATCTACAGTTCCTCCGCAAAATAGCGCTGGAGACGCCGGAACACGAGCTCGCCCACCACCAGCACCACCAGCGCGATGACCAGCGGCACCGTCAACGTCTGCATGGCCGGGATCTGCCCGTGGTACAGGATGTCCCGATAGGCGATGACGATCGACGTCATCGGGTTCAAAAGGAAGAGCGTCATCAGCTCGTCCGGCACCATGTCCACCGAGTACATGACGGGGGTCAGGAACTGCCACGCCATGGTGAGGATGCCCAGGATGTATTGCAGGTCCCGGAAGAACACGGTGACGGCCGAGGCGATCAGCGTGCAGCCCAGGGCCAGGACATACTCGATCGCCATGACGATCGGGAGATAGAGCCACGCGACGAGATCCACATGGTCCCCGAACAGCGCGGACACAGCCAGCACCACGATGAAGGAATAGAGCATGTTGATGAAATTGCCGGTGACGAACGCCACAGGCAGGACCTCCCGGGGGAAGTACACCTTCGTCACCAGATTCTTGTCGTTGATGATGGCGGAGCAGCCTGCGGAGAGGCAGGTGGAGAAGAACATCCAGGGGATCAGGGCGACGAAGAGGAAGAGATGGTACTTCTCGATCCCTGCCCGCAGGATGACGGAGAACACCAGGGTATAGACGCCGAGCTGGAGCAGCGGGTTGATGAACGTCCACAGGAAGCCCAGCACAGAGCCCTTGTATCTCCCGCGCAGATCCTTGCGGATCAGGCTGGCGATCATCTCCCGGTACAGGTACAATTCTTTGAAGATCTGCATATCCTCACCTTGAATTCGATCGATTTCTCGCGGCCTCCGGCCGGGGAGGGCCGGGTCACCGCCCGGCCCGGACCAGCTCCAGATCGTTGCGCACCATCCGCTCCACCAGCTCCTGGAACGAGATCTCGCGCTTCCAGCCCAGCTTCTTCTCCGCCTTCTCGGGGCAGCCCAGCAGCAGCTCCACCTCCGCAGGCCGGAAAAACCGCTCGCTCACCCGCACGACGGTCTTGCCCGTGGCCCGGTCGATGGCCACCTCGTCCGCTCCGCTGCCCTGGAACTCCAGCTCGATCCCCGCCGCGCGGAACGCGGCCTCGACGAACTCGCGCACGGTGCGGGTCTCCCCGGTGGCGACCACGTAGTCGTCCGGCTCGTCCTGCTGGAGCATGAGCCACATGGCCTTCACGTAGTCCTGAGAGTGGCCCCAATCGCGTTTCGCGTCCAGATTGCCCAGCTCCACGCAGTCCAGCAGGCCGGCCTTGATCCGGGCGGCGGCATCGGTGATCTTCCGGGTGACGAACTCCTTCCCCCGGCGCTCGGACTCATGGTTGAAGAGGATCCCAGAACAGGCGAACATGCCGTAGCTCTCCTTGTAATTCTTGGTGATCCAGTGCCCGTAGAGCTTGGCCACACCGTAGGGGCTGCGGGGATAGAAGGGCGTGGTCTCTCTTTGCGGGATCTCCTGCACCAGCCCGAACATCTCGGAGGTGGATGCCTGATAGAAACGGCACTCCGGCCGCACCGTCCGGATGGCCTCCAGCATGTTGGTCACGCCGATGGCGTCGATGCCCGCCGTGGCGATGGGCTGATCCCAACTGGTGGCGACGAAGCTCTGCGCGGCCAGGTTGTAGACCTCGTCCGCCTGAGAGATGCGCATGGCGTTGATCAGCGAGACCTCGTCGGTCATGTCCGCATAGATGAAGCGGATGTCGTTGCGGATGTGATCGACGTTCCCGTAATCCACGACGCTCTTGCGGCGCATGACGCCGTAGACCTCGTAGCCCTTGGACAAGAGCAGCTCCGCGAGATAAGATCCGTCCTGACCGGTGATACCTGTAATCAAAGCGTGTTTCATGATGATCTCCTTTTCGTTCCTTGATAGATTAGTTCCGTGCTCAAAGGTACTCTGTGCGGTTGCAGATCTTCAGGCTCTCCAGCACCTTCTTGATGTCCCCGGCGTGGCCCTGCTCGCAGATCAGCAGCGCATCGTCGGACTCCACCACGATCATGTCCTCCAGCCCCACGGCGGCGATCAGCTTGTCCCCGCCCTGGATGATCGTGTTCTTCGTATCGACGGTCATGACGTTCCCGCCGATCACGTTGCCGAACTCGTTGCTGCGTTTGATCCGCCTCACGGCCAGCCAGGAGCCCACATCGTCCCAGCCGAAGGCCCCGCCGAGGGTGTAGATGTCCTTCGCCTTCTCCATCACGCCGTAATCGATGGATTCAGATCGGAACAGCCGGAACTCCCGCTCCAGCACCTGCTCCTCCTGGTCCGTGCCGACGGCGGCGCCGATCCGGCGCAGGCCCTCATAGGTCTCCGGCAGGTGCTCTCGGAGCTGCTCCAGGATCGTGGACACCTTCCAGACGAACATCCCGCTGTTCCACAGGTACTGCTCCGAGGCTAGGTAGGCCTTCGCCGTCTCCAGGTCCGGCTTCTCCACGAACTTCTCCACCGCGAACGCCCGGCCCTGCACCTCGTCCGGCCGGAACCTGACGTAGCCGTACCCCGTCTCCGGGCAGTCCGGAGCGATCCCCACCGTCACCAGGTCCTTCCCGTGCTCCGCGAGGCGGCACGCGTCGGACAGCGTGCTCACGAACAGCGACGTGTACTTGATCAGGTGGTCCGACGGCAGCACCATCATCACCGCGTCCCCGTACCGTTCCTCCATATGGACGGCCCCCAGCCCGATGCAGGGCGCCGTGTTCTTCCCCACCGGCTCGCACAGGATGTTCTCCTCCGGCAGCTCCGGGAGCTGGCGGTGCACCAGATCTTGATAGCTGCGGTTGGTGACGACGAAGATGTCCTCCATCCGCACCAGCGGCGAGATCCGGTCCACCGTCAATTGGATCATCGTTTTTTTGTCGTCCGTCAAGGCCAGGAACTGCTTGGGCATATTCCGCCTGCTGCGGGGCCAGAACCGCTCCCCGCATCCGCCCGCCATGATCAGCGCGGCCGTTTTCATCGGTATCCTCTCCTTCCGGCCTGGGACGCCCTGCGGCGTCCTCCGGCCTGATCTTTTTCACAGTGTGTCGCACAAGACGTCTTTGCAGATTTGGGTGAGCTTCTCCGCCGACGCGTCCCAGGTGAACCGTTTCGCCTGCCGGTGTCCCCGCTCCACCAGCCCGGCCGCGTGGCCGCTGTCGGACAGCACCCGCCAGATCCCCCGGGCGATGTCCTCCACCTCCAGCGGGTCCACCAGCTCCGCGGCGTCCCCCACCACCTCCGGCAAAGAGGCCGCGTCGGCGCATACCACCGGACAGCCATGGTGCATGGCCTCCAGCGGCGGGATGCCGAACCCTTCATATAGGGAGGGGAACACGAACGCGTCGGCGTTCCGATACAGGGCGCTCTTCTCCGCTCCCGTCACATATCCTGTGAAAACGACGTCCCGGGCGCACGAGAGCCCCGCCGCCGTGCGGTAGATCCCCTCGTCCCGCCAGCCCTTCCCGCCCGCCAGGACCAACTGGTGGGGGACATGATGCTCCCGCTTGAGCAGTTCGAAGGCCAGCAGCAGCCGCTCCAGGTTCTTGCGCGGCTCGATGGTGCCCACATATGACAGGTACGGCCGCTGGATGCGGAACTTTTCTTTGCACGTCTGGAAGTCCGCCGGCTCCTCCGGCAATGACGGGGCGCAGGGAACGATGCTCACCCGTTCTTCCGGGACATCGAACGCCTCCACGATCTCGCGTTTTGAAAATCCGGAGATGGTCAGGATGCGGTCGCTTCGCCGCGCACTGTAGGCGATCCCTTTGCGCAGATGCTTCAAGTTCTCGGATTCCATGGTCTCCGGGCAGCGGAAGCAGGTCAGGTCGTAGATCGTCGTCATGACGTATCCAGACACATGGGGCGGCACGATGAAGTTGAAAAAGACGCTCAAGTCCGCTTTCCCAGGGAACAGGCTTTGATAGGGGATCGGGAGCCAGTTCCAAATACGCCGGTACAGACCATAAGGCATCATCCGGTCCACCCGGATGGGCATGTCTATCCCTTCCAGCGCGGCTGAGTTGTCGTTCCTGCCGCAGAAGTTGAACAGGTTCCCGCAGAACTCCAACCCGTCCCGATCGCGCAGCCGCCGCGCCAGCTCCCATGTATAGGTCCCGATCCCGCCCCGCGCCCAACAACAGGGCTGTAGTTCTATGGCTACTCTCATGATCTAATCATCCTCTATGTTCATACCGGCATAGCCGTCCATGACCAGGGAGACGGCATGAGGGGAATGGAACCCGGCGCGGCGTACCGCAGCGGCGGCCTCGGTGCGCGCGGGCGCGGGGGGGCGGCAGGCCAACAGGGCCTCGGCCCAGCCCTGGGGACCGCGGGCCAGCGGGACGGTGCGGAAGGTC
>CANRXB010000070.1 GCA_947643715.1 uncultured bacterium
AATTCTACATTTTTTCCTCGGCGTTTTTTTACATTTTATCACTGGCGATGACAGTTTTGGAGATGGTCAAGCACGTTCGGACGATGATCCCCGCCAACACCACCGTGTTCAACGAGACCAACGTGAAAGAGCTCGATGAGAACGGCTCCGGCTCGGAATACAAGGATTATTCCACGGCCATCGACGCGGAGGGGAACCAGATCGTTCGTATCATCCCCTCCCGTCAGTATATGCTGAGGGTCAGCTCCATCCCGGCCCAGGACATCGACTGGGATCTGGTGTGCGGACATCTGGATGCGTGGATCGCCCGCGCCAACGACATGAGCCCGGCGATCGCTCCGCCGCCCGCCGCCTGACCCATGGATATCCTGATCGTCAATGATGACGGCATCGGGAGCGAGAGCCTGATCCCGCTCCAAAAGACATTGGGGGCGTTTGGCACCGTATTTGCCTGTGTCCCTGATGGGGAGCGCAGCGGCAGCTCTCACGCAACGCGCAAATATGAGATCCTTGCTGAAAACTTTTCGAAGAGCGTCAGGGGCGAGAACATATACACCCATACGGGAACGGCCGCTGACAGTGTGAAGTTTTTTCTGAAGTTCGTGACGAGAGAAGTCGATCTGGTGGTCTCCGGCGTGAATGGGGGCTTCAATTTGGGGCGGGACATCGTCTATTCAGGGACGGTCGGAGCCGCGCTGGAAGCCAACATGCACGGGATCCGCAGCATCGCTCTCAGTGCGAGACAGCATGGGAAAAACTATTGGAGCGTCCTGCCTGAGCTTTTGGACCATCTGATCCATGGCATCGACTGGAACGGAGCTATGTGCCTCAACGTCAATTTCCCTGACCAGCCCGATCTATCGGATGCCAAGATCCGTTTCGTCCCGGCCGCACAGACAGCAAGACCGACATTTGGGTATAATGACTACAACCTTTGCCGCAATCAGGGGGCCATCACGATCACGCCCCTGCGGGTCGATCTGACGGACAGCGAGAGTTTGAAACAGTTCAACTAATCTAAATGTAAGGAGAGAGATCAGATGAAGATTTGGAGATCCATCACCTGTTCATTGCTCGTTTGCGCCATGCTCCTGGGTCTGACGGCCTGCGGGCAGAAGGACCCCGGCCCCCAGCAGGACGACAGTGCGGCGATCGACATCTCTGGCCTGACCGAGGAGCAGATCGCCGAATACAAGGCCATGCCCCTGGTGGTCTATACGAACTCCGGCGCCGGCGGGCGCGCGGACTGGTGGACGAAAAAGGCAAAAGAGGCCGGTTTCACCAACATCACCATCGTGAACGGCGGCGCGTCCGCTATGGCGGAGAAGATCAAGGCCGAGAGGGAGAACCCCCAGGCCGATGTGATGTGCGGGCTCAACGCCATGGGATGGACGAGTTTGAAAAAGGAAGGGCTCTTGGTCCAATACGTCCCCGTCTGGGCCGACCTGATCGACGAGGGGATGAACGACCCCGACGGCTATTACCATGCCATCGCCAAAGAGGCCACCCTGTTGGTGTACGACAAAAACGTCTGGACCAAGGACGAGGCTCCCAGCGACTGGCTGGATCTGTGGCAGGATGAGAACACCCAGTACCATGGCACGTTCCAGTGCTGGTCGGCGCTCACCGGCGGCACGACTCAGTCCAACCTGACCGGCATCCTGCACCGCTATAAGTCCGATGCCGACGACGCTTTGTACGGCGTCTCCCCCGAAGGCTGGGATCAGATCAAAAAGCTGTATACCTACGGTGTATCGGCGGAGGGCGACGTGATCAGCGCCATCGCCGCCACCACCGGCAGCCAGCAGAATGTCCACTGCGGCCAATGGTATTCCTCCGGCATCAAGTCTTACTCCGAGACCTATGAGGTCGAACTGGACTACGTGGTCCCCGAGGTGGGCGTGCCCTACAACATCACCGGGTGCGGGATCCTCAAGGGCGCCAAAAATCCCATCACGGCGGCCCTGTTCCTGGATTGGTACGGCGGCACGCAGTTCCAGACCCAGTGGGCGCAGGCTTGGGATACGGCCCCGGTCAATCGGGAGGCGTGGGAAGCCGGCGCCAGCGAGAACGCCAAGACCTACACCTCTTTGCCCCAGCAGCAGATCGACTGGGCGTGGGCCCAGCAGCATATGGGCGAATGGGTGGAATATATCACGCTCCAATTCATGAAGTGATTGGGAAAGGAGGCTGGATCGATGCTGAAAGTCGAAAAATTGAACGTCCATTTCGGTGACTTCCATGCGCTGAAGGACGTGTCCCTGGAGATCCCAGACGGCGAGTTCTTCACCCTGCTGGGGCCGTCCGGCTGCGGAAAGACCACCACTCTGCGTGCTATCACGGGTTTCATCAAGCCTTCCGGCGGAAAGATCACCATCAACGGCAAGGATATCACGGACATCCCGGTCGAAAAGCGGAACATCGGCATGGTGTTCCAATCCTACGCTCTTTTCCCCACCATGACCGTCTATCAGAACATCGCCTTCTCTCTCGAGGTGCAGAAAAAGAACAAGGTCGAGATCGACGACATCGTGCACGAATGCGCCCGGAAGGTGGATCTGACGGATGTGGAACTGGTGAAGAACGTCTCCGAGCTGTCCGGCGGCCAGCAGCAGCGCGTGGCCATCGCCAGAGCGCTGGCCAGCAACCCGCCCATCCTGTGCTTGGACGAGCCCCTCTCCAACCTGGACGCCAAACTGCGCGTCCAGCTTCGGGAGGAGCTGAAGGAGCTGCAAAAGAAGCTGGGCATCACCATGGTGTACGTCACCCACGACCAAGAGGAGGCGCTCACCCTCTCCGACCACATCTGCGTGTTCAAAAAGGGCGTGGTGGATCAGATCGGCACTCCAAATGAGATCTACAACAAGTCCCGCACAGAGTACACCAACAACTTCATCGGCGACGTGAACAAACTCTCCCCGGAGTTCGTGGACGCCATCAACCGGAGCGGCATCGGGGGCGTGGAGCTGGATGCCCAGAAGCACCACTATATCCGCTTGGAAAAGGTGCACATCGGCAAAACGGGCAAGGAATATTTCACAGCGGAAGCCACCGTGAAAAGCATCGAATACTACGGGATGTATATCAAGTACCATCTCGCCGTCGGCGGGAGCGTCATCAAGGAGATCGAAAAGAACGATGCCATGGAGGTCCACGGCGTGGGCGACAAGGTCACCATCAGCATACGGCCCCGGGACATCCAGTCCTTTGTCCCTGAGCCGGAGGAGGAGGCGCGGCCTGCTCAAAAGAGCGGAAACAAGGTCCATAAATGATCGCCGTCAGATCCTGGAGAAGGGGGAAAAGCTATGGCAGGTCCAAACGTAGGCGGAGCGGCGATGCAGTCGAAGGAGCCGTTCAGCATCAAACGGTTTTTCGGTAAAAAAAGCAACATCTTCCTGCTGGTCGAGGGCATCTTTTTCGCGTGGTTCATTTTCTCGTTCCTGATCTACCCCAACCTCAATCTATTCGCGGACGTCCTATTCAGCGGCGGCCTTGGTGACAACATCAACAAGATACTGGAATCGGAGCGGGCCATGCAGGCCATCAAAAACTCCTTCATCCTGGCTATCTCGATGTGCGTCACCGTGAACGTGGTGGGGACGCTGGCCGTATTCGTCACCGAATATTTCGACATCAAGGGCGCGAAGCTCCTTCGGATCGGCTACATGTCCACCATGATCTATGGCGGCATGATCCTGGTCTCCGGCTTCAAGTTCCTCTACGGAGAAGTCGGCATGTTCACCAAGCTCCTGCAGGCCGTCTTCCCCGATGTGGCCCACAATTGGTTCGAGGGGTATGGGGCTGTCCTGTTCATCATGACCTTCGCCTGCACCACGAACCACGTGATCTTTCTGCGCAACGCCCTGCACCAGATCGACTATCAGACCATCGAGGCTGCCCGAAACATGGGCGCGAGCACGTCCCGCATCCTGTTCCGGGTCGTGTTCCCCACGCTGGCCCCGTCCTATCTGTCCATCACCATCCTCACCTTTATCAAGGGCCTGTGTGCCATGGCCGCCCCCCTGA
This sequence comes from uncultured bacterium, assembly GCA_947643715.1. Lineage (GTDB taxonomy): Bacteria > Bacillota > Clostridia > Oscillospirales > Oscillospiraceae > Enterenecus. The sequence goes on from CANRXB010000070.1 coordinate 4,027, forward strand.
TCGTAGGCGGCACCGAGTTCCAGACCATCAATCCCATCGTCATCACCTTCGTGAAGCTGGACTACACCCGGACCCTGGGATCGGTGCTGTCCATCTTCCTGGGTTCGATCTCCTTCGCGCTTTTGATGGGCCTGAACTACATCGAGCGGCGGGGACACTATATGTCCATCTCTAAGGTCAAGACCCGCATCGTGAAGCAGAAGATCAAAAGCCCCGTCCTCAATGTGCTGATGCACGTTTTGGCCTATTTCCTGTTCCTCATCTATGTCTCCCCGGTGTGCATGATCGTGCTGTTCTCCTTCACCAACACCCGGGCGATCAATACGGGGACCTTGAGCCTGGATGCCTTCACGCTGGACAACTACAAGATGGTGTTCTCCAACCCGGACAACTACGGACCCATGTTGACCAGCGCGTTCTTGGGCGTCGTCTCGGTGACGCTGGTGATCGTCCTCATCCTGCTGGCCTGCCGGATCATAACCAAGTATAAGCAGTACCGGGTGGCGAGGTCGCTGGAGTTCTTCCTGCTCATCCCCTGGCTGCTCCCGGCCATCCTTATCTCCGTCGGGCTGCTGCAGACCTACAACGGCAGCCAATGGACGGTGTTCGGAGCCACCCTGGGCGGGACGATCTTCCTGCTCATCCTGGGCTATGTGGTGAACAAGATCCCCTATACGCTGCGCATGACCAAGGCGGCCTTCTACTCCATCGACGATTCGCTGGAGGATGCGGCAAAAAATCTGGGCGCCGGAGGGTTCTACACCTTCACCCATGTCCTGCTGCCCATCATTATCCCCACGATCCTGGCTCTCTGGGCGCTGGAATTCAACGGGACCTTGGGTGAATACGACATCTCCGTCCTTCTGGCGCCTACCACCATGAAAACGTTGGGCGTCACGATCAAAACGCTGACCACAGACAACTACGATCCCAACTCCACGGCGGTATCCTTCGTCTATGCAGTCATCATGATGATCATCGCCGGGCTGGTGGTCTACTTCGTCTATGGACGCAAGGGAGCGTCCAACAACGTCCGGAAAACCAAGCACATGATCAAGCACATCGAAAAAATGAAACGGCTCAAGGCCGCGAAGGGTTGACGCGTGCTTCCCCGGCGGATCTCCGCCGGGGAAGCTTTCGGATCGCAAGGAAAGGGGTAAATCATGTTTGGAAAAGAGAAATATCGGCATATCAACGAGAACCTGAACCGGCGGTTCCAGGAGAAGGGCTGCCTGATCGCCCAGCACCGGGGGGCCAGGTGCGGCAACATCGTGGGGAACACGCTTCCGGCCTTCAAAGCGTCGTTCCTTCTGGGCGCGGACATGGTGGAGCTGGATGTCTCCCGCTCCACGGACGGGACCCTCTACTGTTTCCACGACACCACGGAGGAGCTGAACCTTCGCATACATACCAACATCGAACAGCTCAGCGACCGTGTGATCGGTGAGCTCCAGCAGTATAACTCCATATGGGAACCGTCTGGTTCCGGCGTGCAGCGGCTGGAAGAGGTGCTGGCGGCGTTTTCGAATGGCGAGTTGTACAACGTGGACCGTTCCTGGGGAAAGCTCCAGGAGACCTTCGCTTTGCTGAAGAAATATCCGCACACCCTCCAGCAAGCGCTGATGAAAGCGCCTGCCAAGGCAGAGCTGCTGGACCGATATGAGGAGGAGCCGACCAAGTTCATGTTCATGCCGATCATCAGAAAGCGCGAGGACATCGACCTGGCGTTGTCCTATGAGAACATCAACCTAGTGGGCTTCGAGCTGCTTGCCAAAAGCGAGGATGACGGCATGTGGCAGGACGAGCTGATCGAGGAGCTGCACGAGAAGGGGTATTTTGTGTGGTACAACGCCATCACCCTGTCGGGGCTGGAGAAGCACATCAAGACCGCCGGCCACGATGACGACCGCTCCATCAAGGAGGGCTTCGACGAGGGCTGGGGCGTCCTCATCGACAAGGGCATCGATGTGATCCAGACGGATTGGCCAGGGCTGCTCTCCCGCTACCGGGACAGCCGGAGAAACGGTGGGTGACAGTGAGATGAAACGTAGACCGACCTCTGTCATCGTGCCGATCGCACTGGCCTGCCTGCTGACAGCTCTCCTCGCGTCCTGCGGACAAAAGGACCTGGCCGAGCCGGTGCCGGCAGAGTTCGTGAATGAGACGCTGCCGTTTGCGCTCTCCGATCCCATGCCGGTCCCCGAGGCCAAGGACGGCTCCGACCGGGGCGAAGCGATCGAGTTCCTCGTGCCTATGTATGGGGCCTCCTATGAAGATGACAAGTATCTGGAAGAGGACGTGAAGCTGTTCCGCCAGTGGCAGTGGGCGGAACTATATGCCTCCCTGGATCGAAAGGCGCAGGAAGAGCCGCTGCACCTGAACACCTTCCGCCTGCAGGCAGAGGTCTATCTGACCAACTCCAAGTATAACGAAGCGCTGGCAGCGTTGGACAGCGTCCTTCGCGTCCATCACGATGATATCTACGCGCTCGGTCTGTCGGCGTACATCAAGCACTTCATGGGCAACGAGGACCAGTCCCAACAGCGGCTCCAAGCGCTCAAAAACGTCTCGGGAACGTGCTACGACGACTTGACGGCATTCATAGAAAAGGTGGACCGCTGGCGCAACGAGGAGGCCGGGAACGCTCTCGAGTCTACGGACGGCCTGGATCTTGACGCGATCGTCGTCCTGGGCGTTTCCCCCACTGCCGCGGGCGGTCTCTCCGCGTCGGGGGTCCTGCGGCTCAAGGAAGCGGTCAAGGGGGCGTATTATTGCCCCGAAGCCAAGATCATACTCTCCGGCGGGGCCATCGACTACGACTTTTCCGAGGCCGAGACGATGAAGGATTATCTGCTCGAACACTCCACTGAGCTCGCCATCGCCCTCGGCCTGGAGCCGGAGGGGAGCACCTGGAGCATCCCGGAGGAGCGCATCCTGCTGGACACACAGGCCCGGGACACGGTAGGCAACGCCATCGGCGCGTTCAAGCATATCGAAGGGCTGGATCTGCACGACGTGATGATCGCAGCCAGCACCGGTCACGTGATGAGGGGCCAGACCATTTTCAAGGCATATGCCGACGCGAACGGGTATCCGGTCGAGATCTGCTCCTCAGGCAGTGGGAACGTGGCGGCCGGAGCGAACGAATACAAATATGTCTATGTGGGCGCAGCGCGGGCTTATGGCCTGATGACACTGGACGACTATCGTCAGTACCAGCCATGATCGGATCCGATACGATCCCAGCTCTCGAAAGGGTATCGGTTTGGAGCAGCAACACGATAAAAGGAGAGAAAGGCTTTGAGCGGAACTATTTTAGCAGAACATCTGAACAGCCAGTTTTCCTTTTGGCAGAACATAGAGTTTTTTGCGCGTCTGATCGCCGCGTGTGCGTGTGGCGCATTGATCGGTATCGAGAGGAGCCGCAGGTTCAAGGAAGCGGGTATCCGCACGCACCTCATCGTGTGCTGTGCTTCCGCCCTGATGATGATCGTATCAAAGTACGGCTTCGTCGATATCGTGGATGCGTCCGGCGCTCTACTGAACGGCGTGCGGGGTTCTGACGGCTCTCGGATCGCTGCGCAGGTGGTAAGTGGGATCAGCTTTTTGGGCGCAGGGGTCATCTTCAAGCACGGCAATTCGATCAAGGGGCTGACTACCGCTGCCGGGTTGTGGGCTACGGCCGGCATCGGCCTTGCCATCGGAGCTGGAATGTACATCCTCGGCGCGTTTACGACTGCTTTGGTCACGATCCTCCAAATAGTCATGCACAAATTCGTCGTGGGCGCAGACACCCTTTCCGTTTGCCGCCTGAGCTTTACGGTCTACAACGGCAGCGGGCTCCAAGCAGCTTGGAACGATTTCGTCCACCAGCACCGGATGCAGGTCGTCGAATGCAGCATTCGATACCACGAGAATGGGAATGTCAGCTATGACGCGACCGTTCGCACCATGCGTGAGATCACCGTCCAAGAGTTGGATGCTTTCCTCCAAGGATATGGGGAAGTCTGCGATGTCGGCTGCTCGAGTTTGGGTTGAGGCAAGCGCCGTACATGTCTTGACTCTGCTGGGGATGAGCGATAGGGGCCGCGCCCGCTGCCGCCTGACGCGTCGTATGTGCCATCGATCGATATCGTCTTATCTGCGGCGAATGCGGTCCGTCCGCCCCAGTCGGTTGGCATGGCCTCAAATATCGGTCAAATGACCCAATGGCTCTTCCCCCAAAGGGGCGCAGGCTGCAAAGCAGCATCGTCGATCGCGGTCCCACCAACGATGCACACGATCTTGTGGGCACAGCGGCAGCGCCGGCATCTGTCCTTACCGTCACCTGCGGCATCCTGCCGATCGTTGTGTCCAACGCCAGCAAAAGGAAGGGTTCCATCGTATGATAAAAAATATTGTGTTCGACATGGGCGGTGTGCTCATCGACTTTGATACTGAGCGGTATACCGCCCAGTTCGTCCCCGACGCGGAGGATCGCGCGCTGATCCGCCGGGAGTTGTTTCGCTCTGTGGAGTGGGTCCAAATGGATCGGGGCGTCATATCCGATGCGGAGGCGGTGTCGGCGGTGTGTGCCCGGCTGCCTGAGCGCCTGCACCAAGCGGTTCGGGACATCCTGGACAACTGGCATCAGGACGTCCCGCCGCTGGATGGCATCTATGATCTGGTGGAGGAACTCAAGGGGAAGGGGTATTGCATTTATCTGCTGTCCAACACTAGCGCCCATTTCCACAGCTTCCGAAAAAACATCCCTGCTCTGCGCTTTTTTGACGGGGAGTTCATTTCCGCCGATCACCATTTGATAAAGCCTGAACCGGGGATCTACCGATGCTTTCTGGAGGAATTTGGCTTGAAGGGAGCGGAATGTGTGTTCATCGATGATACGCCCCTCAACGTGGAGGGCGCAATGCAGTGCGGCATCACAGGCATCGTCTATCACGGCGACCCGGGCCTGCTGCGGCGGCAACTGCAGGAGCTGGGGGTGGACGCAGACGCGGTCGGATCCTAGGGCCGATGACCAGCCGTAAGATCGCTCCCCTGCTCAGAGTCCGCCGTTCTGCGCCTCCAACGCTTGCCCAACACATCGTGTGCCGTTTCTTTCGTTCAAATCAAGAACGGCCAGGACAATCTGACCGAGCATTTTGAAAAGAGGCCGCAAACACATTGAGTGTTTGCGGCCTCAGCCTGTCGAAGAACCCGGATACTCTTTTCGAGTATCCAGGTTCTTCGACAGGCTGAACGTAGCAAGTATATGCTTAACTCTTATTAGGAACACGAAAACGCAAGGTTTTTGACGAAAATACAAGAAAATAGTTTGAAACTATCACATTACGCAGAAAGTCGTCCTTGAAAATAGGGCGGCTTTTTTGCGCGATATGGCCGGGGCCCGCTGGGGGCCACCCTGTTTTGGTTATCAAGGCGGCCCCCAGCAGACCCCGGCCATT
>CANRXB010000071.1 GCA_947643715.1 uncultured bacterium
CTGGCTGGCTGGCTGGCTGGCTGGCTGGCTGGCTGGCTGGCTGGCTGGCTGGCTGTGAATCCCCCTTCTTCTCTTGTTTGACAAGGACCTCTCTAACAGAATGAATAGACCGTTCCATATACCCCAAACGACGAAGCTCCAGGAGGCGCCGTGCCAGATGCCCGTGAGCAGGAAAACGATCGAGAGGTTCACGTAGACCCGCTTGCGGTTCCCGCCCAGCGGGATGTATACATAGTCCCGGAACCATGTGGACAGCGAGATATGCCACCTGCGCCAGAACTCCGTGATGCTTTTGGAGATGTATGGTAAGTCGAAGTTCTCATCGAAGTGGAACCCGAACATCCTGCCCAGGCCGATCGCCATGTCGCTGTACCCTGAAAAATCGTAATAGATCTGCAGGGTATACGCGATGCTGCCCAGCCACGCCACCGAGGCGATGCTGTTGCCGGCCCCGTGGTCCCATATGCTGTCCGCCACCACGGCCATGGTGTTCGCTACGATCGATTTTTTGGCCAGCCCCACGACGAAGCGCTGGATGCCGTATGCCATGTCGTCCACGTCCACCGTCCTGCGGTCGATCTCCGATACGACTTGGGTATACCGGACGATCGGTCCTGCGATGAGTTGTGGGAACAGTACGATGTATAGAGCGAGCTTGAGCGGATCTTTTTGGACCGGCACGTCGCCCCGGTACACGTCGATCGTATAGGACATCCCCTGGAAGGTGAAGAACGAGATGCCGATGGGGAGCACGATGTCGATCAGCTGCACAGATCCGGGGAAGAGGCTGTCGAACGACCGCAGGATGAAGCCGAAATACTTGAAGTAGATCAGCAGCCACAGGTTTGCCGCGAGGCAAAGGACGAGGGTGGTCCTCCGCAGCCGGCCCGTACTGACGATCAGGCCGGCGACATAATCGATCGCGATGTTCAGCAGTATGATCCAGAGGTAGTCCGGCTGCGACCATGCGAAGAAAACGAGGCTCACCGCCAGCAGCCAGTAGTTTTGATACCGCGTTTTCAGCAGATGATATCCGACCGCCGTCACGGGGAGGAAAAGGAAGAGGAACAGAGTTGAGCTGAATACCATATCGATACATACCCTCTCTCAGACCGCCGCATCCAGGCACATGCCGGCCGGGATCGCAGCAGGATCTGTGGGACTATTTTCTCACTGGGCCCGGCAGTCCATGTAGCGGGCGATCTGCCGGTCCATCTCCGCCGGTATGTCCCCACCGTCCATCCAGACCCGGGTCCATTCCACCGTCTTTCGCACCGCCTCGCCGATGTGCCAGCGCGGCCGCCACCCGAAAGCGGCCTTCAGCTTGGAGCAGTCCAGCTTGAGCAGGTCCGCTTCGTGAGGCGCGTTGGGCGCCGCTTTGCTCTGCCAGGCCAGCCCGTTGCCCCAAGCCTGGCAGAACAGGTCCACCAGCTCCCCTGTGGTGACGCAGTCGCATTCGTCCGGCCCGACGTTGTACCACCCGGCGGCCTCCCGGTCCTCGTATTGCCGCCACGCGATGGTCAGATAAGCGAACAGCGGCTCCAGGACGTGCTGGTAAGGCCGGACGGACCGGGGATTGCGCACGACGATGGTTTCCTTCGCCCGGGCCGCCCGGACGCAATCGGGGACGATGCGGTCGTTCGCGTCGTCCCCGCCGCCGATGACGTTCCCCGCCCGGGCCGTGGAGACGGCGACCGGAGTGCTTCGGAAGAAGCTGTTGGAATAGCTGTGGGTCACCAGCTCAGAGCAGGATTTGGAGTTGGAATAGGGATCGAACCCGTCCAAAGGCTCGTCCTCCCGGTAGCCCCAGACCCATTCCCGGTTCTGATACACCTTGTCCGTGGTGACGTTGAGGAAGCTGCGGACACAGTGGGACCTGCGCACGCACTCCAGGATGTTGACGGTGCCCATGACGTTGGTCTCATAGGTATAGGCGGGGTCTCGATAGCTGTCCAGGACGATGGGCTGTGCGGCCAGATGGAACACGATCTCCGGCTGAGCGGCGCGGAACGCGGCCTCCAGCTTTTCCCGGTCGCGGACATCGCCGAGGATGGAGGTCATCCGTCCCTCCAGACCTGCCAGGTGGAAAAGGCCGGACTCGGCCTGCGGCGGGAGGGCGTAGCCGGTGACGTGGGCTCCCGCGTCCACCAGGATCCGGCACAGCCAACTGCCCTTGAAGCCGGTGTGGCCAGTGACGAACACCCGCTTTCCTTGATAGGCTGACATCATGCTTCGATACATCAGTCCACCCACACTTTCCATGGAGCCTGTCCTGTTGCCCACGCTCGTTCCAGGCTCTCCTTCTCCCGCACGGTGTCCATGCACTGCCAGAAGCCGTTATGGATATAGCCCACCAGCTCCCGTTCGTCCACCAATGCCGTCAGCGGGCCTTTCTCGAACACGGTGGAGTCGTCCTCGATGTGATCGAACAGGTCGGGCTCGAACACCATGTAGCCGATGTTGATCAGATCGCCGTCCAGGTTGGACTTTTCGCGGAAGGAGTTTATGACGCCGTCCTTCCCCACCTCGACGACCCCCTTCGCCTGGCCGAAATTGTACATCGACATCGTGCCCTTCCTGCCGTGCCTGCGGTGGAACTCCACCAGCGCCTGGATGTCGAGATCGCCTACCGCGTCGCCGTATGTGAGCATGAAGGTCTCGTCGCCCACATAGTCCCGGATCCGCTTGATCCGTCCCCCTGTCTGGGTGTCCATCCCCGTGTCGATGACCGTCACCTTCCAGGGCTCCACGCTCTTGCTGTGTACGACGATCTCGTTGTTTCCTCGGGTATAGTCGAACGTGATGTCCGACGTATGCAGGAAATAGTCCGCGAACCATTCCTTGATCATATGCTGTTTGTATCCCGCACAGATGATGAACTCATTGAAGCCATAGTGTGAATACAGCTTCATGATGTGCCACAGGATGGGCATCCCCCCGATCTCCACCATCGGTTTCGGCCGGTATTTGCTCTCCTCGCCGATCCTCGTGCCATAGCCGCCGGCCAAGATCACAGTTTTCATTTCTCGCACCCCCGTTTCGTCTATCGTTTCCCCAGCAGTCTCTTGACGATCCCCGCCACGACCCTGCGCCGCCTGGAGCCCTTCGGGAACAGCTTGTCCAGGAACCTGGGATACCGGCTGGACGGCCCCGCTGCGGCGGGAAGCTCCCTCCCGGCGGCCAGCTCGGCGCATCGTCTCGACATGAGCATGTCGAGCAGTTCCTCATGATAGGTGGTGTTCCTGGCGTATTTCCAAAAGTATCCGCACATATCCACGCCGGACTGGAAGCAGGGGATCTGCTGGAAGCTGTAGTGGATGATATATGGGTCCTTCCTCGACTCGATGTACATGTCGTAATATTTCTTCGGGGTCCAATATTCGAACAGGTCGATGTACGCCGGGTGCATGACGACCACGTTCCAATTGGGCGGGAGGAACTTGATCTTTCCCTTGAAGCAGATGTTGAGCAGCTCCTGATCGCAGTTTTGATAGCTGCGCTCGTTCGCCTTCGCCACCAGCACGTCCACGGGGTAGTCCCGGTCGATCATCCGCACGTTGTACAATGCGACCCCGCCCTGCATGTAGGTCCCCGGCTGCGTCAGATCCAGGGACTCCAGGTATGGGTACAGCGGATGCCGCTCCTTCATCACCTGCCAGGTCAGGATCGTCAGGTCCAAGGCCGCGGCGGCGTAGTAGCCGTCCAGATCCACGTCGAAGAGCTCCGCCACGTCTCTGTCGATCACCATGTCCGAGTCCAGGTACAAGACCTTTTCGTACTTGAGGCAGATGCTGGGTATCATCAGGCGGTAATAGGTGTATATGTTATAGGAATCATGGGTGGCGATGTCGGCGGCGAACGCGCCGTCCTCGAACCTGACGAACCGGATGGAGCAGTTCTCGGTGGCCAGCTCGCCGATGCGCTTCCGGTTCTGGTCGGACATGTCGTTGGTCAAGATCAGGATGTCGTATCTTCGGTCCGGGGACGCGTTTTGGATCAGAGAGCTGACGGCCACCGCGCTGATCGGCGCGAAATAGTTGCTGGACGTCAGGCATACGGCCACCGCGCCGCTCTCGCGGAAGGCCGGCTCGATGAGGGTGTCCTTGTTGGCATAGATGACCTCGTTGCTGAACTGCCCGTCCAGGAAAACGTTCCGGATCCTAAAGTCCGCGGCAGGATCGCCGCCGCTGTGTCTGCGTCCCCCGCGGTCGGCGGCGATGGCATCCACCATCTTGTCGATCTTGCCGACCACGATGTCCCAGGTGTACGTGGAGCGCATATACTCCACGGCGGCGGCGCCCATCTCCCGGCGCATCTGGGGATCCTCCACGAGCGAACGCAGCTTCTCGATGAATCCCGCCTCCGAGCGGTAGCAAAGGCCGGTCTTGCCCTGCTGGCAGTGGGCCTCCAGGATCTTGCACTCCCCGTTGGCCAGGAGAGGGATCCCGCAGGAGAAGCCCTCCAGCACGGCGATGCACAGGCTCTCGTATTTGGAGGGGGCCACCATCGCCAGGGCGCCGGAGATGCAGTCGAACTTCTCCTGCTCGGTCAAGAAGCCGGTGAAGATGATGTCCTTATGCTTCGGGTCGGGCAGATCCCCCTGCCCGACCAGCACCAGCTTCAAGCCCGTGCGGTCCTTGCGCTTATATTTCAGGAAGTACCGCACCAGTTCGTCGCAGCTCTTGGAGGTGTCCACCCGCCCGACATAGACGATATAGTCGTCCCGCAGGCCGTGGTCCTTCCGGAAGGAGGCGGCGTCCATCGTCTTTGGCAGATCCACGCCGCAGCCGATGATCTCGCCGGGCACCTTCCGGTTCTTGTAGAAGGAGCGCACGAAGTCCTCTTCGCCCTTGGTGAGAAAGCCGAGATACCGGGGCATCTGGAACAGCTTTTGGAAGATGGTCAGCTTTCCCCACACCTCGTCATGGGCGGTGGGGATGAAGATGGCCTTGTCCCGCACCAGCGGCAGGCACCGCACGGTGGTGGAATAGATATACGTGAACAGGATGAAGGCGTCGTATCGGTCCCGCGACGCCTCGACATATCGGACCAGCCTGGGGCAATAGGGCCCCCACTCGTTCGACCATTGCAGGTCCACGCCGAGCCGTGTGGATCTGCCGTCCTCCAGCGTCAGGATCTCGTCGTTGTTGAGCTCCTCCATCCGGGGGAAGTTCCTGGCGTGGTCGTTGTCGAACCGGATGACCCTCACGCCGTCCTCCAGCGTCTCTCCCGCCTCGTAATGTTTGCTGAACGTCAGATCGAGGGACGTGGTGGTCAGCACCGTGACCTCATAGGACTGCTTCAAGTGAGCAGCCAGGGATCTGGCATAGAATTCGCCGCCGCCGCTCACTTCTTCTCCATACCGCTGGATGATGATCGCGATCTTTTTCATGTTCTCCCCACCTGTATCATGTTCTGTATGGTCCTCCATGCGGCTGCGACGCTCTCCTTCCATGACAGCGTGTCGATCTTCTCCTGTCCGTTCAGGATCTCCGGGTCCTCCGAGATCCTTTTGAGCATTTCAATCAGGTCCTGCGTGTCTTTGTAATACGCTCCCTTTCCCTGAGAGACCTCGCGGTTGACGGGGATGTCCCGCAAAAGGACAGGCAGGCCCTTCCGGGCGGCTTCGATGATCCCCAGGCCGAACCCTTCATAGTAGGAGCCCGATATGTAGCAGTCCGAAAGCTGGTATAGGACATCCAGCACGTCGTCGTCGCAGTCCGAGAACCAAAAGACGGACGTTCCGTGGCACTCCGGGTCGGCGATCCGGGCGACGATGTCGTCGTATTTCCAGCCGATCCTCCCCACGATCACCAGGATCGCGTCCACGCCGGCCCTGGCCGCGCCCTGGAACGCGCTCACGAGATCGGGATAACCTTTCCTCGGTTCGATCGTGGCCACCGAGAGGAACGTCATCGGCTTGTCCCTGCATATCCGGGCGAAAAGCGCCTGCACGGGGGCGGTCTGCTGGGTGGAGCCGGCCCCGAAATCCGAGCCCTGATGGAAATACCCTGTCCTCAGCTTGCTGTTTTGGATGCCCTGCTCCGCGATCCATTCGATCAGCTCGTCCTCCACGGTCTTGGAGATGCACACGAGCCCGTCGAAGTTCTCGGCCGCGTGGGCCAGCCACCTGGACAGCAGGCTCACTGCTGCCTCGTCCGAGACGTACTGGGGGTATTTGATGTAGACCAGGTCGTATACGCACGCGATGAGCTTGCAGCCGGCCTGCTGCCAGGCCCTCAGGGTGTCCCAGTACTCGCATGGCTGGACCGGATTGGAATCGATGCTCAGATAGAGGTCGCCCTCGTGGGGCGCGAGCGGGAGGTCCCACCTGGGCTGGAAGGTCTCCTTTTCGATGATGTGATAATCGCCCAAGCCGCTGATACACACCAGATCGTACTCGTCCCGGACCATCTCCTCCAGATGCTCCAAGAACTTGGCCACGACGCGCTGGATCCCGGTCCTCACGTCGGTGACCGAATAGGAGGTGATGTCGAAGTAGATGACCTTCCGGCCGCAGGCGGGGGGCGGAGGCACGGCCTCCGGTTCTGCCGCCGGGGCCTCTGCCTCCGATCTTTTCTGGGCCGGCTTGAACAGTTCATAGACCGGCCGGATGATGCGCTCCAGATATGGGTTGGACTTGATGGATCGTTTCAAAGATTCCATTCTCATGTCTATCGGTCATTCCTTTCGTGCGATCGCCGCTGTCAGGCAAAGGATCAGGAGGCTGCCCACCAGCGCGCCGATCATCGCAGGCGTTATCTTGGGCAGCGGTATCTCTCGATAGACCTGGATGTCCTCCACGGTAAGATCGACCAGGCTCCCGGTGAAGATACGGAGCTGCGCGTGTCCGGGGGCGTCGTCCCCCGGGGCCAATGAGATCTCCACCAGGTTCGTGCCTTCCAGCAGCGTATGCTGATATTCCTGCTCCACATCGTCGTAGTTGGTCTCGAAGTCGAACAGATCCACGAGCAGCGTCCCGCCCGCGTATGGGGCGGGGCATTCGACCCTGAAACGGATGCCGATCCGGGATAGGCCGGTGAGCTCTATCGGCGCGGCATACCCCACAGGGGCTCCCGGCTGCGTGTTGATCAGCCGCAGACTGCCGTCCTCCGCCTGCGTCCCCTCGAACGGTATGAAATCGGATCGCTCCAGCAGCGATCCGCCCGGCGCGGCCTCATATTGCTGCGGGCCGCGGATATAGCTGACGATCACCAATAGGGCCATATAGCAGACGATCGTCTCGAGGATCAGCAGCGCTTTCAGCCTGCCCCTTCTCTGCTCCTGGCCTGTCTTGTTTTGCATCCTGTGTCCCCCTCTTCCACTTCAGAGCCCTGCGGCGTGGCGCAGGGCCCGCGTGCATGGCGGCATGGTCTTGCCTGCCAAAAAGTATGATCGGATACGGCCCAGGGCCGGGCCGCTCGCAGGTTGGAACGACCCGGTCCGTCCTCCGGTCATGGATCGGTCCTGCCCAGCCCGGCCAGGAACTCCTCATACCGGTCGCAGACCGCCGCCGTCTCTCCAAGATCGACCTGCCTGCCCTTATGGAGCCATAGCACCTTATTGCATGAGGCTCGGATCTGCGCCAGGGAATGGGACACCAGGATGGTAGCTGCGCCGCCGTCGATGATCTCCCGCATCTTTTTGGCGCTCTTCTCCTGGAAGGCCCCGTCCCCCACGGACAGTACCTCGTCCAAGATCAAGATCTCCGGCTGCACCAGCGAGGCGATGGAGAACGCCAGCCGGGACTGCATCCCGGTGGAGAGCTGCTTGAAGGGCCGCTCCTCGAACTCCCGCAGTTCCGAAAAGTCCAGGATGTGCTCGTAGGTCTCGTCCATGAACTCTTTGGTGTATCCCAGCATGGCCCCCCGCAGGTAGGCGTTCTCCCTCACCGTCAGGTCCCCGTCGAAGCCGGATCCCAATTCCAGCAATGCCGCGATGCTCCCGCTGCGCTGGATATGCCCCTCCCGGGGCTCCATCACGCCGGTCACGGCCTTCAGCAGCGTGGATTTCCCCGCTCCGTTGGTCCCGACGATCCCCAGCATGTCCCCCTCCAGCAGCTCGAAGGACACGTCTTGCACCGCCATGAAGGTCTCCACATGGTACTGGTGCTTCAGATGCCGCATGGTCCATTCCTTCAAGCCGATGTCCTTGAAGTCCCCAATCTTATAGCTGATGGACACATGCTCCGCTTTCAACATCGTTTTCATGGCCAGCCCTCAAACATAATATAGGAATTCATGGTTGTACTTCTTATACATGAACGCGCCGATCCCGAAGGCCACCAGCGCATAGGCCGCCGCTAGCAGGTGGAACTCGAGGGTCGGGATCGCCCCGTCGATCACGATCTTCCGGAAGTATCGGATATACAGATAGAGCGGGTTGAGCAAGAACAGACACTGTACCGTATAGCTGTAGCTGTCGATGGTGTAGAAGATGGCGGACAGCCACATGATGAGCTGGGTCAGGATGCCCCACAGATACTGCATGTCCCGGAAGAACACGAACAGCGCGGACAGGATCAGCCCGATCCCCACATTGAACACGATCATGCACACGACGGGATACAGCAGAAGGAAGAACTTCCAGGTGAACGGTATCCCGTCGAACGCCGTGAACGAGAAAAAGACCAGCAGCGTCAACCCGAAGTTGATGAGGGAGGACACGTTCTGCGAGAACAGGAACAGGTATTTGGGCACGTTCACCTTGGTGAAGATCCCCGCGTTGCCCGCCAGAGAGTTCATGCCCAGGTTGGTGGCGTCGGTGAAGTAGGAGAACACGAGCTGCCCGGCGAACAGGTAGATCGCGTAGTGGTCCACGTTGTTCCCGAACAGATTGTTGAACACCAGCCACATGATCAGCAGGTTCATCAGCGGGGAGATGATGCTCCACGCCATGCCTAAGATCGTGCGCTTATACTTTTTCGCGAAGTCTCGCTTCACCAGTTCGCTGAACAGGAATCGATGTTGCTTCAATTTTTGCAGCATACTTCCAGCCCTTTCTGTACGTTCTCCCTCCACTCGCGCAAGACGTCGGACAAGATGGCGTCGAGGGGGATCTGGGGGG
>CANRXB010000072.1 GCA_947643715.1 uncultured bacterium
CCTCCACCTGGTGGAACATGGGGGAGTGGGTGGCGTCCACCTCGTCCTTGCGGTATACCCGGCCGGGGGCGATGATACGGATGGGCAGGGGCATGGCGTCCATGGCCCGCACCTGCATGGGGCTGGTCTGGGAGCGGAGCATCACCCGCTCGTCACGATCGAAATAGAAGGTGTCCGACCAATCCCGGGACGGGTGGCCCTCCTCTGCGTTGAGCCGGTCGAAATTCAGCTCCGCCAGCTCGATCTCCGGCCCGTCCAGCACGGTGAAGCCCATGCCGATGAAGATCTCCTTGATCTCGTCCAGCGCGGTGTTCATGGGGTGGCGGTGACCGACCGCTACGGCCTTGCCGGGGATGGTCACGTCCACGGTCTCCGCCTTGAGCTTCAGCGCCAGGGCGGCCTCCTCCAGCTTCTGGGACGCGGCCTCCAACGCCCCCTCCAAAGCGGAGCGCACCTCATTGGCCATCTGGCCCATGGCGGGGCGCTCCTCGGCGGACAGCTTGCCCATCTGCTTGAGCACCGCCGTCAGCTCGCCCTTCTTGCCCAGGTAACGCACGCGCAGCTCGTCCAGCGCGGCGGGGTCCTTGACGCCCTCGAAGGCGGAGAGCGCCTCGGCGCGAATCTTTGCCAATCGTTCTTTCATAGCTCATATACTCCTTTTGATGTTGGATGTGTCGTCCATTCAGATCTGCCGTTGGAAGCCCAGGAACCGCGAGCCCTGGAAGGACAAACGGCCCCGGTCGCCCTCCACCAGCATCCCGTGATCGCTGCCGGTGACGCGCAGCTCCATCCGGTCGCCGCTGTCCACCTGGAAGGTGACATAGTAAGAGGTGGAGGTGTGGCCCATATGGTGCTCATCATGCAGGCCGCTGTGGCGGGCCACATCGGTGCGCTTGGCCACCACCACGGCGTCCACCGTGAGCCGGGGCGAGGCGTTGTCCTTGCCCCACTGCCGGATGCTGGACACCGCGGCGAAAAGGAACATACCGATGACGATCGTGAATATCAGGACGAACATCACCTCGAACATACCGCTGCCGAAAAACCATCCCATCGATCATCCATCCTTCCCTAACAAACAAAAACGCCTCTCCTCCCCTTGGATCAGGGACGAAAGGCTATCCTTCCGCGGTACCACCCGCATTCACGCTCTCCGCGCGCACTCGAGCCCCTGTAACGGTGGGCGTCCGTCCCCCTCTCAGGGGCCGCTCCCGGGCGAACCAAGGGATGCACACCAAGGCGGCTCTCAGCCGGCGACCGCCTCTCTCTTCAGGTGGACAGGTTCCCTATTTTCCCGTTCCTCGCATTTCACTTTTCTTTTTATATCATATCAACGGTTGAAATGCAAGAGGAAAACCCGTATAATGTAGAGAAAATGAAAGGGGGAGCCGCTATGGAGCTCTACACCGCCGCACAGATGCGGGAGATCGACCGCATCGCCATCGAGGAACGGGGCATCCCGTCCACCCGGTTGATGGAGAACGCCGCCCAGGCGATCGTCCGGGAGATCCGCACCCTGCCCATCCCGGGGCCGGGCTTCCAGGACGGCTTCACGGCATGGTGCACCCGGGACGGCCGCCAGCCCACCCAGGAGGAGCAGGCGGAGTTCTGGGCGCTGCGGCAGCGCTCCGCCATCGCCTTCTGCGGGCCGGGCAACAACGGCGGGGACGGCGTGGCCGCCGCCCGGATGCTGCTGGAGGCGGGGTGGCGGGTGCGCTGCGTCCTGGTGGGCGCGCGGGAGCGGATGAGCGCCGACTGCCTGGAGATGGAACGCCGCCTGATCGACGCCGGCGGGACGCTGGAGGATCTCGACCCGGAGGACACCGGGCGGTATATCGGCTTCGACGTGGCCATCGACGCCATGTTCGGCGTGGGGCTGCACAGCGACCTGCGCCCCGACGCGGCCATCGCGGCACGGCGGATGGCCATGTCCGGGTGGGTGGTGTCCGCCGACGTGCCCAGCGGCATCCACGCCGACACCGGGGACGTGATGGGCATGGCGGTGCAGGCGGACGTGACCGTCACCTTCTCCCGGGCCAAGCCCGGCCTGTTCGTGGGCAAGGGCGCGGTGCACAGCGGCCGGGTCGTGGTGGCCGACATCGGCGTCCCGGACGACCTGTTCCCGGAGCGGGACTGCCCGACCGTGCTGGTGGAGCGGGACATGCTGCGCCTCCCCCGCCGTCCCGTGGACGGCCACAAAGGGGACTTCGGCAAGCTGTTCCTCCTGGCCGGGAGCCGGGGCTACACCGGCGCGGCGGCGCTGTGCGCCCGGGCGGCCGTCCGGGGGGGCACGGGGCTGGTCACGGTGGCCGTGCCGGAGGACGTGTACCCCATCGTGGCGGTGAAATGCGACGAGGCCATGGTCTGGCCCTGGCCGGAGGACGACGCCCAGATCGTGGAGCGGGCCAAGGGATGCAGCGTGGCCCTGATCGGCCCCGGGCTGGGACAGGGCGAACGGGCACGGCGGCTCGTCCTTGCCCTGATGCGCGAGCTCGCCTGTCCCATCGTCCTGGACGCGGACGGTCTAAATATCATTTCACAACATATAGATGTGTTGGACAAACGGGAGGGGCTGACCATCCTCACTCCCCATGACGGGGAGTTCGCCCGGCTGGCCGGGTGCGGCCTGCCCATCCAGGACCGGCTGGGTGCGGCGCGGGACTTCGCCGCCCGGCACCACTGCGTGCTGGTGCTCAAGGGGCACCGGACCATCACCGCGTCCTGGAATGGCAACTGCGCGGTCAACGCCGCAGGGAACTCCGGCATGGCCAAGGGCGGCAGCGGGGACGTGTTGGCCGGGCTGCTGGCGGCGCTGCTGGCCCAGGACGCAGATCCGGTGGCGGCGGTGTGGCTCCACAGCCGGGCGGGCGACCTGGCCGCAGCGGACAAAGGGGAACACGGCATGACCCCCTCCGACCTGGTGGAGCAGATCCCGTATGCGATCAAAGAGCTGACATGAACGAGGAGGCGAAAGGGTGCGCAAGCTGTTGTCTTGTGTACTGATGATGACCCTGCTGCTGGCCGGCTGCCAAGCCGTGAGCGCGGGAGAGACCCCGGAGGAGGCGGCGCTGGCCGTTCGGGAGGAGTATCAGGCGCTGGCTGGCTGGTCCGCTGTGGTGGACGTGTCCGTGTGCTACAGCGAAGAGGTGTATGATTTCACGCTGGACGTACAGTGGCGGCGGGATGGCGAGAGCGTGCTCACCGTCACCAGCCCGGATCTGCTCTCCGGCATCACCGCCCGCATCGCCCAGGGAGAGACCGTGCTGGAATACGACGGCGCGGGGGTGTCCCTGGGGCTGCTGGACGGCGCGGGCCTCACCCCGGTCTCCACGGTCACCGGGATCATGGCCCAGATTGAAAAGGGCTATATGGCCAAGTGCGCCTGGGCGGGAGAGGGCGACTGCTATCTGCAGATCGCGTTCCAGGACCCGGAGCAGGAGGACGGCGCGGGCACGCGCTTCCTGCTCACCTTCGACCGGAGCAGCCATGTCCTGCTGTCGGCGGAGGTGAGTGTGGAGGGAGAGACCGTGCTGACCGCGGAGCTGACCGATTTTACAGTGGAGATGACCCAAGATGATACGGGAGACGGCACGAACATGGGCTGAGATCAGCCTGAAAGATCTGGAACACAATCACCGGGCGCTGCGCGCATGCGCCCCGGACAGCAAGTTCTTGGGCACGGTGAAGGCCAACGCCTACGGCCATGGGGCGATCCCCGTGGCCCGGCGGCTGGTGGAACTCGGGACGGACTATCTGGCCGTCGCCTGCCTGGACGAAGCGGCGGCGCTGCGCCGGGCGGGCATCCGCGCCTCGGTGCTGATCCTGGGCCACACCCCGCCGGAGCTGGCGGACGAGGTGGTGGCGCTGGACGTGACGCAGACGGTGTCCACCTTGGAGCTGGCCCGGGCCCTTTCCGACGCAGCGGGGGCCCAAGGCAAGCGGGCCAAGATCCATTTGAAGGTGGACACCGGCATGAGCCGTTTGGGCATCCTGGACCACGACCCGGAGGCTGCGGCCGGGCAGGCGGCGGCCTTGTGCGCCCTGCCCCACCTGGAGCCGGAAGGCATCTTCACCCATTTCGCCCACGCGGACGGGGACGAGGCGTACACCATGCTCCAATATACCCGGTTCCTGGACGTGCTGGCCGAGCTGGAAGGACGGTATGGCCGCGTCTTTGAAATTCGCCATTGCGCCTCCAGCGCCGCTGTGTTAAACTATCCCTGCACCCACATGGACATGGTGCGCCCCGGCATCGCCCTGTACGGCCATTATCCCGCCCCCTCCTGCAAAGGTCCTGGCCTTCGGCCGGTGATGTCGCTGTACAGCCGGGTGGCCGCGGTGCGGGACTTCCCGGCGGGCACCCCGGTGAGCTACGGCTGCACCGAACGCTTCGGCGGCAGCGGCGGGCGCACGGCGGTGCTCCCCATCGGCTACGCAGACGGGCTGCACCGGGTGCTGTCCAGCCGGAGCGGCGTGTGGCTGGACGGAGCGTGCCGTCAGATCATGGGCCGCGTCTGCATGGACATGTGCATGGTCGGCCTGGACCGGCAAGCCAACGTCCGCCCCGGCGACGTGGCGGAGGTGTTCGGGCCCCATCTGCCGGTGGAGCGACACGCCGAGGCGGCGGGCACCATCTCTTATGAGCTGCTGTGCGCCATCGCGCCCCGAGTACCAAGACTGTACCTTGACGCATAGGATGATCAGGGAGCCCGCCGGACGGACCCGGCGGCGAGCCGCGGCGGTTTTTCCCTGCCATGACGGTATAAAAGCCGCCGCCCCGTGGGAGAATGATAGTACCCGGTCTACATACGATGTAGCCGGGCACTATATCCGGCGGAGTGTGAGATCCTGTGGACAACAGCGTCAAGCGCGGCGACATTTTTTACGCGGACTTGAGTCCGGTGGTAGGCAGTGAGCAGGGCGGTGTCCGCCCGGTGCTCATCGTCCAGAACGACACCGGCAATAAGCACAGCCCTACCGTGATCGCGGCGGCGATCACTTCTCAGACGGGGAAGGCCCGTCTGCCCACCCATATCACCCTGGCCGCACACAGCTACGGTCTGCCCAAGGACTCGGTGGTCCTGCTGGAGCAGATCCGTACCCTGGACAAAAAGCGGCTGCGGGAGCACATGGGCCGGGTGGACGATCAGGTGATGCGGCGGGTGGACAGCGCCATCGCCGTCAGCTTCGGCCTGAGCCCCGAGCGTTTGGTCTGACCGCGCCCCCTGTCCCGCCCCGTTCTTCGGGGCGGGCGGGGCTTTGGAGCGGCCGGGCCTGAGCCAAGGCGTCCCTCCCAGCCGCCGCTGCACCGGCTGGGAGGGACGCAGGACGATCGGAGGTCATCTACATATGAAAAAGTTGAAGATCGCTGCCGCGCTCATGTGCGTCTGCTTCCTGTTCACCGCAGCCTACGCCACCTCGGCGGGCAGCTCCACCGACCCCTTGGTCACCTTGAGCTACCTCAACGGGACGTACACCGAGCAGGTGAAGGCCATGGTGGACCAGACCGTCAACGAGCGCAGGGCGGAGATGGAGCGCTCGCTGCGCGAGATCCTGGCCAGCCAGGGCGGGACCAGCACCCCCACCAATGGAGGCAGCGTGTTCACGGTGGTCACACTCTATCAGGGACAGGCCCTGGTCGGCAGCGCGGGGTGCGAACTGCTGCTGCGTTCGGGATCGGCCATGTGTTCGGCTGCGGACAGCATGGGCCTTACCGACATCACCTCCGGCAGCGCCTTGGTGGGCGGCGGGGCCTTGAGCAACGACCACCTCTACATCGTCACCGCCGGGCCCCGATCCGTCATCGCCACCGCGCCCATGACAGAGATGCTGGTCCGCGGGTCTTATATCATCCAGTGATCCCCCTGGACCCTTGCCATACCCGCTCCCATCTCGGGGGCGGGTATCTGTCATGCTGCGCGGCAACGAAAAAGCCGCCCTCGCGGGCGGCGCAACGGAGCCGGTACACGGCTTCGGAAGATGTGGTCCGGGGGGCTCCGACGGCCATCGGAGCAGCCCCGGTTAGAAGAAAGAGGAGATCGCGGCGCATTGTCTGGCTTTCCTTCCTGACGATGTCAGTGTATCACAAACCCCACAAAGAAACTAGGGGTAATTTGCGAAATATTTGTTAATATTTTATGAATATCCCAGAGGGCCACATTTGGCCAGGACATCGGACGCCAACAGCGGTCCGCAGCCCGTCCGACGGATGACCAGATAGGCCGCATCGGGCCCCTCATCCCCCCAAAAGAGCCGATGTAAAAAACTTTTGACAGCCTGGAAGGGCCAGATGTCAAAGAAGCTCGATAGACAGATCCGGAACTATCTGGGACAATAGCCACGAAAGGAGGACGACCCATGGAGATAGGGAAGAAGCTGAGAGAAGCCAAGGCGGGCGCGAAGCTGACCCAGGAGCAGGTGGCGGAGCGGCTGTTCGTGTCCCGGCAAACGATATCCAATTGGGAGAACGAGAGGACGTATCCCGATATCATCAGTGTGGTCAAGCTGTCTGACCTGTATTCCATCAGTCTGGACGAATTGCTGAAGGGAGATACGAAAATGTTGGAGCACCTCGAGGAGAGCACAGACCTCGTGAAGAGCAACAAGAAGCTGATCCTGGCCGTGGCGGCGAACATCATCGTGGTGTCGATCTGTACCGTGGCGGCGGTCCTCAGGCCGGAGGACATGTCCGTGGTGATATGGATCTTCTGTCTGTCGATCGTGAGCATCGCCGGCCTGCTGTACCAGATCGTCAAACGGATATGAGGAGGGGGACGCCATGGGAAGCCATCACATCGTTTTCGCCGCTGTCGGCGCGGCGGCCGTCATCGTAGGCTGCATCTTCTGCACGTATCAGCTCTACCGGCTGGTGGAGCTGGATGCGGAGTGCCGGGGGCTGAAGCACCCCAAGCTGTGGGGCATGTTCGCCTCCGCGAGCAACGGGAACTCGGGCCTGGTCCTGTATCTGATCGGCAGGAGGAACTACCCCATCCTGTCCATATCGGAGGAGCAGATGCAGTGCAAGGAAAAGCGCAAGAAGAAATTCGGCATCGGGCTGGTGTTCCTGGCCGTGGGCGCGGTCACGTGTGCGCTGAGCATATGGCTGATGTGACCCGCCGCCATATCGAAAAGCCGCCGGCATCTGCCGGCGGCTTTCCCTATGTCATGGATCACACGAACTTGCCTGTATTCAGCTTGACACCGGGGCCCATGGTGGCGGCGGCGACGCAGCTCTTCACGTACTGGCCCTTGGCGGCGGCGGGCTTAGCCTTGACGATGGCACCCATGAGGGCGTTCAGGTTATCGCCCAGCTTCTCGGGGCCGAAGGACACCTTGCCGATGGGGCAGTGGATGATATTGGTCTTGTCCAGACGGTACTCCACCTTACCGGCCTTGATCTCGTTGACGGCCTGGGTCACGTTGGGGGTGACGGTGCCGGCCTTGGGGGAGGGCATCAGGCCCTTGGGGCCCAGCACCTTACCCAGACGGCCCACCACGCCCATCATGTCGGGGGTGGCGACCACCACGTCGAAGTCGAACCAGTTCTCCTTCTGGATCTTCTCCACCATGTCCATATCGCCCACGAAATCGGCGCCGGCGGCGCGGGCCTCATCGGCCTTGTCGCCCTTGGCGAACACCAGCACACGGGCGGTCTTGCCGGTGCCGTGGGGGAGGACGATGGCGCCGCGGACCTGCTGGTCGGCGTGGCGGGAGTCAACGCCCAGCTTCACGTGCAGCTCCACGGTCTCGTCGAACTTGGCGGTGGCGGTCTTGATGACCAGCTCCATGGCCTCGTTCACGTCATACTGGGCGGCGCGGTCGATGAGCTTGGCGCTGTCCACATACTTTTTGCCTTTCTTAGCCATTGTTGTTCCTCCTTTCCCTTACTCTTCCACCAGCACGCCCATGGAGCGGGCGGTACCGGCGATCATGCTCATGGCCGCCTCCAGGCTGGCGGCGTTCAGGTCGGGCATCTTGGTCTCGGCGATCTTCTGGCAGTCGGCCTTGGACAAGGTGGCCACCTTGGTCTTGTTGGGCACGCCGGAGCCGGACTCGATGTTGCACGCCTTCTTGATGAGCACGGCGGCAGGAGGGGTCTTGGTGATGAAGGTGAAGGAGCGGTCGGAGTACACGGTGATGACCACGGGGATGATCAGGCCCATGTCCTTCTTGGTGCGCTCGTTGAACTCCTTGGTGAAAGCGGCGATGTTCACGCCGTGCTGGCCCAGCGCGGGGCCCACAGGGGGGGCCGGGGTCGCCTGACCGGCAGGGATCTGCAATTTTACATATCCAGTGATCTTCTGTGCCATTTGAAACAGCACCTCCTACATAAGATGTGGTGGTGACGGAGCGGATCTCGTCTGCGCTCCTCCCACTGGCAGGGCTGTCCTGCCTTTCGTTCTCACCGGGCCTCACCGGCGCGCGGCAGACCGCCGCTGGGGACGGGGCCGTCCGGACCATGGCCCGCTCAGCTCCGCCCTCCCCCGCTTCGGTCCGTCCGCGCCGCCTGCGGCGGCCCGGGCGCTCAAATGGTCTCCACCTGGTCCAGTTCCAGCTCCACCGGGGTCTCCCGGCCGAACATGGAAACGACCACCCGGACCTTGCCCCGCTCGGTGTCCAGCTCCTCCACCGTGCCGATGAAGGAGGCCAGCGCGCCGTCGGTGATCTTCACGCTGTCGCCCACGCTGTAGGCCACGACCACCTCGCGCTTTTCCACGCCCAGCGCGGCGATCTCCTCTTCGGTGAGGGGGATGGCCTTGTTGGCCGCGCCCACGAAGCCGGTGACGCCCCGGATGTTGCGCACCAGGTGCCAGGTCTCGTCGGTCATGACCATCTTCACCAATACGTAACCGGGGAACACCTTGCGCTCCACGGTCTTGGGGCCGTTCTCGGTGATCTCGGTGACGGTCTCCAGGGGGATGGACACCTCGGCGATGAGGTCGTGCATATTGCGGTTCTCCACAGCCTGCTCGATGGACACGGCCACGGTGTTCTCGTAGCCGGAGTAGGTGT
>CANRXB010000073.1 GCA_947643715.1 uncultured bacterium
GCAGGCCCACGACAGGCTCCTCGAGTCCGAGCAGTCCCACATCGGCTGGGAGGAGAGCCCAGCGCCATGAATCCAGTCAGTATGAGGTGACTTGACCTTGAAAGCGATCAAAAAAGAGAGATCTTCCGCACTGCCGCTGCGCTCTATGGCGCTGGGGCTGGTCCTGGCCTATCTGGCGGCCGTCGTCCTGTTCTACCTCCTGGCCGGCGAACAGCTCCGGCTGCGCCGGTCTCGAGGCGAATCGGCCCTCCCGTCCGCAGACAGCGGGACCGTGGAATTGACGGCGGGCAGCGTCGTGGAGCAGCGTTTCACCATGGAAGTCCAGCGGCTGGAGGAGATCTGCGTCCAATGGGGGACCTATTACCGGCCGAACGCAGGGACCGCGTCCATGGAACTGTATGACCTGCGCGACGGCAGTCTGCTGGCCGGCCAGACCTTCGATATGGCGGCGATCACAGAGGGCGGCTTGACCACCTTGACCATGGACGAGCCCCTGGAGGGACTGTATCAGGTGCCGCTGCTGCTGCGGATCGCCTCTTCGGATGCTCTGCCGGGCAGCGCGGCCTCTCCGCTGATGAACACAGGGCTCGGGTATGAGGACTGGTCTCTCTCCCTGAACGGGGAGGTCCGCCCCGGTGTACTGTGTCTCAGCGTCCGGGGGACGGACTATATCTGGACGGGCCTGCATTACTGGCAGTTCGCGGGGGCAGGGCTGGCCTTGTTGCTGGTCTTCCTGGCCCTGGTGTGGTATCGGGTGCGCAGCGGGAAGCACAGCTATGTGCTCAACGCGGTGATCGCGATGCGGAGATACCGCTTCCTCATCCGGCAGCTCGTGTCACGAGACTTCAAGACCAAGTATAAACGCTCGGTGCTGGGGGTGTTCTGGAGCTTCCTCAACCCCTTGCTGATGATGTGCGTGCAATACGTCGTGTTCTCTACCATCTTCAAAGCGGACATCCCCAATTTCGCGGTCTATCTGCTCATCGGCGTGGTGATGTTCAATTTCTTCTCCGAGGCGTCCGGCATGGCGCTGTCCTCCATCCTGAGCAACGGCAGCCTGATCACAAAGGTGTACATGCCCAAGTATATCTATCCGCTGACCCGGGTCATCTCCTCCCTGATCAACCTGTCGATCTCCTTGCTCCCGCTGATCATCGTCTGCCTGGCCACTGGGGTGCAGTTCAAGAAGTCCGCGGTGCTCAGCCTGTATTTCATCCTGTGCCTGGTGGTGTTCTGCCTGGGGCTGGGGCTGCTGCTGTCCACATCCATGGTGTTCTTCCGGGACACCCAGTTCCTGTGGGGCGTGCTCAGCATGATGTGGATGTATGCCACGCCCATCTTTTATCCGGAGACCATCCTGCCCGACGAGCTCAAGTTCGTGCTGCAGGTCAACCCTCTGTACCATTTCTTGAAGAACGCCCGGTCGTGTATCCTGGACGGCATATCTCCGGAGCCGTTCGCTTATGTGCAGTGCTTCCTCATCGCGCTGGGCGCGCTGCTGCTGGGGGCGCTGGTGTTCCACAAGAACCAGGACAAGTTCGTACTGTATCTATGAAAAGGGTGTGCGCTATGAGTAGGACGATGATAGAGGTCTCGGACGTGACCATGCGCTTTCGCATGAACAACGACCGCATCACCTCCTTGAAGGAGTTCGTGACCACGGCGCTGCGGGGGAAGCTGAGGTATGAGGAGTTCACAGCGCTGGAGCATGTCTCCTTCACGGTGAAGAGGGGGGAGACGCTGGGGCTGATCGGGCGCAACGGCGCGGGGAAGAGCACGATGCTCAAGGTGATCTCGGGGATCCTGAAGCCCACCCAGGGCAGCGTGACATGCCATGGGAACGTGGTGCCCATGCTGGAGTTGGGGTCCGGGTTCGACATGGACCTGAACGGGAGGGAGAACATCTTCCTGAACGGCGCCATCCTGGGCTATGACGAGCAGTTCCTGGAGGAGCGGTACGACGAGATCGTGGCGTTCTCGGAGCTGGGGAAGTTCATCGAGGTGCCCATCCGCAACTACTCCTCCGGGATGCTGGCCCGGCTGGCCTTTTCCGTCGCTACGGTGGTGGAGCCGGAGATCCTGATCGTGGACGAGATCCTCTCTGTGGGCGACGCCCAGTTCCAGGAGAAGAGCAAGGCGCGGATGCTGGAGCTCATGGGCGGCGGCACCACCGTCCTCTTCGTCTCCCACAGCCTGGATCAGATCCGGGAGATGTGCGGCCGCGTCCTCTGGCTGGACCACGGGCAGGTCAGGATGCTGGGCGACACGCTGCCCGTTTGTGATGGGTATGGACGTGCCTGAGCTCAAAAGGATCTGCGTGTACTGCGACACATGGGGGCAGGGCGGGATCGAGGCGTTCATCTCGGAAACGCTGCTCCACATGGACATGGAAGGGCTGAGCTTCCGGCTGGTCTGCGCGGAAAAGACCGCTTCCCGCTTTGACGTCCGGCTGGCCGAACGAGGGCTCTGCGTCCAGCCGCTGCTGGCGGGCCAGGGCGCGAGCGCTTTGGCCAAGACGCTGAAGAGCGTGGTCCCACTGGCCCGTCTGTGCCGGCAGGAGGGGATCGAGATCGTCCACCTCAACGTGTTCCACAGCGTGTCGCTGGTGCAGGCGCTGGTTTTGAAGCTGTGCGGCGTGGAACGCGTCATCGTCCACTGCCATGGCGCCGGATTGAGGAAGAGTCGCGGCGGAGCGGTCAAATCGTTGGGCCACGCGATTTTCCGCCGGCTGCTGCGCCGGGTCCCGGACGAACGATGGGCGGCGTCGAGGCCGTCGGCGCGGTTCCTGTTCGGGACGGACGAGGCGCAGATCGTGCCGAACGGGATCGAAACGGTCCGTTTCCGTTTCGACAGCGAGAAACGCCTCGCGCTGCGCCGGGAGCTGGGGGCCGGGGACCGGCTGGTCCTGGGCTGCGTGGGGCGGCTGGACGCGCAGAAGAACCAGCGGTTCCTCCTGACGCTGTTGGCCGCCATCGAGCACAGGGGCGGCAGCGCGCTGCTGCTGCTGATCGGCGACGGGGAGGAACGTCCTGCGTTGGAGCGGTACGCCGTTGAGCTGGGGATCCGGGGCGACACGGTGTTCCATGGCGTCAGCGGCTGTGTCGGCGACTGGATGTGCGCCATGGATCTGCTGCTGATCCCATCCACCTCGGAGGGCCTGAGCATCGCGGCCATCGAGGGACAGGCGTCCGGATTGCCCGTGCTCTGTTCGACCGGAGTGCCGGAGGAGGTGCGTCTGAGCGGCCTGGTGCGATTCCTGCCCTTGTCGGATATGGGACGATGGATCGATGCGGTGGACGATCGGCCTGCCTGCGACCGGGTGGAGATGAACGCCCGGATCCGCGGCAGCGGCTATGACATCCGGGACGCTGCTGCGATGGTGAGGGCCCTCTATCTGAGCGGCCGGCCGGATGCAGTGGGCGAAAAAATCACAGAAGGAGAAAGACGCGCGCCGTCATCGTGCGGCAGCGGTCAGAAGATATCATGAACATCATTCTATTGTCCGGCGGCTCCGGGAAACGCCTGTGGCCCCTCTCCAACGAGACCCGTTCCAAGCAGTTCCTGAGCCTGCTGACCGATGCAGGGGGAGCGCGGGAGTCCATGGTGCAGCGGGTATACCGCCAGATACAGGAGTCCGGCATAGATGCGCGGATCGTGATCGCCACCAGCGCGGGACAGCTCGATCCCATCCGCCGGCAGCTTGGCGAAGGGGTGGAGGTCGTGACCGAGCCGGAACGCCGGGACACGTTCCCCGCCATCTCTCTGGCTGCGGCCTACCTTTTTTCGGAGGAAGGGTGCGGCTGGGACGAGCCGGTCGTAGTGATGCCGGTGGATCCCTATACGGAGCTGAGCTACTTCCAGGCGGCGGTCCGGATGGAGCAGTTCGTCCGGGAGGGCGTTTCCGACATCGTGCTCATGGGGATCGCTCCCACATATGCGGCCGAAAAGTATGGCTATATACTGCCCCGGAAGGGCTGCGGAGGGCCATGCCTGCGGGTGGAGCGCTTCGTGGAGAAGCCTGACGCGCAGTATGCGCACCAGCTCATCCAAGACGGCGCTTTGTGGAACGCGGGCGTGTTCGCGTTCCGCCTGGGCTATGTGCTGGACCGGCTGGCGCAGCAGTTCGGCAGCGCCGATTTCGAGACGGTCCGCAGCCGGTACGGCAGCCTGGAAAAGACCAGCTTCGACTATGCGGTGGTGGAAAAGGCGTCCCGCGTCGCGATGGTCCCCTTCGATGGCCTGTGGAAAGATCTGGGCACCTGGAACACGCTGGCCGAGGAGATCGATGAGGACGTGGGCCATGTCGTGCGCGGCGAGGGCACCGAGGACACCCAGATCGTCAACGAGCTGGGCATCCCGCTGATCGCCTTGGGGGTGAAGGATCTGGTCATCGCCGCGTCCCCCGACGGCATCCTGGTGGCCAGCAAGGACGCCAGCTCGTACATGAAGCCCTATGTGGAGAAGGTGTCCCAGCGGCCGATGTATGAGGAACGCCGGTGGGGGTATTACAAGGTGCTGGACTACGACAGCTTCGGAAACGGATGCCGGTCCCTCACCAAGCGCCTGTTCGTCGCGGCGGGCAAGAAGATCAGCTATCAATCCCACGCGCACCGCGACGAGATCTGGACGATCGTAGAGGGCACGGGGACGCTCCTGCTGGACGGGCATACGAGGAACGTGAAGCGCGGCGACGTGGCCTACATCACAGCGGGCATGAAGCACGCGCTGTGCGCCGTATCGGACCTGCATCTGGTGGAGGTGCAGCTCGGCGGCGAGCTGGCGGAGACGGACATCGTGCGCTACGCCATGGACTGGCAGTGAGGGAGGAGCTGGCTTGAAGATCCGCGTCAAGTTCACCGATCAGCCGCTGGGGTTCGACCCGCAGGACAACTGCTATATCCGTGCGCTGCGCCAACGGTACGATGTGGAGCTGTCGGACGAGCCGGATCTCGTGTTCTACAGCGTGTTCGGCACCGATTTCCTGAACTATCCCAGCAGCGTGCGCATCTTTCTGGCCAACGAACCGGTCCTGCCCAATTTCAACGACTGCGACTATGCCTTGGGCTGGGCGGATCTGAGCTTTGGCGAGCGCTATTTCCGTCAGCCTCCGCTGACCGGCTACGGCGAGGAGCTGTTCTGGGAGCGCCTCCCGCCGCAGGAGGAGGTCACAGACGCCGCTTTCCACCGGCCGTTCTGCAATTTCATCTATTCCAATGCGGTCAACGGGGAAGGGGCGCGCCTGCGTATCGAGTTCTGCCGGAGATTGGCCCGATACAAGCACATCGACTGCCTGGGCCCAGTGCTCAACAATGTGCCCGGCGGCATCGAGCCGAGGTATCGCCGGAAGAACAGCTATACCGCCGAGAGCTTCGATACAGGCTGGGCGGCGGCGAAGCTGGACTGCCTGCGGGGATACAAGTTCACCATCGCGTTCGAGAACGTCTCCCTTCCCGGGTGGACCACCGAAAAGCTGATCCATCCGCTGATGGCCCATTCCGTCCCCATCTATTGGGGGAACCCGGACGCGGCCGAGTATTTCGATCCCAAGGCGTTCATCCACTGCGCCGGCTATGGCGGCGACCTCGACGCCATGGTAGAGGCCGTGATCTGGCTGGACCAGGACCAAGAGCGTTATATGGAGATGCTGCGCCGACCGCCGCTGAGCGGAACGTTCCCATACGGATGGGAGGACGGCCTGACGCAGTTCCTGTCCCGGATCGTGGAAAAGGGGATGCGCCCCTTCCCCAAGAATCCCATGAGATACGTCACGGCCGGCGCGCAGGACTTCGGGACGCTCTGCAGGGAGGGGAGGACGGGCATGAGGACGATCGTGAGGACGGCTGCCCAGGGCGTCGCCGGGTGGCTGCATTACAAGCTACACGAACACAGAGAGTGAGGAGGATCTGCAATGAAAACAGCGCTGATCACCGGAGTCACAGGGCAGGACGGCAGCTTCCTGGCCAGGTCCCTGCTGGAAAAAGGCTATGACGTGCACGGCATCGTCCGGAGGGCGTCCGTGGAGAGGCGGGCCAACATCGAGGACATACAGGACCGGCCCCATTTCCACCTGCATTATGGGGACATGACCGATCCGTTGAGCCTGGTCCGGATCGTCCGGGCGGTAGAGCCGGACGAGATCTACAACCTGGCGGCACAGAGCCATGTGGCGGTGTCCTTCGACGTGCCGGAATATACGGCCGAGACCGACGCGCTGGGCGCCCTGCGGATCCTGGAGGCGGTGCGGATCCTTGGGATGGAGGAGCGCTGCCGGATCTATCAGGCGTCCACCTCCGAGCTGTATGGAAGGGTGGAGGAGGTCCCGCAGTCGGAGACGACTCCCTTCCACCCCTATTCCCCCTATGCCGTGGCGAAGCAGTACGCGTTTTGGATCGTGAAGGAATATCGGGAGGCGTATGGGATGTTCGCGTGCAACGGCATCCTGTTCAACCACGAATCGGAGCTGCGGGGCGAGAGCTTCGTCACCCGGAAGATCACCCTGGCTGCCGGGCGGATCGCCTGCGGGCTCCAGGACAGGCTGTACTTGGGCAACCTCGACTCGCTGCGCGACTGGGGATATGCCAAGGACTATGTGGAGTGCATGTGGCTGATCCTCCAGCAGGACCGGCCGGACGATTTCGTGATCGCCACAGGCGTCCAGCATACGGTCCGGGAGTTCGCCCAACTGGCGTTCCATTTCAATGGGATCGAGCTGGAGTGGCGGGGCCAAGGCGTGGAGGAGAAGGGGATCGACAAGGCCAGCGGCAGGGTGCTGGTGGAGGTGAGCCCGGACTTCTATCGCCCCACGGATGTGGTGGATCTGCTGGGCGACCCGACGAAGGCGAGGACCGAGCTGGGGTGGGATCCCCAGTCCACGTCCTATGAAAAGCTGGTGGAGATCATGGCCGTCCACGATCGGAAGCTGGCTGAGGCGGAGAGAAGAGCGGCGGAAGAGGGGAAGGGGACTGCTCATGCTTGAGATCGAACAGACCGGGCTGGAAGGCGTGTATCTGGTGAAGCCGTCCGTCCATGAGGACCGGCGCGGGAATTTTTATGAGACCTACAACGAAAAAGCGTACCATGACGCAGGGCTCACGGCGGTGTTCGTGCAGGACGATGTGTCGGTGTCGGTGAAAGGCGTCCTGAAGGGGATGCACGGCGATGCCGGGACTTACAAGCTGGTCCAGTGCGTCCATGGAGCCGTCTATGCGGTCGTGCTGAACTGTGATACCGCTTCTGCGCAGTTCGGGGAATGGCGGTCGTTCCTCCTGTCCGCCGAGAACCGGCATCAGCTCTACATCCCGCCCATGTACGGCAACGGCTACCTGGTGCTGACCGACACCGCTGTGTACACCTATAAGCAATCCACCTATTACGGCGAATACCAGCAGTTCACTTACAAGTGGAACGATGCACGCTTCCAGATCCAATGGCCGGAGCAGGCGCAGATCATATCGGAAAGGGACAAATGAGATGGAGCTATATGAACGGGTCCGCCCGGACTTTGAATTCAGCGATACGCGCGGGGCGCTGGTACAGCTCGTCCACGAGGGCTACGAACAGGTCAACGTGCTGACCACCAGGGCGGGCGTGACCCGCGGCGGCCACTACCACAAGGAGACCGCGGAGGCGTTCTTCGTGGTGGACGGGCGGGTGACGGTGGGACTGGAAAGGGCCGGGGCGCGGCAGGCGGAGACCTTCGAGCGGGGCGCGTTCTTTCGCATCCCGCCCCATGTCGTCCATACGATGGCGTTCGAGGCCGATACCGTACTGGTGGCCATGTATGAAAAGGCTGTGGAGCGGCCGGATGGATCGAAAGACATCTTTTCCTGAACGAAAGGATGCCGTCCGCGGTGTGCGCCCGGCGCACAGCCAAGCTTCGATGGGAGGGAACGCCATATGAAAAGGGACCTGGCTTTTTTGGACCTGCTGCGTATCATCGCCGCCCTCGCGATCTCCTGCTTCCTGCACTTCAAGGACCATCTGATACCCGCTTTCGGCGTGGAGATGCCGTTCTCGGATAACTGGCCCATCACATGGCTCGCCAGCAGGAGCGCCACGTTCGTCGAGCTCTTCTTCGTGATCTCAGGTCTCCTGTTCGCGCTCTTCCACCTTCAAAAGATCCGGATAGGCGAGTACTCCTTCCAGCGCTTTTTCCAGAAGCGCGCCCTTCGGCTGTACCCGATGGTGATCGTGACCACCTTGTATATCTATGTGGTCCAGAACGTCCTGTACTGGGGGACCGGGGAGACGTGGAGCGTGTCTGGCACGGTGAAGCTGTGGCCGGCCCTTCGGGCGATGCTGTCCTGCGGCTGGCCCGCGGGAGGGCCGAACGGCCCGACCTGGTATACGTCCGTGCTTTTGATCTGCACGCTGCTGGCTTTCCCGCTGGCCAAGCTCTATGACCGCTTCCGGTTCGCTTTCGTGATACCCGTCGTCATCGGCGCGATCTGCCCGTACGACCCGGGCGGGACGTTCAAATGTGCGCGGGGCCTGGCCGGTTTCTTCGTGGGAGTCGGCCTGGGGATCTTGATGCAGCGCTTGGAAGAGGCGTCGCAGGACAGGACAGGACAGGACAGGACAGGACAGGACAGGACAGGACAGGACAGGA
>CANRXB010000074.1 GCA_947643715.1 uncultured bacterium
CGGCGGATCGTTCAGCACCCACGCGCCATCCTCGTCCTGATGGGCCAGCGTCTGGTTGAGGCCCAGTTCCAGTTTTATCGCCTTGAGGTCAAGAAAGGCTCTGCACCCACTTCCGCTGCTTGCGCAGGTATCGCTCACGAGACCTATGCCGTCGCGCTTGTCCGCTGTTTCGCAGGGCCACTTTTTCGTCGTGAAGGACAGGAGCTCATAGGCGCCGGTCTTTGGGACGACTGCGTACCCAGGGAAACGCCCGGTGTCCCAAAATCTGAGCTGCACATTTGGCCGGACAGCAGGTGATATCCTCACCAACGCGGAAGCTGTCACAGTGTCGCCATCCTGGATGCGATCGGTCCCGAACCATTGGAGGAGCCACCATAGCCCATCCACATCCAGGGTGTTCTCCAACCGGATGCCGTCTCCATGGAAGGAGATGGAAGCAGTGCCGCGCCACCGGTCGATGAAATGCGCATACTTTCGGGCCGAGATGACGTACCCATGCTGTCCCTTTTGATCGATCGGGTCGGCGAGATACCAATTGTCCAATAGGTTCGGGTTGCTCCAGCCGCTTTGCGCTGCCGCCGTCCCGTCCATACAGAAACCGATCGTCTGGCCGGGACGGCCTGTCAGCTTGTCTTGCTTGCCGGTCAGTTTTGCATTGACCTTCGACCATAAATGGCCTAATCCGATATGATCCAAATATCCCACATCATCTATCCTCCGTCTTTGTTCATCTTTTTCCCGTCTGGGTCCTCGTTCGTCCGGCCGCGATAGCTGTCTGTGTCCGTATGGCGGTTCGAAGGCCGGACCATCTCTCCACCTCCTACAGTGCGCTTCGGCCGATGGGCGATCGTTCCATGAGAGGATGCAACGATGGGGATATGGGCCCGAAAGACGCGATATGCTTTCGAGCCTTGTTTATAGAGGAGGGATCATGGTATACTTGATCGAGATGGTACGAGCATGGAAAGGATCGGATGATAGGCAGGGGGGATTTAGGATGTTCATGCAACAGGACTGGTTGATGCGTCAGATCGAGATGATGACGGCCGCCATCGCCCGACTGCTGTTGGGGAAAGAGCCGGATGAGAGCGGTATGGACGCAGCGTTCGGCCAGGAGCGATCGGATGAGTTGGATCGCAAGCTCATCGCGCTGCTCCACGACGGACGTTTGGGCGAGGCGGAGGACCTGCTGTTCTTCCAGTTGGACGAGATGGGTGCGGATCGGGGCATATTGGCGGCCGCGATCGACTTCTACCAGCGGGTGAACGAGCTGACGGACGATGAGTTGGAGGCGCAGGGGTTTTCGCGCTCAGAGCTTTGGGAGGGCTTGGGCGAAGTGGTGGAGCGGTGCGGCCTGTCCATCCCAGGGTTTTGGGATGAGCGGTAGGATGGTCCCCGTGCCCACATGCGCCGTCCGACCGCAAGGATGGTGACAGGACGTCTGGGATGGGAGGGCAAGAGAGGCTTGGTATCCCCGAAGATATATCCTGGAACGGACGAAAGAACGGCCCCCACCAGATGGTGGGGGCCGTTTCCTAGCAAAGACTGCCGTCTCCGCCCATGAGGCGGGTGAGTTCTTCCATGCGTTCGATGGGGAAAGCGGGCGAGGCCAGCGGCCTCATGGCGATGGACATGAGCTTCATAGGGTTATCATCTGCGGCCGTCCGGTTGGAGGCGAGGGCGCCGCACCGGCGGCATCGGTGGACGATGGCCCACTCGCCGCCCTTGCGTACCCACACTGCGACCGGCTCCATCACCCCGCCGCAGTCTGCGGCACGGTCCCCCGGCTCTATGTCTACATGGAGGCTGGAGAGGCAGTTGGGACAATGGTTGCGGTGGCGGCTCCCTGCGCCCTGCGGCGTCACGGGGCGGCCGCAGGAGCGGCAGGTGAAAGCGTCATGACAGGGATGGGTCTTGTAATAGCCTGGTTGGAAGGTCCTTTTTTTGTTTTCGCGGTCCATGATAGTGTCCTCCTGATAAGATCGTTCATCTTACGGGAGGGGTGTGTCGTTCACCGGCCTCCCGGTCAGTGGACAGACACCGAGTCAAGATACTTCATAAATAGCGTTTCTCCTTGTATAGATACTCATCGCGGCGGCATCGCCGTGGCTTTATCATAACGGGTGCGGCCCCTCCTGTCAAGACCGGGCGATCCTCTTGCCGCCTGAAAGGATGTCACGGCGTCCCATTCGCCTCTTGCAGATCCGCTCATGATAGGTATAATGGAAGGAGCGGCATGTCCGGCAGACGGGGAGGCCGCACCGCACAGGAAGGTGCGGTCATATATCTCATAAGATATCAGAAGGAAGGTCGATGGTATGAAAAAAATGGTTTTCGTGATATTGGGCGCGGCCCTGGCTCTGGGTCTGCTGACCGGCTGCGGCAGTGGAGGACAGTCTGCGGACACGTCCCAGCCGGTGGAGAGCGATCGGTCGGAAGGAAGCGCTCAGCCGGAGCAGGGGACCGCTGCCGAGCTGGGCAGCCTGAGATCCTTTTCCGCCGGCACCTTGGACGGCGGGACCTTCACCCAGGAGGACATCCAGGCCAAGGACATGACGGTGATCGATTTCTGGTCCGTGACCTGCCGCCCCTGCATCGCCGAGATGCCTGACCTAGCGGAGTTCGCCAAAGCCCTGCCGGACAACGTGCAGGTGGTGACGGTCTGCCTGGACGGGATGGGCAACGAGACGTTCGCGCAGGAGATCTTGAAAAAGGCCGGTTTCGAAGGCGTGACGCTGATCTCCGGCAACGGAGACCTGCTGGACCTCTGCGCCAACCTGATGTATACGCCCACTGTCGTGCTCGTGGACAGTGAGGGCGATCTGGTGGGCGACGCGATCATCGGCGGGCAGGAGGATCTGTCCGGGACCTTCCTAAAGGCGGTGAACGAGGCGCTGGAAGCGGGCGGGAAGGATAAGATCGAACTGGAGAGCTGATCTGTCCGACATGGCCCGCCGGGGCAGAGGCATCTGGAGGTCATGGGCAGGGGATGGTCCTTCTCGCGGCGCGGTGCGCCGGGCCCGTCACTCCTGGTACGCGGCATATACCTGCCGCCGGGAGAAGCCCTCTACCGGCCCGAACAGCCCGCCGGGCAGCGCGGTGACAGGGCCGCCGGACAGCGTCCCCTTGGGGATGAGGCCCTGTTCCATGCACCACTCCAATGCGCCGCAGTAGGGATCCTCCCGTTTCCCGGTCCGGCGGATCCTGGCCCAGCGGCGGCTCATGGCCTCCTTTTTGGGGGCGATCAGCATGGCCAGCTCTCCCCAGACCATGGCGTCGTCCAGCCGCAGGCAGTTGTCGGAATAGGCCACTGCCCGGTCCTTCTGGAGCCGGTACAGCTTGTCGAACAGGGGGTCGTCCCGGCCCAGGTCGGCGAAGGGGCTCTCCTCCATCAGCTCCGCCACCGTCACCACCCGGTAGCCGTACTCGTTCAAAAGCTCCAACTGCTTGCGCAGGCCGAAGGCCACAGGGGTGCGCTTGGCCATGTTGTATCCGTCCTTCTGGAACACGATCTGGCCGCAAAAAAAGTCCGGATCCTGTTCCAGCGCCCGGCGCATGGGCGCTGCCATGGCGTCCACCTCCGCCTCCAGCGCCGCGTCCGGGTCGCGCAGGGTGGAGGGCAGCCAGCCGGCCCCGTCGAAGGAGGCCGCCATATACTGGTAGCCCAGCCGGTCGTAGACGTCGTAGCTGGTGAAGCCGTCCTGCATCCGGTCCACGTAATGGGGCGGGCGGGACATGGCGATCTGATAGCCGTACCGCTCCCGCATGAGCAGGTCCAGCCGGTTGAGGTCGTCTACCGCCCGGTCCACGCTGCCCAGGTACTCCCGCCGTCCGTAGACGAAGGGTTTCTTGCCGAAGATGATGTGGCGGTAGCCGTGGTTGGTGATCTGGTGCCCTTCCGCCAGGATGCGGCGGATCAGGCGGTCGTTGTTGGCCGCGCCCCCGCTGCCGTCATGGCCGATGTCCGGATAATGGTCGAACCGGATCCCGCCCCAGGCGGCGCTGCCCACCTTGCCCGCCCGGTCGGGGTAGTTCTCGCCGGTGTCCCCCACTACGTCGAAGGTCCCCTTGGCGCCGAACTCAGCCAGCGTGTCCAGCAGGACATCTGTAAGGGAGCGGCCCTCGAAGCGGTCCGGAGCGGCGGGCATGTCCATCGGGCCGTCGTCGAAGGTCATGGCGCAGATGCGTTTGTCCGTCTTGATCCGTTCGATGCGGCGCGTGTAGCTGAGATGGTGTTTCTCCGCCGGTACGATCAGCTTTTTGACGAGCTTCTTCCCCTTTTTCCCGATCTT
Organism: uncultured bacterium; assembly: GCA_947643715.1. Classification (GTDB taxonomy): domain Bacteria; phylum Bacillota; class Clostridia; order Oscillospirales; family Oscillospiraceae; genus Enterenecus. Next base: position 4,293 of record CANRXB010000074.1, read on the forward strand.
TACGATGAGCGACATCGCTCACTCCCCCTTTCGGACGATATCCTCGAAGCAGCATTTGGCGGCGAACGCCGCCCATTTCACGTAAGCCAGCGGCCCTGCGCCGGTCTTTCTGCGTTTGGTGAGCTGGCTGCGGGCGGTGTACCATGCCCGGCTCCTGCGGCCGGACACCTGCGCGTGCCCCGCCAGCAGGGCGGACTTCACCGCCTCCAGCGTCAGCGCCTGCGCTTCCACGGTGGTGCAGCCGTTCCCCACCTCCTGTGGGCAGTGAGCGTCGCTGCCGCCGAAGGGGGGGAGGCCGCAGGTCTGGGCGAAGCTGGCGGCCAGACGGTCGGCGTCGTGGATCTTCCGCTGGGCCCGGCTGTTCCAGACCTCGATCCCGTCCAGCAGGGGGACGGCAGGGGCCAGCCTCGATCCGTCCCGGGAGTGCTGGAAGGGGTGGGCCAGCACCGCCAGCCCGCCCTGGGCGTGGACGATCTCCACAGCCTGGAAAAAGTCCCTCGTCTCCACAGGGCCGGTGAGGAACAGCCCCAGCAGGTGGCCGAACTGGGTGGACACCTCGATGCCCGGGATGACGAGGAAGTCCTCGAACTCCGGCGGCGCTGTCAGCGCCAGGTCGTGGTCACAGACGGCTACGCCGTCCAGCCCCCTGGCCCTGGCCAGGGACACGATCTCCTCGAGGCTCATGGTCCCGTCTGGGGAGCGGCGGGAGTGGACGTGCAGGTCGAGCTTGATCTCCATAGTCACCTTCTCAGTAATGTGTTGCGCAGATAACGGCGCAAGGGCTTGGGGTCGTCCGGGCAGGAAAGGGCCTCTTTGGCGCGGGCCCAGTCGGCCATCCCCTGGAAAAAGGGCCTTGGCTGACCGTGGCGCAGATAATCCAGCATGGCTGCGCCGTCGTTGAGGGTGAAGCGCATCCGTACCCCCGTTTCGTAGTCCGCCGGGGCATAGGTCAGCCGCTCGCCCGCCGCGGCCCGGGCATAAAGACAGGCGAAGGGGCTGCCCGCCTGCTCGGTCATGGGGAAGCTCCCCCACACACGGGGGTTGACTTCCAGCACATAGGGCCCCTTGAACTCCACCATGGCCATGCCTACGAAGCGGAAGGAGGACAGCAGGCGGTATGCCTGTTGGATCGTCTGCTCGTCGTAAAAGCTCTCGCAGCAGGTGGACGGCCCGCCGGAGGCGGGATATTCCCGGATGCGGCGGTGGCAGATCGCGGCGACGAGGCGGCTGTCCCGGTCCAGCAGCAGGCTGGCCCCGGCCCCCGCCCCCTCCACCTTCTGCTGGACGATGGGACAGGGATCGTAACGCTCCATAGCGGCGCGGCAGGCGGCGTATGCCTCGGCGTCGCCGGCTACGGCGTAGCGGTCCTTGGCTTTCAGGCCATAGCGTTCCCCGCAGTGGGGCTTGACGATCACGGGATAACGGTCCGGTTCCCCGGCGTATTCCATGGGGACGGGGATGCCAAGCTCCACGCACCGGCGGTGGACCGCCTCTTTGTCGTTGAGGGCGTCCAGCGTCTCCGGCGGTGCGACGAGGAGATCGCACACCTGGGCGAACCGCTCCCGCTGGCGGGCCACGGCGTTGAGGGTGGCCGCTCCCGTACAGAACAGCACGGGGAGGTCGTACTGCGCCAGCAGCTCGTACAGCCGGTCCGGATAGTCCGGGGCGTCCACTGAGCCGTCCAGCCAGTGACTCCGGCTCACGAAGCGGGAGGTGAACACCGGCGGCTCCAGGGCCAGGTCGCCCCGGGTCTGGACGGCGGCCACCTGATACCCTGCCCGCCCCAGCATCCGCGCCGCGGCGATAGAGGAGCGGTATTTCCCATCTGTGACGACGACAGTGCCCATGAGCGCCCACCTCGCTTTTCTGGGGCATGGCGGTATGGCAGGCCATGCCTGAGATCCCCAACATTATAACAAAGTGCGCCGCTGATTGCAAGGGCGCCCCTTTGGAGGCCCCGTGCGGCGCAGGTCCTCCCTTTTACCTTCTGTGTTGCTGAGAGTACGATCTCTCGATCTTTCGTCAAAACAACGATGCGGACAGTTATCCATAATGGATAACTGTCCGATAGATCTGGAATTCGTTCCCTATACGCTTGTGATATATAAGACATATCCACTGACACAAGAGAAACCAAGCTCCAGTGCAGCGGTCTGGCTTTCCTCTTCGTTGAAAAATATCATATGTTTATACCCTGCCGCCTGTAGATCTCTCAATATGACGGTTACCATAGCCTTATAAGCAGATCGATCGAATATATCATCACGATAGCCTAAGCTGAAAATCTCACCGTTTCTTGCACAGACGTATCCTACCGCGGTATCTTCCCGGTATAGAAGATAGATCGACCACTCATTCAGCGCTGAAAAAATACGATCTGAACTCCAATATGTCTCGGGGTCGGTCTGATGTAATTTCCTGAAATCAGAAAAATTGCTTTCAGTGACCCTTACGATCCCATCCGTTTCGGCTTGTATGGCAGAGCCGCCAAAAACAAAAATATCGTGATAGGATTCCTGGATCAGCCTACAGCCTATTTTTTGCAAGAAAGAGATCGCGTTGGTATTTCTTTTCGGAAACCCTAGATACAGGTCATATCCTGTAAAATGCGCACCGGCATATTCCAAGAACTCCGTTAAAGCCTGTTCTGTATTCCTGTTGATGAGAAACCCATTTGTTTGAAGATACCGATCTTGTTCGATATAGAAAAATTGGATCCATCCTTCAACTGCTCCATCTATAACAAAAAGAAGGATCTCCCGATCATCGTTACGGTAACTTTTCCAAACATGATCCACAAATTCCTCTTTTGTAGAAACACCGTCTGACCAAAGAGGATAACCAGATTTTGTTTGGTCCAATGCCAATGAGTATGCAAGATCCATATATTGCTCTATATCTTCTTTTGCAGCCTTTACTAACATTTTCCTACACTCCTTAGATCCCGATCCATCAGGTCGTTTGTGTAAGGTTCAGATAGGGCCGAGGGGGGGCGGGGGGAGCCAGGGCCCCCAGTGCGGGGGGGTTAGCGGGGGGGGGGGGGTGTTTTATTGAAAAACGCACACCCCCCCCCCCGGGGGTGGACG
>CANRXB010000075.1 GCA_947643715.1 uncultured bacterium
AAAGCGGAGGCCGTGGAAGTGGCCACGGAGGAGGCCCCGGAAGCAGAGGCTGCGGAAAACGTTGTGGTGGAAGAGATCTATACGACCCCCAGAAAGAGCGTCGTGTTCATCGGGTCGGAATGCTATCCGTTCGTCAAGACCGGCGGTCTGGGCGACGTCATGTACGCGCTGCCCAAGGCGCTGGTGAAGCAGAACTGCGATGTGAAGGTCATCCTCCCGCGGTACAGATGTATCCCGTGGGAATACCAGGAGAAAATGGTGTTCCGGGGCGCCTTCGAGATGGATCTCTGCGCAGATGGCCGGACCTATTACGTGGGCATCATGGAATATGTCTGGGACGGCGTGGTGTATGATTTCATCGACAACGAAGAATTCTTCAGCAATGGGGATCCATATACCAATCTCATCGATGATATCCCGAAATACTGCTACTTCGCCAAAGCGGCCCTGGCGGCGCTGAACTATATGGATTGGGTCCCTGATATCATCCATTGCCATGACTGGCAGGCCGCCCTGGTCCCGGTGTATCTGAGGACCCAGTTCGCCAACACGAAGCTGACCACCGCAAAGACCATCCTGACGATCCACAACCTGCGGTTCCAAGGGATCTACGATATCCCTACGATCCGTTACTGGTCCGGTCTGCCTGATCATGTGTTCAACAAGGACGCTCTGAAGGTGGGCTACAGGGACGCGAACATGCTGAAGGGCGGCCTGACGTACTCGAACATCATCACGACGGTGAGCCAGACTTACGCAGGCGAGATCCAGAGCCCCTACTACGGCGAGACTTTGGACGCCCATCTGCGGTATCATTCCGGCAAATTGCGCGGCATCGTGAACGGTATCGACTATGACATCTGGGATCCCCAGACCGACGCCAGACTGTATGCGAATTACGGCATCGCGGATGCGCTGGACAAGAAGAAGGAGAACAAGCGCAAGCTGCAGGAAGAGCTGGGGCTGGTCCAGGACGATCACAAATTCGTGATCGGGCTGATCTCCCGTCTGACGGACCAAAAGGGATTGGATCTGGTCAACGCGATCTTAGCGCAGGTCATGGACGAGCATACACAGGTGGTGGTGCTCGGCACCGGGGACCGGGTATATGAGGATTCCTTCCGGTATTATGAGCACGCATACAGGGGGAACGTGTGCTCCAATATCATGTACGATGAAACGCGCGCCCACAGGATCTACGCGGGCGCGGACGCTCTGCTGGTCCCCTCCCAGTTCGAGCCCTGCGGATTGACGCAGTTGATCGCCATGCACTACGGCACGATACCGATCGTTCGGGAGACCGGCGGGCTGAAGGATACCGTCGAGCCATACAATATGTATACGAATGCAGGGAACGGCTTTACCTTCGATCGTTACGACGCCGGCCTGCTGTTGGATGCCATCAACAGGGCAAAGACCGTCTATTTCGAGGACCGCGAACGCTGGGACGAGATGATACGGCGGGATATGGATAAGGACCTGTCCTGGGAGAACTCTGCAAAGCAATATAAGGATCTGTATCTGGGCTTGACCTGGTAACAGGAGACCTGTTCCAAAAAAGGATCGTTGCCCGCTCATCGTGGGCAACGATCCTTTTTGGTTTCGAGAGGTCCGATATAGAAGGTCGTCTTTCGAGGCCGGAGGGCGGATCGCGCGTCACTCTGCGTCCTGCACGTCGATGACTTCGCCCTCCACCACGGCGGCGCGGGCCAGTTTGGCCAGCCGGTGGATGGTCCACAGGTCGGACACGCTCTCATAGATGAGGATGACGCCGACGATCTGGAGCAGCAGCTCGGCGAACAGGCCGGGGTTGAAGATCACGATGGCCCCGAGGATCAGGATGAGCACATCCAGGCCGAAGGGGAGCCACCACCGGACGAAGCCTCTCTCCCGCAGCTCGAAGTCCCGCCGCAGGCTCATGGTCCCATCCACCAGGACGGCGACGCCTAGGATGATGGAGATGATGTCGCTGATGCGGGTGGGCTGGACGAGGGCGTAGACGCCGAAGGCCGCACAGATGACGCCGACGATCAGCCCGATCAAGGAGCCGCGCTCCTTGCCGAAGTAGGCCACGATGTTGAACAGGCCGTAAGCCGTGAGCACGGCGGCGACGATATAGCACAGGATCAGATTGCTGGTATGGGGCCAGATCAGCAATGCTATGCCAAGGAACAAAAAGAGCAGGGACGCCAGGATCAGGCTCCATTTGATGTCTTTGAGCAGTTCTCTCATGTGGAAGATCCTCCAAAGCAAGATTTTAGCTTTTGCGAAAGGCCGTCGCGGCCATCCTTCGTTGTATGATAACACAGATGAGCGGCGGATACAAGCCCTCCGCCGCTATGGGCCGACGATCTTGCCAGGGCCGGGCCGCGCCTTGGAGCGGGCCAGCCATATACGGCAAAGCCGCGCGCCCTACGGCTGGGGCAGCAATTTTTGAAGCTCCGCCTTGACCGCGTCCAGGTCCGGGCTGCACAGCAGGGGGATGAGATCCGTTATCTCCTCCCCGGGCAGATCCCACCACCGCAGCCGGAGCAGGATGTCGATCAGCTCATCGTCCTCGAACCGTTTCTTGATGGCCCGGGCCGGATCGCCTCCCGCCACGGTGTAGGGCGGCACGTCCTTCGCCACTACGGAATAGGCGGCGATGATGGCCCCGTCGCCGATCTTCACCCCCGGCAGGATGACGCTCTCCCGGCCGATCCAGACGTCGCTGCCCACCACCGTGTCCCCTTTGAAGGGGAGCTGAGACAGATGGGGCGGGGCTTTCTCCGCCCACGCGCCGCCGAACACCTGGAAAGGGTAGGTGGTGACGCTGCTGATGCGGTGGTTGGCGGGGCCCATGATGAACTTTACGCCGGAGGCGATGGAGCAGAACCTGCCGATGATGAGCCGGTCCCCGAATTCGGGGTAGTTGAACAGCACATTGTTCTTCTCGAACCCGGTGGGGTCAACAGGGTCGTCGTAATAGGTGTGATCGCCCACGATGATATTGGGGGCGGTGATCACGTTTTTCAGAAAACACGAGGTCTTGTACTCGTTGGGGAAGATCGCATCAGGATCCGGGATATTTGACATGATATCAACTCCGATCTTTTGTCTGCATCACATCCTTTCTCCCGAATATCCAGTGGCTATCGCCTTCCATTTTCTCGATCTGCGCATGGTTCACCGTCCCCTTTCATCCTGGATCGCCGACACCAGCAGCATCATAGGGCGGCGCAGCTCGTCTTTCATACCGGGCAGATCCATCATGCTCTCCGGGGGCTGGGGCTCCACCACCCGCGCCAGCCGGAAGCCGTTTTCCAGCAGCGTGCCCAGATAGGTGGTGAGGGTGCGGTGGTATTTCATCACCCGTTCCCCCAGGAAAATGGCCTCCCTGGGTCCCTCTACAAAGTAATCGTCCACGGGGAAGTGGAGGATCTCGCCGTTCGGGCCGTAGTACCAATCCTGGGGGCCATCGGCGGTGAACACCGGGTGCTCTACGGAAAAGACGAACACGCCGCGGGGGGCCAGCCAATCGCTGATGCGCCGCACCAGCGGCCCGAAGTCCTCCACATAGTGGAAGGCCAGCGAGCTGAGCACCACGTCGAAGGAGCCGTCCGGGAAGCGCAGGTCCTCCATAGCGGCCTGCCGGTATTCGATAGACGGTCCGGGATCGCGTTCCCGCGCCGTCTCCAGCATTCTTTGGGAGATGTCCGTCCCCAGTACGCTGGCCGCGCCGTGCTCGGCGGCATAAGTGCAGTGCCAGCCGTAGCCGCAGCCCAGGTCCAATACCCGCTTGCCGCGAAGATCGGGCAGCAGCTTTTCCAGCTCATGCCATTCCCCGGCCCCGGCCAGCCCCTTTTGGGATCTGGCCATCTGACCGTATTTCTCAAAGAACCGGGGATCGTCGTATCGGTTCTCTTTCATCGGCTCACTCCTCTCCCACGAAGGAGCGGCTCATGATATAGAACTCCTCCTGGCTGGGCCGGGATCCCTTCGCCATGGGCTCCAGGGTGTCGTCGTAGCGCCGGGCCTCCGCCTCGTCGATATCCATGACGGGGCTGCTCCGGAACACCCGCTTGCGCCCGTCCAAGGCCCCCTCCTTCAGCTCCTTCACCAGCATGCCCGACGGGAACCGGCCGTCCTCCAGGCAAATATTGAACCTTTTGCAGCTCTTGAACCCCAGGCCGACATAGTTGGCGGGACTGCCGAGGATGACGACCACGTCCCAGCCCAGCTCCGCCGCCCGCCGGAAGGACCGTTCCAGAAGCTGCCTGCCATAGCCTTTGCGCTGGTGCTCCGGCGCGATGGACACCGGGCCGAAGGTGAGGATGTCCTTCACCGCTCCGGCCTCATCGGTGAGGGTGGACTTGGTGTACATCACGTTCCCGATCGGCTGGCCGTCCAGCTCGGCTACGAGATCCAGCTCCGGGAGGAAGTCCGGGTGCTCCCGCATGGTGCGGACCAGATAATGCTCCACACAGCCGGGGGCGTAGATGTTGTAGAAGGCCCGGCGGGTGATGTCCTCCACGATCTGGTGGTCCGCCGGGGCCTCGTTCCTGATGGTCAGCATGAAGGTGCCCTCCGTTTCGTTCTTTCCTACGATCTTACCATAAAGTATGGCCAAAGTCTAGGGGGGCCGATCTGAGGAGCGGTAAAAAAGCGGCCTGGGTCCCTTCGCCCGAAGCGGCGGAGGCCCAGGACATGGCGGAGATGGAACGGGAACTGCGGCCACACGGTCGAAATAGGCTGAGATCTTTTTGTGAGCAGAGGACCGGCGGAGCATCGCTCCGCCGGTCCTCGTCCTCATGTATCCGTTCCGTCCTGCGTCTCTCCTAACACGGCTGAGACATATGCCTGGATACAGTCCTGCTGGACCTCCCTCAAGATGAGCAGCACCTTCGTCGTCTCCTGGAACAGTGTTATGAACTTTTCTTTGTAGTCGTCCACAGCATCCACCTCGAACTGATTATAGGACAACAGTAGCCTAAAATCAATAGGACGATCTGACATAATATCTTGGGTGATATCATGTCGAGGATGAGAGATCTACGAAAAAAGCGCGGCTATACACAAATCAAGATGCAGATGCTCACCGGCATCGACCAAAGCGCGTATTCCAAGATCGAGCGCGGGGAGCGGTACATGTCCTTCGAGCAGTGCAAACGGATCGCGCTGGCGCTGAACACCAGCATGGACTATCTGGCGGGCCTGACCGACGAGCCGGCGGCCTATCCGCGCTCGAACGGATCCACGGAGTGAGGCGGGGCCTGCTCCCGCGCCCGCCGGGTGAGGTAGCCCTCCAGGATGAGGGAAGCGGCCACCGCGTCCACATTCTGCTTGTGCCGCTTCATCCGCTTGCCCGAGGCGTGGAGGATCTGGTGGGCCTCGATGGTGGTGCGCCGCTCGTCCCACAGCCGCACGGACATGCCTGTGTGCTCTCCCACCAAGGCGGCAAGATCGCGGTACAGCGCGGCCCGGGGGCCCTCCGTACCGTCCATGTTCCGGGGGAAGCCCATCACCAGCTCCTCTACCTGGCGCTCCCGGGCGATCCGGGCGATCTCCTGCGCTACCGACTCCGGACGCCGGTCATGGATCACGGTGGTGTATCCCGCCAGCAGCCCGGCGGCGTCGGACACGGCGATCCCCGTCCGGGCGTCGCCGTAGTCGATGGCCATCACGCGCATCGTCATCCTCCTCTCATAGATACAGGCCCATCAGGTCGAAATCTGCATATGTGCCGTCTTCCATCTTGAAGTACTTTCGATAAGTGCCGATCTTCACGAACCCATGCGTTCGGTACAGCCGGATCGCCCGCTCATTGTCGCTGCGCACTTCGAGCTCGACGATCTCGATCCGCTGGGCCTTGGCGTGCTCGATCGCCGCCTCCAGCAATCTGCTGCCGATCCCCTGGCCCCATTCGGCTTTGACGACCGCGATCCCGAACTCCGCACGGTGGGCCATCCGGCGGGGAAGCGTTTCGATGCTGGCATCTCCTACGATGTCCCCGCCCTTTTTCGCCAGGAGCAGGGAGTTTCGGGGAGATCTGTTCTTTTCCCGGATGATCTCCGCCTCTTCCTCCAGGGTGATGGGGAGACCTTCGCTGCCGAAGGTCAGGTTGTCCGTTTCAGCGCCGATCCTGTTCAGGAACGCGATCAGAGCGCCTGCGTCCTCCGGCTGCGCCCTCTCGATGGTGATATCCATGCCGGCCCGTCCTCCTTTCGATGCTTTGTATCGACACACATTATAAATGAAAAGAGAAGGCATGGCAAGTCCCACCTGAGATGTGACGTATGATGCGCATCGGGCATGTACCGGGGCGAAAGCCGTTTGTGCTGATGTCAAGGGGGATCTCACCTTTTGGTGAGGTCCCCCTTGACAAATCTTCTCATGGTATGATATACTGTCAACACCTGTGAGCAGGGCTTTCTTTTTGTGCGTATTTTTACGGGATACCCACAAAAACCCTGACCCTCCCCTGGAGGACCGCAGGGAGGCGATCGGCCGGTCACCCGTAGTCATTGAGATGGGCGCGTCATGCCCATTCGAGGCGCTGGGACTGGCGAAGGCCGGTCCGGCGCTTTTTTTGCCGGATGGGCCAAATTTAAAGGAGGTGCCGAGAATGGCGAAAGCCGGGAACCGTGTGAAGATCACGCTGCGCTGCTCTGAGTGCAAACAGCGCAACTACAACACCAAGAAGAACAAGCGCAATACGACCGAGCGCCTGGAGCTCAACAAGTACTGCCCCTTCTGCAGAAAGCACACTCTGCACACCGAAACCAAGTAATGAGCGCCGCTCATAAGGAAAGAAGGGTCAAAGTAAATGTCTGAACAGGAAAAGCGGGACAACGCCACCACACCGAAGGAGTCCGTAAGCTCCGACAAGAAGGACAAGGCCCCCAAGAAGAAGGAGAAGGAGAAGAAGCCCAACCCCGTCCTGCGCTGGCTGAAGGACCTGAAAGGTGAGCTGAAGAAGGTCACCTGGCCTACCGCGAAGGACACGCTGAAGAACGTGGGCATCGTCATCCTGTGCGTCATCTTCGTCGGCATCTTCATCTGGGGCTTCGACTTCCTTGCCCGCGCGGTGATCGACGCCCTGCTCCAGCTCTTTGGTTGACGGCGGCCATGGCTGAGGAACTGAAATGGTATGTGGCCCACACCTACTCCGGCTACGAGAACACCGTGGCCGTGTCCATCGAGCAGGCTGTGGA
>CANRXB010000076.1 GCA_947643715.1 uncultured bacterium
GGCGATGTACATCATGGCTTCCCGTACCGGTTCGGCCATGGACGGGCTCTTGGGCCGGTAGATGGGCTGGGATGCGCTCAGCCCGGCGGCGTTGAGGTAGCGTTCCGCCCGCAGGCCGCCGAACTCCAGCCAGACGTACTTCCAGGGATCGTATTGGTCGGCATGATAGGTGTTCACCAGGTCGGGGCAGATGAGGAAGCCCTGGTCCGGTTTGAGTTCATACCGGCGGGTGGCGCCGTCCGCGTCCCCGGCGTCCAGGTATCCCCGGCCTGAGATGACATAGTGGAACAGGAAGTGGTTGCGCACGAAGGGGCCAAAGGAGTGCAGCGGGGCGCATTGTTCCCAGCCGTACTGGAACAGCCGCAGGTCCAAAAAGTTTTCGTTCGGGAATACGGAAAAGGAGAAGTCATCCATTCAGAGCACGTCCTTTCTCGTCGCATCGTGGACTTCGTGCGCGGGCCCTTCACTGCCTGCGCAAAAAGTCCAGAAGTTCCTGAAAGCCTCCGTGGGGATAGATGTCGATATCCTGTCCGCTCTTGTTGATGAGGCAGTCGGTCACGAGGAACACCTGCATCCCTAGCTCTGCCGCCACCATGTCCTCCGCCACGTCGTTGCCCACCATGAGGCATCCCTCCGGGCGCAGGTGCAGGCGGTCCAGGATGTCCTGGTAGTAACCGAGGCTGGGCTTGCAGTACCGGCAATCCTCATAGGTGGTGTATAGCTCGAACTCGGAGGGCTCCAGTCCCGTCCATCGGATCCGGCTCTCGGTGGCCACCGCGGGGAAGATGGGGTTGGTGGCCAGCACCACCCTGCGGCCCGATGCCCGGATCTCCCGTACCGTCTTGGCCGCCAGATCGTTATGGCCGCAGAAGCGTTTGGCCTGCTGGAACTCGTTGGCGTAGAACTCCACGAACAAGGGCTGGTCCGCCAGGGCGGCTTCCCCGAAGGTCCGGACGAAGCTCGACCAGAAGGCCGATTCGTTGGTCCGGCTCCCGTCGTTCTTCACCATGGCCCCGGTGCCGGCCCAGATCGCCGCGATCAGCTTTTCCGGATCGTAGCCCCGGGGGGCCAGCTTCTGGGTGAGCAGGGCGAAGTAGCCATTGGTGAAGGCGTCCATGTCCATGGGCAGCAGGGTGCCGTCCAGGTCGAACAATACAGTGGTGATGTCCATCGTGCTTCTCTCCCCGTGTTTGATCTTCACCTTCCAGTATACAGGATAAGGCCCCGTTCGGCAAGGGGAAAAAGAACGATGGGGACACGATCGCGATCTTTGGTCGAAGTCAGGCACCTCCGGTCCGCGTCCGCCATAGGATAGCTTGCAGGCCGTCCGCGGGGCGGCCCGCGCGGGAAAGGAGCAAAGAAATCATGTATGAAACATTGTGTTTGTCCGCGCTCAGAGAAGGGGAGAGCGCCTATGTGACGCAGGTGGACGCGGGTCCTGCCATGGACCGGAGGCTCACCGATCTGGGGCTGGTACGGGGCACCCGGGTGACCTGTGTGCTGCGCAGTCCGGCCGGGGATCCCTGCGCCTATCTCATCCGGGGCGCGCTCATCGCCCTGCGCAGGTCCGACGCCGCCGGAGTCGTGCTGGAGCGGCAAGCCCAGGAGGTCCCCGCTCAGGCGGTGGCCACATGAACCAGATAGCGCTGGCGGGCAACCCGAACGTGGGCAAGTCCACGCTGTTCAACGCCTTGACTGGTTTGAGACAGCATACAGGGAACTGGGCAGGAAAAACGGTGGCCACCGCCCGGGGAGAGTACACGTTCGAGGGAAAGAGATATCAACTCGTCGATCTGCCGGGGACCTATTCCCTTGCGGCCCACTCCCAGGAGGAGGCGGTGGCCCGGGACTACATCCAAAGCGGCCAGGCGGATGCCGTGGTGGTCGTATGCGACGCCACCTGTCTGGAACGCAACCTCATATTGGTCCTCCAGGTGCTGGAGCTCACGGGGAAAGTGCTGGTGTGCGTCAACCTGCTGGATGAGGCGGAACGGTTGGGGATCCAAGTGGATCTGTCCGGCCTGTCGCAGCGGCTGGGGGTCCCGGTGGTGGGCACCGCAGCCGGACGGCAGGAGGGCTTGGACGACCTGCGCGCCGCCATCGCTGAGCTGGTGGGGACAGACGCGCCGGCCGCGCCCAGCCGGGCCCCCGGGGAGCGGGTGACCCTTGCGGAGCGATATGCCGCTCAAGTGGTGCGCAGTGAGGACGTGGGCCGGCGGCGGCGCCAGCAGCGGCTGGACCGCCTGCTCACGTCGAAGAGCACCGGCATCCCCATCATGCTGCTTCTTCTGGGGATGGTGGTGTGGCTGACGGTGGCCGGCGCCAATATACCGTCCAGCGTGCTCACCGCGTCGTTCGCCCGGTTGGGAGAGGTCCTGGAGGACCTGCTCGCCGCCGCGCCGGAGTGGGTGTCCGGCCTGCTGCTGGACGGAGTGTACCGGGTCACGGCTTGGGTGGTGGCGGTGATGCTGCCCCCCATGGCGATATTCTTCCCTCTGTTCACCCTGCTCGAGGATCTGGGGTATCTGCCCCGCGTGGCCTTCGTCATGGACCATGCGTTCCAAAAGTGCCGGGCCTGCGGGAAGCAGTGCTTGACGATGTGCATGTCCATCGGCTGCAACGCCTGCGGTGTCACCGGCTGCCGCATCATCGACAGTCCTCGGGAACGGCTCATCGCCATCCTGACCGCCTCCTTGGTGCCCTGCAACGGCAAGTTCCCCACGCTCATCGCACTGATCACCCTGTTCTTCGTGGGGGGGCAAGGAGGACTGCTGGCCTCGGTGGAGGGCGCGGCGCTGCTGCTGGGGACGCTGGTATTGGGAGTGGCTGGGACGCTGACCTGCTCACGCCTGCTGTCCGCCACGGTGCTGCGCGGGATGCCTTCCTCCTTCGCCTTGGAGCTGCCTCCCTTCCGAAAGCCGCGGGTGGGAGAGATCGTGGTGCGCTCGGTGCTGGACCGCACTCTGTTCGTGCTGGGACGGGCGGTGGCGGTGGCCGCTCCGGCGGGCGCGGCGATCTGGCTCATGGCCAACGTCACAGTGGGAGGCGCGACCCTGCTGGCCCATTGCACAGGCTTCTTCGATCCCTTCGCCCGGCTGTTCGGGCTGGACGGCGTGATCTTGATGGCCTTCCTTTTGGGATGGCCCGCCAACGAGATCGTGTTGCCGGTGATGCTCATGGCCTATCTGTCCACCGGCAGTCTGGTGGAGTTCGACGATCTGACCGCTCTGGGCCAGCTCCTCGGCCAGCAGGGCTGGACCTGGCTGACAGCGGTGTGCACGATGCTGTTCTCCCTGTTCCACTGGCCCTGCTCCACGACGTGCCTGACGATCTACAAGGAGACGGGCAGCGTGAAGTGGACCGCGTTGGCCATCGCCATGCCAACGGCGTTGGGGCTGGGGCTGTGCCTGTGCGCGGCCACAGCGGCCCGGCTGCTGGGCCTTGCATGAAAAGGCGCCGCCGGTCGAGGACCGGCGGCGTCCGTTCATGCTTTCGATGGCTTTGGAAGCTCGTTCTGTTCCTGGGTCTGCGCCCATACCTGCATCCCGACCACCAGGATGAAGGTGGCCACCGCCGGGGACACCAGGGCGTGGCCCGCGATGGTGGAGATACCGAAGCCCACCAGAGTGCAGTACAGGGCGGTGCAGTAGCACAGGCTGGACATGCGCTGGGCGGGCCGCCGGAAGAATTGGACGACGGACCAGCCCAAAAAGCCGAGGTAGGGCGTATAGTACAGGAGGAGGCCCACGATGCCATGGCGGATGAGGACGGACAGGGGATCCATCTCCACCATGAAGTACATCTCACGGCTGTAGGCGGAGGCGTTGGCGTAGCCGATGCCCAGGAGCTTGGCCAAGACGCCGCCCTCGGTGTACACCTGGACGGCAGGGGAGGCGCTGATCAGCCGCCGGCTGAGGATCTGGTCCAACCGCTGGAGCGTCTCATTGGAGTCGATCAGCTCATACAGCCAGGTGCCCCGGCTGGCCCGGCGGATCTCCTCGCCCCAGGAGGCGGTGGTCAGCTCCGGGTCGTTGTTCAGCAGCGGCAGATAGATGCGGTTGATATAATCCTGGAGGGGGGACTTGAGGAAAAAGGCCAGGGTGAGCAGCAGCATCCCGCCCATGGCGATGGCCTCGATCTTCCTGGCCCGGGTGCGCTCCCGGCGAAAGGCCACGACCTGCCAGATGAACGCGGCCAGACAGTACAAAGCGATGGCGCCGAACACGATCTTGGTGCCCAGGAAGTTGGCGCTGATGGCCACTCCCACCAGCGCCCATACTGCCAGCGCGCCCTTCCACCAGGTCTTTTTGGTGACGGTGGGCAGGACCCGCAGGCAGTACCAGATGGTGAAGGGGGCGGTGAGCGCCATGACGCAGCCCACCTCGTTGGCGGCATAGAACCAGCCCCGGTAACCGTAGCCGGAGTTGCCGTAGGACACGTAGCTGGTGCGGGTGAGCACAGCGATGGGGATGACGCTGGCATACAGCCCGCCCGCCCAGGCGATGGTCCGGGCGGTGACCAGATAGCCGTACTCCCGGTAGATCGCCCACAGGAAGAGCAGCAGGAAGGGGGCGAAGAAGGTCTTGACGAGCTCCCGCATGTTGCCGATGCACAGGGCCAGGCCGCCGATGGAGAACATATAGCCCATGAACAGGATCAGATAGGCCAAAAGCGCCCCAGTATAGAGCATCCACCGGCTTTTCCCGGGGAAATCACTGACGAAAACGGCGTAGAGGAACACCAGACCCATGACCAGGGAGCGCACCACCACTCCGGCGGTGATCGAGTGCCCGGCTTGAGCGCCCAGGCCGGTGAACACGTCCAGCAGCGGCTGGCAGATGATATAGACGACCAGGATCATAGGCAGCCTGGCTTTGGAGACCTCCTGGAGCTTGGCGCGTAGATTCGTCATAAAAACCTCCCCGTGGCGGACGAAAGGCGGGCGGCGGAGGTCTTTGCACAGACCTGTTCCGCGCCCGGCGCGATCGACCTGGATAGTCTTGCTTAGTATAGTATAGCGTGGCAGATAATGCAATAAAAAATGTCTAAGAAGATTGTTAACATTTTGCAAAGAGGAGCGGACCCGCCGCGCGGCCGCGCGGCGGGTCCGTAAGAGCGATTCGTCACAGCGCGGCTTTGAGCGCGTCGGTCATGTCCAGCTTTTCCCAGGGAAGGTCCAGCTCCGGGCGGCCGAAGTGGCCGTAGGCCGAGATCTTCCGGTAGATGGGCCTGCGCAGGTCCAGCCGCTCGATGATGGCGGAGGGCCGCAGGTCGAACACCTTGTCCACCGCCGCTTCCAGCGCCTCGTCGGACACGGTGCCGGTGCCGAAGGTGTCCACCCGGACGGACACGGGCCGCGCCACGCCGATGGCGTAGGCGAGCTGCACCTGGCAGCGGTCCGCCAGTCCTGCGGCCACGATGTTCTTGGCCACCCAGCGGGAGGCGTAGGCGGCGGAGCGGTCCACTTTGGTGGGATCCTTGCCGGAGAAAGCGCCGCCGCCGTGGGGGGCGGCGCCGCCGTAGGTGTCCACGATGATCTTACGCCCGGTGAGGCCGGAGTCCCCCTGGGGCCCGCCGACCACGAACCGCCCGGTGGGGTTGACCAGGATGCGGGTGTCGCCGTCCAGCAGCCCGGCGGGGATGGTGGGCTTGATGACCAGCTCGATCATGTCGGCCCGGATCTGCTCCAGCGTGGCCTTCGGGGAATGCTGGGTGGAGAGCACCACGGTGTCTACCCGGAGGGGCTTCCCGCTGGCGTCGTACTCCACCGTGACCTGGCTCTTGCCGTCCGGGCGGAGGTAGTCCACCAGCTTTTGCTTGCGGACCTCAGTGAGCCGCTGGGCCAGCTTGTGGGACAGGGAGATGGCCAGAGGCATCAGCTCCGGCGTCTCCCGGCAGGCGTAGCCGAACATCATGCCCTGATCCCCCGCGCCGTTGTCCAGACCGTCGTCGAGCGCGCCCTCCTTGGCCTCCAAGGCCCGGTCTACGCCCAGGGCGATGTCCGGGGACTGCTCGTCGATGTTGGTGACGACGGCGCAGCTATCGCCGTCGAAGCCGTACTTGGCCCGGTCGTAGCCGATGTCACGGATCACGGCCCGGGCGATCTTGGGGATGTCCACGTAGCAGGAGGTGGTGATCTCTCCCATGATATGGACGAGCCCGGTGGACACGGCGGTCTCGCAGGCCACGCGGGCCATGGGGTCCTTCTCGAGGATGGCGTCCAGGACGGCGTCGGAGATCTGGTCGCAGATCTTGTCGGGGTGGCCCTCGGTCACCGATTCAGAAGTGAAAAGTCTTTTTGCCATGTAAGTCGTCTCCTTTCTATATGTGGGACGCGAAGAGGCCGAAAAGCCCCCCGCCGGACGGCGGAGGGCAGGATGGCTCGGTCGTTTCCTCATCTTGCGTTTCCGCCGGACTTGGCACCTTGCAGAGCAGGTTGCCGTGGTTTCATCGGGCCGGTCCCTCCGCCACTCTTGATAAGGGATATTCGATTGTAGTTACATTATAACACGATCTGCGGCGGTGTCAATGGGCAGATCGGGGAAGCTGTAAAGACGGGGCTCAGCCTTCCGCCGGAGCGCACAGGGAGGAGATGTCCCGGCGGTATACCCGGCGTATGAAGACGGCGCACAGGGTGGCGGAGAAGGTCTCGGCGATGGGGAACGCCAGCCAGACCGCCTCCAGCCCGAACAGCCGGGACAGGAGGAAAGCCGCAGGCAGCAGCACCGCGAGCTGGCGCACCACGGAGCAGGCCAGGCTGAGCACGCCGTGGTCCAGCGCCTGGAACACCGACGAGGACACGATGCCGAAGCCCGCCAGCAGGAAGCTGTAGGAGATGGTGCGCAGGGCGGGGATGCCGATGGTGAGCAGGTCGCCGGCGACGTCCTCCTCCGCCTGGAACATGGACAGCAGCGGGCCGGGGGCGGCCTGGAACACGATGAACCCGATGGCCAGCATCACGGTGGCGTACATGACGCTGAGCTTGATCGTCTTGACGATGCGCTCCGGCTTGCGGGCGCCGAAATTGTAGGCCACGATGGGCACCATGCCGTTGCACAGGCCGAACACCGGCATGAAGAAGAAGGACTGGAG
The DNA here is from genome assembly GCA_947643715.1 of uncultured bacterium. GTDB lineage: Bacteria > Bacillota > Clostridia > Oscillospirales > Oscillospiraceae > Enterenecus. Next base: position 7,093 of record CANRXB010000076.1, read on the forward strand.
CTTGAAGTACAC
>CANRXB010000077.1 GCA_947643715.1 uncultured bacterium
CTGGAGCTTGGGCAGTTCGGCGTAGGTCAGCTTGGGCGTGACCATCTCCACCTGACGCTCACGGCCCTCTGAGGTGTATTCTGAGATCCTTACATATTCACCCTGGATCTTCTGTTCCGGCTCGATGCTGCTGTCGCTCATCAGCTTCCAGACCTTGCCCTCCGGGTCGGTCACGCCCCAGGTATCGTAGTAGGTCCCCAGGTATTGGGGTTCTGTCCCAAAATACGCGGCCAGCGCGTCGGCGGCCTGCCTACGGGTGATGCCAGTCATCTCCACCTCCACACCGAAGCACTGATCCTTGATGCCGACCTCGCTCATGCGGCCGCGTCCTCCTTTCGGAGCTGCTCGTCCACCGCCCGGATTCGCTGCCCGATGGCCTCGATCACATTGACAGTGACGCTATTCCCGGCCTGCTTATACGCCTGGGCGTCCGAGGTGATGGCCAGCAGGCGGTCGATCTGGCTCTCATCGAAGCCCTGGAGGCGGAGGCATTCCCTGGGCATCAGGCGGCGGATGCGCCCGCCGCGCTCCACGATGCCCTGGATGCTGCTGGTCTCCAGGGTGTGGGCGATGTCGCGGCCCACACGGCCGCGGCGGGTGTTGCTCCCGGCGTAGCCCAGATCCACGGTGTCGCCGGGACCTGCCTCCTTGTAGCCCCGCTTGGTGGCCTCCTTGATCAGCAGCACACCGGAACGCTCCCTGGGGTGGGTAGACAGGCTCGTCTGCCCATACCGGGCAGTGAGACACCGGGCGATCTCTGTCTGCTCCGGCTGCCCCTTGCACAGATCCACGAGGTAAAGCCCCGTTTTGCCGCCCATGCCGCCGGCGCCGGAGGTCTGGGTGCAGGCTACCCCTTCCGGGTCGTAGACTCTCGATCCCTGCGGCCCTCCGAGGACTTGAACAAGAGCTTTTGCGTCTGTTCCGAAGACAGGAAGTATTTTTCCGGCGCATCGGGGATCAAGATAGCAGATAAGGAACACCCGCTTCCTTGATTGGGGGACGTGGAAATTGGCGCTGTTAAGCACTGACCACTCGACATGATACCCCAGCTCATCCAGCGCGGAGAGGATGACAGCAAACGTCCTCCCCTGGTCATGCGTGAGAAGGCCGGGAACATTTTCAAGCAGCAGGTACGCAGGTCTCCGGGCTTCAGCCAGCCGGGCAATCTCAAAGAAGAGAGTGCCTCTGGCGTCATCGAATCCTTTTCTTTTGCCAGCGTTAGAAAACGCCTGGCAGGGAAAACCTCCGCACAGGAGGTCGAAGTGGGGCAGGTCTCCGGGGTCGATCTCTCTTGCATCGGGATAGTATTTCTCCTCCTTCCCAATATCGTGGATGGCGCGGTAGCTGGCGTCGGCGTACTTGTCGATCTCGCAGTGGCCGACACACTGGAAACCGCCCGCGCGGGTCAGTCCGGCCCGGAAGCCGCCGATCCCCGCGAACATATCAAAATAGCGGATCAGATCATTCGTCACCTCCATCGTTTTGCAGCGCAAGCAGAAAGCCGAGGACATTGTCATCCAAGTCCCCGGCCCCCTGCGGCTGCTCGGTTTTTTCTTTTACAGAGATAAATTCCACGCTGTGCAGTTCCTCCTGGATGACCGCGCGGATCTCCTCCAGCAGAGCGTCCCGTTTATAGCCCTTGCAGATCATCCGGCACACAGCGTCCGTCCGCTGTCCAGCGGGGATAGCCCGGATGATTCCCCACGCCTCCCGCTGGTGGGGAGCGGAGAGGTTGAGGGAGAGGTTCACCCGCCGCTTATCCGCCACCCTTCACACCCCGCGACAACTGGCCCACAAGGCGCTCGTAGCCCTTGGCGTTCAGACATACGTCATCCAGGATAAGCGGGCGGCACAGGCCGTCTGTGGCCCCAACGTGGCGTTTCAGCAGCGCGGCCCCGCCGCCCAGGAAGACGGCGGGCATGGCGCGGGCGTCCAGGCCGCTCTCCGCGATGGCGGACAGCAGGCGGCGGACGTAGGCCCCGGCTTCCCGGTGGATGATCTCCCTGGCCTGTTCGCCCATGCTGCCGGACTCGCCCCGCAGGACGCTCTCAATCTGCGCCGCCGTCATGGACAGGCCCAGGGCGCGGCGCACCTGCTCCGCGATCTCATCCAGGCAGCGGATCATGCCCAGCTCCAGGCTCCGGCAGGTGGCGGCGTTGGGGATGCGGTTGTCCAGCCGCATCAGGTCTACCGTCCAGCCCCCGATGTCCGCCACGATGACGGAGGGTTCGTCCAGCAATTCCTGCTGGGTGAGGACGGCGGCGTAGCCCTGGGGGAACAGGGACACCTTCGCAATGGTGACGGTGTAGGCGATGCCCTCGTAGCGGAAGGACACCGGCTGGCCGTCCCGGAGCAGGTAGGCCCGGAACTTCTTCTTGTCCCGCCCGAAGCTGGTGAGGGGCAGGCCCGCCGCCAGATGGACAGCGGCGGCGGCACCGGCTCCCCGATACGCCAGCTCTTTGGCGATGGCGGCGAGGGTCAGGAGGTAGTAGTCCTCCGTGACCGTTTTGTCCTTTTGGAGCGGCTGGCGTCCGCTGCCCACCACATAGAATCTGCCGCCGTATTCCAGCACATCCTGCTGGGTGTAGGGTTCATTGTCGTACCCCACCAGCCCGGTGGGGAAAGCGCAGTGGGTGGTTTTCATGGCGGCGTAGCCGTGGTCCACCCCGATGGTGATGGTGTCGCTCATCTGGAATCACCCCGATCCTTCTTGATTTTTTTGCTTTTCAGAGCGGTGGCGCGGGCCGCCCTGATTTCCAAACTGTTGATATTCCAAGTACCGATGTTCACCCCTTCCGGCATATACCTGCGGCATAGGCGGGGCAGGTAGGCCAGCGCGTCGGCGGCGTCATAGGGATATCCGATCCCATCGCCGTACACGATGTCCTGCTTCAGTTCCGCTTTCAGCGCGTCATAGCTGGCTGGGTCAAAGTCCTCGTATACCTCCCGGCCCGTGAGTTCCTCATAGGCACGATCCCCCATGTGGGGGAGGCAGACGAAGCGCTGGTCCCGATAGTCCGGCGCGTCCGCCAGGGAGTCCGGGTCGGCCAGCGCCGCCATGTACACCTCCCGGCCCTGGGCGATCAGCCAGCCACGGAAGTCGATGAAGCCGTCATCGCTGCAGCCGCCGCATTCCATGACGGAGGCGGCGGTCCACAGGCCGTACTGATAGGCCAAACTGGTGTAGGCGCTGGCGATGTCATCAAACTTTTTCGCCTGCTCCGGCCCCAAGTCCATCAGCCGTTCCATCAGCCACTCGCTGGGGCCGCCCGGATGCTCCTTCGCCTGGGCGATCAACTCCCAGAAAGTATCCTTGTTGACCTCGGTGATGCTGCCGTTCATCTGGCGTCACCTCCCCGTTTTGGCTGGTGCGGAGGGCGGCTGGCCGCCCTTGATGTCTCCATTTCTTCTTTTGTCAGGATGAAGAAGTCTTTGGCCTGCCAGAAACTGACGTACAGTTCACCGTAAGAGGTCCTGCGTGGGCGCTGCTCATAGCCCTCGCCCCAGCCATCGGCATATTGGCAGGAGCAGTATTCCTTCAGTTCCGCCATCTCGCCGGGTGTGAGCGCCTCCTTGAGCTGGCACACAGCCACACCGTACAGCCTGCCGTCCACCTCCTCCACAGAGGGAAAAAACGAGACCACCTTTTCATTCACAGCGTCCGAGCCGTCAAAGTAGGCCATCAGGCCCCGTTCCGCCTCCTCCGGCGCCTGTTCATCCTCGATCCCCTTGAGGATCGCGGCCCGAAGTTCCGGGGCGGACAGATCGTTGCCAGTCAGGGGCAGGGGCATGGACGGTTCCGGCTCATCGATCCAGTCCCGGACAGGCTCCTCCTCTGTCAACTCCGCACTCAGCGGGCTATACAGCTTCAGTTCCGTCACTTTGCTTTCAATAGCGCCCGCTTCCTGCTCCGGTGCTACAATATTTTCAAAGCCCATCCTGGACAGCACCTTCCCATAGAGCTGCTGTTCAAATGCCTGGTATTCAGGGGTGGAGGTATCCACCTCCAGCAACGTGGCGGACTCGTAGGTGCTGTTGGGGATCATATCCCACTCCACCGCATTGAAACGGACGGCGGTCAGCCAGTCCAAAAGCTGATGCCCATCCATCACCTCAAACAGTCCGCGGTTGTCCTCGTAAGGGAAACAGGACGGCACATCGATCCCCGTCAGTTCCTTCGCCATGCGGTACAGCGTGAAGCCGCTGGCGTCCAGGCTGGGGGAGATCGTATCGTAAAACCGCTTCATGTCCTCCGGCGTGGACAGCTTGGGGCAAAACTCCTCCAGAGCGTCCCGGAGCGATTCTGCTTTGCTGGAAAGAAATTCCGTGTGCTTCTGCTGCTCATACGATGCGAAACACAGGGATGACATCTTCTGTTCGCTCTGTTCCAGTTCCTGCCGGGCCTGCCGCAGTTCCAGCCGGGTCGTTTCCAGCTCGGCGTGGATGGTGGGGTACTCCCGGACGGCCCTGATGATATCTCTCAGGCCCATGGCCGGCCCCCCTTTCTGAACCGGGAGAGCAGATGATCCAGCACGTTGATGCGGAGGCGCACCTTGTCCGCGGAATCGTCCAGGCCGCTCATCTGGCTCTGGATGCGCTGGCGGATGGCCTTGAGGGCCTGCCGGTCGGCACAGCACTCCACCACGATGTACTCGCTGCCGCGGGCCAGCACCTCACGCCTGCCGTTCTCGTCCCGGATGCTGGACATCAGCCGCTGGCCCAGCCGCTTCCGGTAGCTGTCCTGGAGGGCTTCCGCGTCCCCGGACACACCGTGCCTTTTCAAAATGGCGGCGATCTCCCCGGAGCTGATCCGCATATTGGCGGACAGCGCGTCCATGATCTCCGCTTCCGCCTCCGGGGGCAGGAGTGGCTTGGGAGGCCCCGCCGCCCGTGGGGCGTGTTCTTTACTCATCGCTCGTTCACCTTCCTCTTTTTGTGAGAATTTTTGATATTTTGCTGATGTCCCGGCAGTGGAACGCCCGCATCCTCCGGGCAGTAGACATACAAGCCCTTCAGCCGCTCCGGGCAGGTGATGTATAGATCCGTGATAGGCACCGCTTCCTCTGGAATAAAGCCGGGCAGCGGAGCCGCCAGATCAGGGGTCACGATGACAGTATGTTCCCTCCCATCCTGCCGGGACTTATAGGTATAGCAGTGTTCCCCGTCCCGATAGACAGGGATCTCCCAGGGTTCTCCACGCCGCTTATGGGCGTACACCTCAACAGCCCGCCGCTCATTCACAAACGGGGGAACAATGTCCTGCTCCAGCTCAGGCCCGATCCGGTTCACATATCGGATCATCTTCCGAACATCCTGGCAGTCAAACTCTGGAGCGTAACTTTCCAGGTCGTATCTCAGCGTAAAGAGCGACCACTTTTTTCGGTGACAGGGATCATCCAGAGTTATATCGATGCTCTTGAGCTGGTTTTCTTCCAAAAGGGAGATGAAACCCACCGAGTCATACAGTCTGTTAAACCGGGAGGAATGATTTGCGCACAGGATATAATAGTTGTCCAGGATATACGGATCAGTGACACCCATGACCAGCTTGGCCAGCTTCTTCAGGCGGCCGGGCAGAGAATCGGTGCCGCACATCCAGTTATACCAGCCTGCATCCATCTGTACAGAGCAGTCTGGCTCGTCAAAGGCCCCGGCCCGGAACTTCTCCTGCCACTGGCGGACAGAGAACCTGTCCTGCGTCATCGCTCCGCCTCTTTTCTTTTGGGAGCCTTGTCCACTTCCTTCTGGGGCGGGGGCAGGGGTATCCCCGCATCCTCCGGGCAGTAGACGTACATTCCCTTGATAGAATGGGCCTGCTCGGAGACAAAACTGGCAGGCGCGTCCTCCAGGCTGGCCACCGCCAGGACTGTCCGCCTGCGCCGATCCCGCCGGGAGGTATAGCTGTAGTGATGCTCTCCCTCCCGGTAGATGTGGAGACTCTCCGGCTCCCCGCGCTGCCGTGCATAGGCGGTCACGGCGTCCTTCTCCGCGATGAATGGGGGGATGACGCCTTGCTGCAGCTCTGGGCCGATGCTGTTGACGTAGCGGATCATCTCCCGGATGTCCCGGCAGTCGAACTCCGGCGCGTCAAAGCCGTACCGCTCCGTGACCAGCGCCCACTTCTTTCGTTCGTGGGGGCTGTCCAAGGCGATCACAAAATATTTCCCATCCCGATTTCCAGACAGCGGCTCGAAGCGGACGTCGTCATACAGCGGCCCGTCCAGGGGGCAGTTGTTTTTGAACCAGACGTAGTAATTGTCCAGGATAAAGGGATCGGTGATGCCCATGACTACCCGGCCTATCTTCTTCAGCCGTCCGGCCAGGGCGTGGTCCTGGCAGAACCAGTCGTACCAGC
>CANRXB010000078.1 GCA_947643715.1 uncultured bacterium
TCCCTCCACTCGCGCAAGACGTCGGACAAGATGGCGTCGAGGGGGATCTGGGGGGCCCAGCCGGTGTGGAGGGTGAGCTTGGAGTGGTCGCAGCAGATGACGCGGGTGTCGGAGGGGCGCAGCCTGGCGGGGTCCTGGACCACGGGGACGGGGCAGGAGGCCATGGCGAGCAGGCGGTCCAGGATCTCGCGGACGCTGTGGGCGCGGCCGGAGCCTACGTTGTACACCTCGCCCGGCCGGCCCTGCTCGCAGATCAGCCGGTAGGCCCGGACCACGTCCCGCACATGGGTGAAGTCCCGCCGCGCCTCCAGGTCGCCCACCTTCAGGCAGGGGGCCAGGCCCTGCTCCACCCGGGCGATCCCCGCGGCGAAGTCGGCGATCAGGAAGCCCTCCCGCTGGCCGGGGCCGGCGTGGTTGAAGGAGCGCGTCATGCGCAGGTCCATCCCGTGGGCCCGCACGTAGAGCCGCGCCAGCTCCTCCTGCGCCTGCTTGGACACCGCGTAGGGCGTGCGCGGCCGCGGTTCCCGGGCCTCCTCCACGCGCCGCCCCGCGTCCCCGAGCTCCCCATACTGGTCGGACGAGCCCACCAGCACCATCCGCACGGACGGATCGAAGGCCCGCACCGCCTCCATCAGATCCACCGCGCCGATCACATTGACCTCCATCGTCTCCCGCGGCTCCCGCCAGGATCTGGCCACGTCCGCCTGGCCCGCCAGGTGGAACACCGCGTCCGGCCGCGCCGCGCGGATCGCCCGGGCCATCTGCTCCGGGTCCAGCAGGTCCGCCTGGATCGTACCGGCTTGGGGCCGGACGTCCAGCCCCAGCACTTCATATCCGTGTTCCTCCAGCTCCCGGCGCAGATAGCCGCCTACGAAGCCGCCGCTCCCCGTGATCAGCGCCCTCACCGCATGGCCTCCGCCTGCTCCTGCCGGGCCAGCCGCAGGTCGTGCTCCGCCATGATCGCGCACAGCTCCTCATAGCTCGTCCGCTGCGGGTCCCATCCCAGCACCGTCCGGGCCTTCGTGGGGTCCCCCCACAGGTCGTCCACGTCCGTGGGCCGGAACCACGCCGGATCCACCGCCACCAGCACGCGGCCCGTGGCCTTGTCGATCCCCTTCTCCTCCAGCCCCGCGCCCTGCCACTCCAGCTCGATCCCGTCGTGGGCGAAGGCCAGCGTGGTGAACTCCCGCACCGTGTGCTGCACCCCCGTGGCGATGACGAAGTCCTCCGGCGTGTCGTGCTGCAGCATCCGCCACATGCACTCCACATAGTCCTTGGCGTAGCCCCAGTCCCGCTTGCTGTCCAGGTTCCCCAGCCGGAGCTGGTCCTGCAGCCCGCACGCGATCCGCCCCGCCGCCCGGGTGATCTTCCGGGTCACGAACGTCTCCCCGCGCCGCTCGGACTCGTGGTTGAACAAGATCCCGTTCACCGCGAACATCCCGTACGCCTCCCGGTACTCCTTCACCATCCAGAACCCGTACTGCTTGGCGATCGCGTAAGGGCTGTAGGGATGGAACGGCGTGCTCTCCCGCTGGGGCACCTCCTCCACCTTCCCGTACAGCTCCGACGTGGACGCCTGGTAGAACCGGCTGCTCTCCTCCAGCCCCAGGATCCGCATCCCCTCCAGCAGCCGCAGCACCCCCAGCGCGTCCACGTCCCCGGAGTACTCCGGCACGTCGAAGCTCACCTGCACGTGGCTCTGCGCCGCCAGGTTGTAGATCTCGTCCGGCCGCACCTGCCCCAGCACCCGGACGATGCTGCTGGAGTCGCTCAGGTCCCCGTCGTGCAGCTCGATCCGGTCCAGCAGGTGCGCGATGCGCTGTGTGTTCGGCTGGGAGGCACGGCGCACCATGCCGTGCACCTCGTACCCCTTCTCCAGCAGCAGTTCCGCCAGGAACGACCCGTCCTGGCCGGTGATGCCCGTGATCAATGCCTTTTTCATCGCGATATCTCCTCTCTTTTTTTCACAGATATTGGGTCCGGTTGCAGATCCTCAGGTTCTCCAGCACCTTCTTGATGTCCCCTGCGTGGCCCTGCTCGCAGATCAGCAGCGCGTCCCCGGAGTCCACCACGATCATGTCCTCCAGCCCCACCGCCGCGATCAGCTTGTCCCCGCCCTGGACGATCGTCCCCTTCGTGTCCACCGTCACCACGTTCCCGGACACCACGTTCCCGAACTCGTCGCTGCGCTTGATCCGGCCCAGCGCCAGCCAAGACCCCACGTCGTCCCAGCCGAAGGCCCCGCTCAGGATGTAGATGTCCTTCGCCTTCTCCATCACGCCGTAGTCGATCGACTCGGACTTGAACTGCCGGAACTCCCGCTCCAGCGCCTGCTCCTCCTGGTCCGTCCCGATGGCCGCCCCGATCCGCCGCAGGCCCTCATAGGTCTCCGGCAGGTGCTCTCGGAGCTGCTCCAGGATCGTGGACACCTTCCAGACGAACATCCCGCTGTTCCACAGGTACTGCTCCGAGGCTAGGTAGGCCTTCGCCGTCTCCAGGTCCGGCTTCTCCACGAACTTCTCCACCGCGAACGCCCGGCCCTGCACCTCGTCCGGCCGGAACCTGACGTAGCCGTACCCCGTCTCCGGGCAGTCCGGAGCGATCCCCACCGTCACCAGGTCCTTCCCGTGCTCCGCGAGGCGGCACGCGTCGGACAGCGTGCTCACGAACAGCGACGTGTACTTGATCAGGTGGTCCGACGGCAGCACCATCATCACCGCGTCCCCGTACCGTTCCTCCATATGGACGGCCCCCAGCCCGATGCAGGGCGCCGTGTTCTTCCCCACCGGCTCGCACAGGATGTTCCGCTCCGGCAGCTCCGGGAGCTGGCTGCGCACCAGCCCCGCGTAGTCCCGGTTGGTGGCGATGAAGATGTCCTCCATCTCCACCAGGGGCGCGATCCGGTCCACCGTCAGTTGGATCATGGACCGCCCGTCGTCCGTCAGCGAGAGGAACTGCTTGGGCATGTCCTTCCTGCTCCTGGGCCAGAACCGTTCTCCCCGGCCGCCCGCCATGATCAGCGCTGTCTTCCTCATCGTACGTCCCTCCTCTATACATGTGAGAGCAGCACCCGGCAGCTCCCCTCGATCTCGTAGGCCCCCAGCGCCGCGGGCATGAAGAACGAGTCCCCACGCCCCAGGGGCCATGTCTGCGTCCCCGCCCGGATCCGGCCCGCCCCCTCCACGCACAGCAAGTGGTGGAAGGACCGCCCATCGCACGACAGCCGCGCCGTCCCGCGCACGTCCACCCGGTATGCCCGGAAGTACCGGCAGGAGAACATCTCCGCCAGGGTGAACTCCGGGAAGTGGGCCCCGCTGTTGGCCCGGCAGTCCCGGGGCGCCATGGGGCCGTAGTCCAGCACCTGCGCCGCCCGCTCCAGGTGCAGCGCCCGGGGGGCCCCGTCCGTGCCCAGCCGCCCGTAGTCGTAGACCCGGAAGGTGGTGTCGGAGTCCTGCTGGATCTCGGCGATCACGATCCCGGCCCCGATGGCGTGGATCGTCCCGGGCAGGATGTAGAACACGTCCCCCCGGGACACGGGCACCCGGTTGAGCACCTGGCAGATGCTCCCGTCCCGGGCCCGCGCCAGGAGCTGCGCCCGGTCGATCCGCTGGGAGAAGCCGTAGTAGATGCTCGCCTGGGGGGCGCAGTCCACGATGTACCACATCTCCGCCTTGCCCTGCTCCCCGAGCCGGGCGAGGGCCGTGTCGTCCGACGGGTGCACCTGGACGGACAGGTCCTGCCCCGCGTCGATCAGCTTGACCAGCAGCGGGAACCGCCCGTCCCGGCAGGCGCTGCCCCACAGGCCGGGGCGGTCCAGCCCGCCCAGCTCCAGCAGGCTCTTCCCGGCGAAGGGGCCCTCCGCCACCAGGGACGCGCCGTCCGGCCGCGCGGCCAGCTCCCAGCTCTCCGCCGTGGCGTCCGGCGCGTCGGCTTTCCTGAATTCGCGCTTCAGCCGCGTGCCCCCCCACAGACGCTGCTGATAGACGGGCGTCATCCTCATGGGCGCGTACATGGCGGTCCCTCCGATAGCTCTTGGCAGACCCGAGCCAGCGCCTGCGCCGACGCGTCCCAGGTGAACCGTTTCGCCTGCCGGCGGCCCCGCTCCACCAGCCCGGCCGCGCGGCCGCTGTCGGACAGCACCCGCCAGATCCCCCGGGCGATGTCCTCCGCCTCCAGCGGGTCCACCAGCTCTGCGGCGTCCCCCGCCACCTCCGGCAGGGAGGCCGCGCCGGAGCACACCACCGGGCAGCCCTGGGCCATGGCCTCCAGCGGCGGCATCCCGAACCCCTCGTACAGCGACGGGAACACGAACGCGTCGGCGTTCCGGTACAGGGCGCTCTTCTCCGCCTGCGTCACGTATCCCGTGAAAACGACGTCCCGGGCGCACGAGAGCCCCGCCGCCGTGCGGTAGATCCCCTCGTCCCGCCAGCCCTTCCCGCCCGCCAGGACCAACTGGTGGGGGACATGATGCTCCCGCTTGAGCAGTTCGAAGGCCAGCAGCAGCCGCTCCAGGTTCTTGCGCGGCTCGATGGTGCCCACATATGACAGGTAGGGCCGCCGGATGCGGAACTTTTCCTGGCACATCTGGAAGTCCGCCGGCTCCTCCGGCGACGACGGGGCGGTGTACACCACCCGGATCTTCTCCTCCGGGACGTCCAGCAGCTCCATCAGCTCCCGCTTCGAGAACTCCGAGATCGTCACGATCCGGTCGCTGCGCCGGATGCTGCGGCCGATCCCTTTCCGGATCCGCCGCAGGTTCCCGGGCTGCATCGTCTCGGGGAAGCGCAGATAGGTCAGGTCGTAGATCGTGGTCACGACCTTGCCCGCCACCCGGGGCGGGACGATATAGTTGAAGAACACCGTCAGGTCCGCGCCGCCGGGGAACAGGCTGCCGTAGGGGATGGGCGCCGCGTCCCAGATGCGGCGGTAGATCCCGTAGGGCAGCAGGCGGCTCTCCCGGATGGGCATGTGGATCCCCCGCAGATACCGGGAGACGTCGTTCCTGCCGCAGAAGTTGAACAGGTCCCCGCAGAACTCCAGGCCGTCCCGGTCGGTCAGCCGCCGGGCCAGCTCATAGGCATAGGTCCCCACGCCGGAGCGGTCCCCGCAGCACGGCTGCAATTCCAATGCGACCTTCATAGCCACCGCCCCTCCGCCACCGCCTCGATGATGCGGTCCAGCCGGCGCGCCGAGTCCAGCCAGCAGGACCGCCCGGCGTTGGCCGGCCCCTGCTGGGCCAGCCGCCGCGCCGTCCCCGGGTCCTCCAATATCCGCAGCATCCCCGCGCGGATGGCCTCCACGTCCATGGGATCGACGTAGACGGCTGCGTCCCCGCCCACTTCCGGCAGGGCGCTGCAAGCGCTGGTGAGCACCGGCGTGCCGCAGCTCTGGGCCTCCAGCACGGGGATGCCGAAGCCCTCGTACAGCGAGGGGAAGGCGAACAGCTCCGCGGCGGAATACAGCGCGGGCATCTCCTCGTCGGGCACGTAGCCGATGAAGCGCACGTCCTCCCGGTGTGTGATCCCCTCCAGCACGTCCTCCTGGCGGAGCCTCCACCCCTGCCCGCCGGCGACGACCAACTGGTGGGGGATCCTCTGTTTGGCCAGGTCGAAGGCCTGGACCAGCCGCCGCAGGTTCTTGCGGGGGTTGAGGTTGCCCACGAACAGGACGAAGCGGTCCGGGAGGCGGTACTTCCGCCGCAGCTCCGCCAGGAGCTGCCCGTCGCGCACGGGCCGGAAGCGGGGGGAGCAGGCGCAGGGGACCACTTCGATCTTCTCCGGCGGGACGTGCAGCACGTCGGTCAGCTCCCGCTTGGTGAACGAGGAGACGGCCAGGAACAGGCCGGCCCGGCGGCGGACGTACCGGTATTGGGCCCGCCACCAGACGGTCCGGGAGGGCCGGTAGGCCCCCGGCAGGCGGTACACCGCCAGGTCCGTGACGATGGGGATCACGAAGCAGTCCTCGGGCAGCAGGAAGGGGATCTTGGAGTCCGTGGTCAGGAGGATCGAGCCCCGGCAGTACCTGGGGCCCATCCGGAAGCTCTGGAAGCCCATCCGCCGCAGGCCCTGGCCATAGGAGCAGGGCGCGCGGACCACCTGCGCCGACGGTCCGGCGGGGAGGTCCGGCCCGTCGCTGGGCAGGACGATCCGGCATGGCCGGGAGGAGATGCTCGTGTATGCGCCGATCAGTTCCCGGAGCATGACGCCGATCCCGGAGCTGTCCTGCTTATATTGCAGGGCGTTGATCACCACGTTCATCCCAGCCCCTCCCAGCCGATGTGGGACTGTTCGGACTCGAGGAGCCTGTCGTGGGCCTGCTC
>CANRXB010000079.1 GCA_947643715.1 uncultured bacterium
CCCCCCCCCCCCCCCCCCCCCCCCCCCCCCCCCCCCCCCCCCCCCCCCCCCGCACACCCCCCCCCCCCCCCCCCCCCCCCCCCCCCCCGCTCCCATCATTTTTCGTGAAGGTAACTCTTCAACAACACCTGGAGCAGTTCGTCCCGGTCGAGCTGGCGGATGAGCGTGCGGGCATTGTTATGGTTGGTGATATAGGTGGGATCTTCACTGAGGATATAGCCCACGATCTGGTTGATGGGGTTATAGCCCTTCTCCCGCAGGGAACTGTAGACGGAGGACAGGATGGCTTTGATCTCCTGGTCCTTGTCGAGGTTGACGTTGAATTTACGCGTATAGTCCATGTCGTCCACTGGGCGCACCCCCTTCAGTCACTATGGTTATTTTATCCCACATAGGGCCAATTGTAAAGAGGAAAATCATAAATAAATTTATAAGCTCAGCCGCCCGGCCATGAGACCGGACGGCTGAGAGGAGATCGCCGGATGGATCAGCCGATGCGCTTCGCGCCCACGATGTAGGGAGCGTAGTAGCCGTAGATGCTGTCGTACTGCACCCGATAGGAGGTGGTGGAGGCGTGGATGAACTGACCATCGCCCACATACATCCCCACATGGGTGGTGGGGAGCGTGCCGCCGGAGCTATCGAAGCGGCGGTCGAAGAAGAAGATCAGATCGCCGGGCTGCATCTCGCCAGTGGAGACGAAGTAACCGCTCTTATAATACTGGCTGGAAGAGCCGCGGGCGATGGGATAGCCGAGCTGCTTGTATATGTAGTACATCAGGCCGGAGCAATCGAAAGCGCTGGGACCGGCGCCGCCGGAAGCGTACCGGCAGCCCAGGAGCTGACGGGCCATGGCGGCGGCGGAGGCGCCCAGAGCGCTGGAGCCCTCATAGCCGGCGCCCACCAGCGTCACATACTCCGCGGACACATAGCCGGAGTCGATCTGATACCAACCGTTGCCAAGGTCCGCCAGGATGTCCACCACGGTGCCTCCCCGGATGGTGGCCACCTTGTCATAGCCGGTGTCCGGGCCGGAACGGACGTTGAGCACGTCGGCGGTGACGAGCCCTCGCTGCAGTTCCGGCTGCGTTCCCTGTGCGGCGGGGATGACCGTGCCGTCCGTCAGCGAGATGGTGAGCCACTCGCCGGACATGTAACCTACGTCTTCCCCGAACGTGACCTTATACCAACCGTTGCCGACGTCCTCCTCCACGACCACCTCGCTGCCCTTGGGGGCCATGGCGACGGTCTCGGAGCCGGTGTTCGCCTCGCTGCGCAGCCGGAGGGAGTCGGCGGTGACGGTAGCGTTGCCGATGGAAGCGAACGCTACGCCGGTACACATAGTCATGATAAGGCCGGCGGCAGTCAGGGTCCTGACCGCCTTGACTTTGAACTCCATTGGAATGACCTCCATAAATTTTTCTTTCGTAAAAAGCGGCCGTTCACTTACCGGCCAGTGCGCGCATCAACCAAATCGAACCCATGTCCACAGCGGAGAACAGGTCGGGCAGGTCGCTCTTCTTCACCACGCGGTCCCTGCTCTTCAGGTCCGGATCGGTGAGCTGGAGCTGGAGATGGACCTTGTTGGCCAGTTCCAGGCTGCCGTCCTTCCGGGAGCTCATCACCTGGATCATGACGATGTACTTGTCGGCCATAGAACCGTAATAGATCAGATTGTCCTTCCGCCGCAGCGGATGGCCCTTGTAGGTCAAGACGCCGGATTTTTCAGCCATGTGTGCCTCCTCAAAAAATCGTAACCATTTGTAACCGAATTGTAACTGTTGCTATTGTAACCCTTGGACCGCCGCTTGTCAACAGGATATCGGGCAAAAATTTCTGGAAAAACAAAAAGCTGCCGGATGCGCCGGAAAACGGCAGACGAGGGCCCTGCCGCCAGGAAAGCCTCCCTCACATGCCCCATACGGCCCAGGCAAGCAGCGCGGTCTGGGCGCACAGCGAGAGCGGGACGAGGCGGCGGAACAGCGGCTTGCGGATCTTGTGCCGGAACACGATCATGCCCAACGCCGCTCCGGCGCCGCCGCCCAGCAGCGCGCACCCCAGCAGGGCCACCTCCGGGACACGCCGGCGCTTCAGCTTCGCCAGGGCCTTGTCCCAGCCGAAAGCGGCGAAGGCCATGACGCTCGTCGTCCCCAGCCAGATCGATATGCGGTAGACGGCTGCTTCCATAAAACAGCTCCTTCCCTTGATGTCTTTATTTTAATGTAAGGACGGAAGATAAAAATATCGCCCGCAGCCAGATATCCTCTTGACTCCGAGCGGAAAATATGGTACTATGAAGTGCTTTTATATGCGGCGACAGGGCATAAAGCCCCCTTGGATCGATCATGAGTATAGCAGATGCGCCGGAAAAGTGCAAGAGGAGATCCCGAAAGTGTGACAACCGTCCCGGGCGTGTCGGGCCGCCGCAGCCCTTCCGCACCGGAGATCTTGACGAAGTGGAGCGTGATCAGCAAATGGCGAGAGCGGTCAAAGACGTCTGGTATGGCAAGACCCAGCGGAAGAGCTTCGCCCGCAGCGAGGAGATCCTGGAGATGCCCTATCTCCTGGAGATCCAGAAGAAGTCCTACGAATGGTTCCTGGAGAAAGGGCTCCAGGACGTGTTCGACGACGTTGATTCCATCACCGACTACGCGGGCAACCTGGAGCTGTCCTTCATCAGCTTCTCTATGGACGACCCCCCCAAGTACACCATCGAGGAGTGCAAGGCCCAGGACATGACCTATGCCGCCCCGATGAAGGTGCAGGTCCACCTGCGCAACAAAGCCACCAACGAGATCAAAGAGCAGTCCATCTTCATGGGCGACTTCCCCATCATGACCGATGCGGGCACCTTCGTCATCAACGGCGCGGAGCGCGTCATCGTCTCCCAGCTCGTGCGCTCCCCCGGCGTGTACTTCTCCAAGAACGCGGACAAGGCGGACAACATCACCTTCGCCGCCACCGTCATCCCCTACCGGGGCGCATGGCTGGAATATGAGACCGACCTGTCCGACGTGTTCTATGTCCGGATCGACAAGAACCGCAAGCTCCCTGTGACCTGCCTCATCCGGGCCATCGGCCCCCGCACCGACGCGGGGATCGTGGACCTGTTCGGGGAGGACCCCCGCATCCTGGCCACCTTGGAGAAGGACGCCTGCAAGAGCTACGAGGAGTCCATGCTGGAGATCTACCGGAAGCTGCGCCCCGGCGAGCCCCCCACGGTGGACTCCGCCGAGAACCTGCTCAACTCCCTGTTCTTCGACCCCCGGCGGTACGACCTGTCCGGCGTGGGCCGGTACAAGTTCAACAAGAAGCTGGCCATCTGGACCCGGCTGGCCGGCCAGAAGCTGGGCGCGCCGGTGGCCGATCCCTCCACCGGCGAGATCGTGGCCGAGGCCGGCGAGGTCCTCACCCGCGACCGGGCCCGTGAGCTGGACGCGCTGGGCGTGAACGAGGCGGTGGTGGAGGTGGACGACCTCCACACCGGCGTCCACATGGTGAAGGTGTTCTCCAACGGCATGGTGGACATGAAGGACTTCGTGGACTTCGATCCCGCCAAGGCCGGCGTCACGGAGAAGGTGTGCGCCCGGGTGCTCAAGGAGCTGCTGGACAAGCGGGAGGCGGAAGGTCTCTCTCAGGAGGACTTCTTCGACCTGATCCATGACAGCATGGACCAGCTCGTCCCCAAGCACATCACCGTGGACGACATCATGGCCAGCATCAACTACCTCAACTGCCTGGCCTTCGGCGTGGGCACCCCGGACGACATCGACCACCTCGGCAACCGCCGCCTGCGCTGCGTGGGCGAGCTGCTCCAGAACCAGTTCCGCATCGGCTTCACCCGCATGGAGCGGGTGATCCGGGAGCGGATGACCATCCAGGACCTGGATATTGTCACCCCCCAGTCCCTGATCAACATCCGGCCCGTCACCGCCGCCATCAAGGAGTTCTTCGGCTCCTCCCCCCTGTCCCAGTTCATGGACCAGACCAACCCCCTGGCCGAGCTGACCCACAAGCGCCGTCTGTCCGCCCTGGGCCCCGGCGGCCTGAGCCGCGACCGCGCCTCCTTCGACGTGCGGGACATCCACTACTCCCACTATGGCCGCCTGTGCCCCATCGAGACGCCGGAAGGTCCCAACATCGGCCTGATCTCCTACCTCGCCTCCTACGCCCGGGTGAACCGCTACGGCTTCATCGAGGCCCCTTACCGCAAGACGGAGAAGGTGCTGGACGAGGACGGCAGGTGCGTCGCCGTCAAGGTCACCGAGCAGGTGGAGTATATGACCGCCGACGTGGAGGACGAGTTCAATGTGGCCCAGGCCACTGAGCCGGTGGACGAGAACGGCTGCCTGGCCAATGCCCGCGTGGCCTGCCGCCACCGCAACGAGATCATCGAGGTGGACCGTGAGCGGGTGGACTTCGTGGACGTGTCCCCCAAGATGATGGTGTCCGTGGCCTCCGCCCAGATCCCCTTCCTCCAGAACGACGACGCCAACCGCGCCCTGATGGGCGCCAACATGCAGCGCCAGGCGGTCCCCTTGCTCACCACGGAGGCCCCCATCGTGGCCACCGGCCAGGAGTACAAGAACTGCCAGGACTCCGAGGTGGCCGTGCTGGCCGAGGGCGACGGCGTGGTGACCAAGGTGGACGCCACCGCCGTCTCCGTGCGGTACGACGGCAGGGGCGAGAAGGAATACAAGCTCACCAAGTTCCTGCGCTCCAACCACGGCACCTGCATCAACCAGCGGCCCATCGTGGCCGTGGGCGACCGGGTCCGGGCCAGGGATACCCTGGCCGACGGCCCCTCCACCGCCGACGGCGAGATCGCCCTGGGCAAGAACATCCTCATGGGCTTCATGACCTGGGAGGGCTACAACTACGAGGACGCCATCCTGCTCAACGAGCGCATGGTGAAGGAGGACGTGTTCACCTCCATCCACATCGAGGAATATGAGACCGAGGCCCGGGACACCAAGCTGGGCCCCGAGGAGATCACCCGGGACATCACCAACGTGGGCGAGGACGCCCTGAAGGACCTGGACGAGCGCGGCATCATCCGCGTGGGCGCCGAGGTGCGCGCAGGCGATTACCTGGTGGGCAAGGTCACCCCCAAGGGCGAGACCGAGATGACCGCCGAGGAACGCCTGCTCCGGGCCATCTTCGGCGAGAAGGCCCACGAGACCCGCGACACCTCTTTGAAAGTGCCCCACGGCGAGTACGGCATCGTGGTGGACGTGAAGGTGTTCTCCCGGGACGAGGGCGCGGAGCTCTCCCCCGGCGTGAACCAGGTGGTCCGGGTCTACATCGCCCAGAAGCGGAAGATCTCCGTGGGCGACAAGATGGCCGGCCGCCACGGCAACAAGGGCGTGGTGTCCCGCATCCTGCCCCAGGAGGATATGCCCTTCCTCCCCGACGGCACCCCCCTGGACATCGTGCTGAACCCCCTGGGCGTGCCCTCCCGTATGAACATCGGCCAGGTGCTGGAGGTCCATCTGGGCTACGCCGCCCGGGCCCTGGGCTGGAAGGTGGCCACCCCCATCTTCAACGGCGCCGACGAGCAGGACATCGCGGACACCCTGAAGCTCGCCGGGCTCCGGGAGGACGGCAAGAGCTGGCTGTACGACGGCCGCACCGGCGAACGCTTCGACAATCCCGTCACCGTTGGCTTCGTCTACTTCCTCAAGCTCCACCATCTGGTGGACGACAAGATCCACGCCCGTTCCACCGGCCCCTACTCCCTGGTCACCCAGCAGCCCCTGGGCGGCAAGGCCCAGTTCGGCGGCCAGCGCTTCGGCGAGATGGAGGTGTGGGCCCTGGAGGCCTACGGCGCGGCCTATACCTTGCAGGAGATCCTGACGGTGAAGTCCGACGACGTGACCGGCCGTGTGCGCACCTATGAGTCCATCGTCAAGGGCTACAACGTGCCCAAGCCCGGCGTGCCCGAGTCCTTCAAGGTGCTGGTGAAGGAGCTCCAGGCCCTGTGCCTGGACATCCAGGTCCTGGACGAACACGGGAACGAGATCGAGCTGAAGGACGAGGACGAGGACAACTACCAGCCCGGCCGTTTCCGGGACGACGACTACGAGCGCTATCAGGACGTGGGCTCGGAGAGCGATTTCGCCGAGGCGGGCTATACCATGAAGGAGACCAGCGACGACGACGATCTGTCCGTGTCCGCTGGCGACGGCGCCGATGAGGACGACCTCTTCGGCGGCGATGAGTGAGAAGGGAGGCTGAGACTATGAGCTACGCTGAATTCAACGCCATCCGCATCGGCATCGCCTCCCCGGAGCAGATCCGC
>CANRXB010000080.1 GCA_947643715.1 uncultured bacterium
GAGGTAGACCCGCCGCTTGTGGATATCCCGGAGGAGGAGCCTCCCCTGGTGGAGCTGCCCGAGGAGGAAGTGCCTCTGGCGGACGTGCCCAAGACGGGAGACCGTTCTCTGCTGTGGCAGATGAGCGCGCTGCTGTCGGCGGTAGGCCTCATGGTTCTGAAAGCGTTTGAGCGCAAGCAGGACGACGAGGCCTGAACCCAAAGGAAACGGAGGCCGGGGCCCGAACCGCGGGCCCCGGCTTCCCCTAATAAAATGGAAAACAATGAAGCGAAGAATAAAGCTTTTTTTAAGCCTGGTGCTGGCCGTAAGCCTCAGCGTTGTCCTGTACCGCGCGTATGACAACTGGAAAGGCGCGCGGGCCGGCGCGGAGGCGTTTCAGACGGCGGGGCTGAACAAGAAGGAGGGGGCGGAGATCGGGCCGGCCCCCCTTCCGGAGCCGCCTGCGGCGGCGGAGCCCCTGCCCGCGGAGGCGGCGCATCTGGGGGATGTGGACCTGGCGGCGCTCCAGGCGGTGAACGAGGACGTGGTGGGCTGGCTGGAGATCCCGGGCACGGAGCTGTCCTACCCCCTGGTGCAGGGGCCTGACAACCAGTACTATCTGAACCACAACTGGAAAAAGGAGCGCAGCGGAGGCGGAGCGGTGTTTCTGGAGCAGACCAACAGCCGGGACCTGACCGGCTTCCACCTCATCGCCTACGCCCACCGGATGAACAACGACACCATGTTCGGCACGCTGAAATACTACCACGACGGAGCCTTCTGCCAGGAGCACCCCAGCATCTATCTGGCGGCGGCGGACGGGGTGCGGCGGTACGATATCTTCTCCGCCCACAAGGCCAGCGTGCGGGGGTTGGTGTACCGTCTGGACCTGGAGGAGAGCGGGCTGGAGGAGGACTTCATCCGCTCCTGCCTGTCCAACTCGGAGATCGAGACGGGGGTGGAGCCGGAGGCGGGGGCGCAGGTGCTTACCCTGTCCACCTGTACGGGGGAGGGCTACGAGAGCCGGTGGGTGGTGCAGGGCGTTCTGGCCCAGGTGTATGAGTCGTAGAGAACGTTCCAAGGACGGAAAGGAGTTTCCCATGAAAAAGATGAAGAGGATAATCGCGCCGCTTCTGGCGCTGAGCCTGCTGAGTGGCTGTGGAGGCGTGCGCGCGTCTGAGGCGGCGGCGTATGTAGACCTTCTGGAGCTGCGGGGCGTGGAGATCGCGGCGGAGGCGGTGGCGCTGTCCAGTTCCCCGGCGGCGTTGTCCACGCTGCTGCTGCCGGAGGCGTCGGGAACGTCGGTGAAACAGAATGGAAAGGCGGTCATCGACTACTCCAACGTGGCCGACGGGTATGTGATGGCGCGGTTTACGGCCAGCAGCGAGAAGCGGCTGGCGGTGCAGGTGGCGGGCCCGACGACCACATATACCTACTACCTCACGGTGGGGGAGTGGGCGACGTTTCCCCTGTCGGACGGGAACGGGAATTATAAGGTGACGGTGCTGGAGCGGGTGACGGATAAGTACGCGGTGGTGCTGTCAGCCTCCATCCGGGTGACGCTGAAGGACGAGTTCGCGCCCTTCCTGCGGCCCAACCAGTATGTGGACTATGAGACGGCGCCGAAAACGATCGAAAAGGCGGCGGAGCTGACGAAGGGCGAGACAGAGCCGCTGGGGAAGGTGGAGAAGATCTACAACTTCGTGGTGGAGACGCTGAGCTATGACAAGGGGAAGGCGCAGACGGTAAAGAGCGGATATCTTCCAGTGCTGGACGATGTGCTGGCGGCGAAGAAGGGGATCTGCTTCGACTACGCGTCTCTGATGGCGGGTATGCTGCGCAGCCAGGGAGTGCCGTGCAAGCTGGTGGTAGGCTACGCGGGGACGGCGTACCACGCGTGGATCAACGTGTGGACGGAGGAGACGGGGTGGATCGACGGCGTGATCTACTTCGACGGGTCGGCGTGGCAGCGTATGGACCCGACGTTCGCATCCTCCGGGAAGGGGAGCGCGTCCATTATGAAGTACATCGGAGACGGGAGCAACTACACCGTGAGCTACCTGTATTGAGCGGGAGGAAGCATGAGAAAGAAGGCAACACAAGAGGAGATCGCGGGTCAGAGCCTGGAGCTGTCGCTGCTGCTGCACGCGGGTGTGGGGACGGGGGAGGCGCTGAGCCTGCTGGCGGAGGAGTGGGGCGGCGAGGTGCTGGAGGTCCTGGCGGAGCGGGTGGAGGCGGGAGCAGCGCTGTCCGCAGCGCTGCGGGAGAGCGGAGCCTTTCCCGCCTACGTCTGCGGACTGGTAGAGACGGGAGAGCGGACGGGGCGGACGGAGCAGGCGCTGGCAGCGCTGTCGCGGTACTACGAGGGCCGTATGCGGCTGGGGCGCCAGCTCAAGAAGGCGGTGCTGTACCCGGCGGTGATGCTGGGTCTGATGCTGGTAGTGATCGGGGTACTGCTGGTGAAGGTGCTGCCAATCTTTGACAGCGTGTACGCGACGCTGGGCAGCCGCCTGAGCGGAGCGGCGGGCGGGCTGCTGGCTTTGGGTCGGTGGCTGGAGCGGTCCATGCCGGCGCTGTGGACGATCCTGGCGCTGCTGGCGGTGGCAGCCGCGGCGTGCGCGGTGTGCGAGCCGGTGCGGGCCGTGCTGCTGGCGGTGTGGCACAGGCGGTTTGGAGACCGTGGGGTGAGCCGGAAGCTGAACGACGCGCGGCTGGCCCAGGCGCTGGCGATGGGCATGGCTGGTGGGCTGCCGCTGGAGGAGACGCTGGAGCTGTGTGCGGGCCTGCTGGAGGGGGGCGCGCGTGCGCGGTGCCAGGAGTGCCGGCGTCGGCTGGAGGGGGGAGAGCGTCTGAGCGGGGCGCTGTCCGGCAGCGGTCTGCTGCCGCCGCGCAGCTGCCGGCTTCTGGAGCTGGGCCAGCGAGGCGGGGCGGGGGACCGTGCGATGGAGAAGATCGCCGGGGACCTGATGGAGGAGGGTGAGGAGGCCCTGGAGGCTGTGGCGGGACGAGTGGAGCCGGCGCTGGTGCTGGTCTGCTCCCTGCTGGTGGGCCTGATCCTCCTGTCCGTCATGCTGCCGCTGATGAACATCATGGCGGCCATCGGATAAGCGGGGTGAGCGAGTGAGAAGGAAAAAGAGAGGGCTCCGGGCCGGGCTGAGGTGGCTGTTTGTTCCGGTGTGCGCGCTGGGGCTGCTGGTGTGCTTTGCCGGGGCGCTGGACAGCGTGAGCGAGGGACGTGAGGGAGAGGACCTGCTTCGTCTGGAGGAGGCGGCGCGGCGGAGCTGCGTGGCGTGCTACGCGGTGGAGGGGCGGTACCCGTCCGGGGTGGAGGAGCTGGAGGAGCGCTATGGCCTTCAGATCGACAGGACCCGGTTCACCGTGCGCTTTCACGCCTTCGGGGAGAACCTGATGCCGGAGATCACGGTTTTGGAGAACGATAGATGAGAAGAAGAGGAAGACATGGGGAGGGTCTGGCGGCGCTGGTGCTGTTCGGCATATTCGCGGTATGCGTGCTGGCGGTGCTGCTGACGGGCGCGGGAGCGTACCAGCGACTGACGGAACGGGACCGCGGGGCGTGGGAGCGACAGACCCGGGAACAGTACATCGCGGCGCGGGTGCGCCAGGCGGACCGAGCGGGCGGAGTGACGGCGGGCGGCTTTGCCGGGATGCCGGCGCTGCGTCTCGGGGAGGAGAGCGGCTATGTGACGTGGGTATACTGCCATGAGGGGTGGCTGATGGAGCTGTACACGTCGGGTGAGGCGGAGCTGGCGCCGGAGGACGGGACGCGGCTTCTGGAGGCTGCGGCGCTGCGGGTGAGGCTGGCGGACGGGCTGCTGGAGATCGGGATCACCGGGCCTGAGGGCGGAGAGGACAGGCTGTATCTGGCCCTGCGTGGCGGAGAGGGGGCGGCGGGATGAGGAGCAGAGCGCCGCTGGCCCTGATGGAGCAGATGGTGATGCTGCTGGTATTCGCCCTGGCCGCGGCGCTGTGCTTACAGGCGTTTGTCAGGTCGGAGGCGATGTCGAGGGAGAGCGAGGCCCGGGACCGGGCGGCCGTGCAGTGCCAGAACGCGGCGGAGGCGGTGCGCCACGCGGGCGGAGATCTGGAGAAGGCGGCGGAGACGCTGGGCATTGCCCGGGATCGGGAGGAGCCCGCCCTTTCCGCGTATTACAGCGGGGACTGGAGCCCCTGCGGCGCTCAGGGCTGGGCTTACCGGCTGACAGTCCGGCCTGTGGAGAGCGGGGTGCGGGGGCTGGGGAAGGCCTCGGTCCGGGTATCGGCGGCGGACGGGTCGGCGGTGTTTGAGCTGGAGATCGCGTGGCAGGAGGGAGATCTGGATGGATAACAGAAGAGGGGGGCTGCCGCCGGCGGTGGGCGGCGTGTCGCTGCTGACGGCCTTCGCCGTGCTGTGCCTGACGGTATTTGCCCTGCTGAGCCTGGCCACCGTGCGGGCCGACGTGCGGCTGGCGGAGGCCGCGGTCCGGACGGTCACCGACTACTACGCCGCCGACTGCCGGGCGCAGGAGGTCCTGGCCCGCCTCCGGGCCGGGGAGCGGCCTGAGGAGGCGGCCCGGGACGGGGACGTCTACAGCTACGCGTGCCCGATCTCGGACACCCGGGAGCTGTCAGTGGAAGTGCTGGTCCGAGGGGACGGGAGCTACCAGGTCCTGCGCTGGCAGGCAGTTCCCACGGCGCTGTGGGAGGCGGACGACAGCCTGGAGCTGTGGGACGGCACGCCGTTTTGAGAGGAGGCCCTTATGGAATTGCTGGAGTGTTTGAGGCGGGCGGTAAAGGACCGGGCGTCCGACCTGTTCATTGTGGCGGGGGGCCCGGTATGTGAGAAGCTGGAGGGCCGCCTCGCGGCGGTGAGCGAGGGACGGATATTCCCCCAGGAGACCGAGCGGCTGATCATGGAGCTGTACACGCTGGCGGGGCGGGACCCGGCGGGGTACCTGCAGGGGGGAGACGATGACTTCTCCCTGTCCGTGCCCGAGCTGGCCCGGTTCCGGGTCAACGCCTACCGGCAGCGGGGATCGCTGGCGGCGGTGGTGCGGGTGGTGGCCTTCGAGATCCCGGACTGGAAGAGCTGCGGGATCCCGGAGCAGGTGATGGAGCTGGCGGATATGCGCCACGGGATGGTGCTGGTGACGGGGACGGCGGGAAGCGGGAAATCCACCACCCAGGCCTGCGTCATAGACCGGATCAACCGGACCAGAGAGTGCCATATCATCACGCTGGAGGACCCCATCGAGTACCTCCACCGGGACGTGAGGAGCATAGTGAGCCAGCGGGAGATCGCCATCGACACAGGCAACTACCTCTCCGCCCTGCGGGCCTGCCTGCGGCAGGCCCCGGATGTGATCCTGCTGGGCGAGATGCGGGACGCTGAGACCATCCACACCGCCATGACGGCGGCGGAGACGGGTCATCTGCTCATCGCCACGCTGCATACCAGGGGGGCGGTGAATACCATAGACCGGATCATCGACGCCTTCCCCGGCAGTCAGCAGGAGCAGATCCGGACCCAACTGAGCATGGCGCTGCAGACGGTGGTGTCTCAGCAGCTGCTGCCGGGCAGGAACGGGAAGCTGGTCCCGGCCTTTGAGATCATGCGGATGAACAGCGCCGTCCGCAGTATGATCCGGGACAACAAGACCCACCAGATCAACAATGTCATCGCCGCGGGCGGCGGTGAGGGCATGATGTCGATGGATCAGTCGGTCCTGGCCCTTTGCAGGGCGGGGGAGATCACGGCGGAGACCGCTGTAAATGCCGCGGACAACGCCGATCAGATGCGCCGGAGGCTGGGATGCGGAGAATAACGAGGCCAGGCTGGGAAGGAGGGAGAGTATGGAGCGAAAACAGACCACGATCCGTCTGCCCGCCGGATTGAAAGAGCAGCTCCAGCGGGAGGCGGACAGGCGGGGCATCAGCGTCAATGCCCTCGTCACGGTGCTCCTGCAAAAATATCTCAAAATGAAATAGCTCGTCAGTTTATCGGGAACAGGGTCCGGCATGGCCGTTTCCTGT
>CANRXB010000081.1 GCA_947643715.1 uncultured bacterium
CTAAAAAATCCCGCTTCCCTTCAATTTAGCTCTTGACTTTTATTAGCAGGTCTTGAAAATTTTGAAAACAAAGCGTTGCCTATGGAGCATATCAGCTACAAGAAGCAGACTGAGATTGTCAAATTCCAGGGTCGGCGAAAAAGGTCAGCTACAAATCCAAGGCATCATCGACATCCCAGAGGATCAGTGATGCCAAGTGGAGGGGCCCGGCTACCTGCGATGCCGTCCAGCGGGGCTCAAAGCTGCGCACCCGTCACTTCATCCGGCTGAACCAGCTTATTGAGCTGGTGTCCGACCGCATCCGCTACTATGTCCAAAGCTGCTATGAGCCGGACTCCAAAGACATCCAGCCACAGGAAGATACCCGCTGGGAAACGTTGGAACAAGAGCGGAAAACCATCGCTGCTTAGAACCTGTATTCATAAGCGTTCGAGTAGTGTGCGGAAGAGACGGAAATCTCATGATCTTTACTGAGGCGTCTTGAATGATCGAACCAGGAGGGGGTACGTTCGACCACCCATCGCCGGGGGAGTATTTCCCATTGATGAGGCTTGATTTTCTCCGAAATATCAACATCAAGATCAAGCTGCATCTTCAAATCAGAAACAAAAGTTCCTCGATATCCAGCGTCCGCACAGAGCTTCTGATATAGAAGGATACCGCTCATACGCTCGTTTGGCGATAGATATTCCACCTTTTGTGTCATGGATATTGGCGGCATGCACCACAACAGACAACAAGCAGCCCAGCATATTCCACTACGATGTGCCGCTTTCTGCCTTTCGTTTTTCCCTCCATCAATTCCATGTTCTTCGCTGGCCACCACCGTTTTCACACTTTGGGAATCAATGATCGCGTAGCTTGGACTCTCCTTGCGTCCGGCATTTGTTCGTGTCTTTTTCACAAGATGCTCCAGGATTTTATCCCACAGCCCACGGATCCGAGCGCGGCGATAAAAACTGTGTACTATTGGATATGGCGGAAAATCATGGGGCAACTGTCGACATTCATACCCTGAATCTACCAAATACAGCACAGCATCCGTCAATTCCCGCTTGCTCCACGCGCTGCTGCGCATCCCCGTATACAGCGGGGCGATTTCTTCCCATTGCTCATTTGTCAAGCCGCTGGGATACGATGCTCGCCTTTTTTCTTCCATGCCACTATTTTACCAAAGCCTTTTCCCCTTGTGAATACAGGTTCTAACAGCGGCATACAGAGGGACACCGCCGCCACCTGATTTGGGTCGCCCACCTGGCCGATAAAAAAGTATCCGCGATATTGTAAACCACAGTGATCGATTGGCTGAGTACCGTTGGGACCACCAGCGAGACTACCGCTTTCGACACAGGCCGTTCTTCAAATAGTTCTCTTTTCTCGTTCACCCTGCTCCCTCCAATGTTGCCGTCGAAAGCGTTGCTTAGGATTTAACATTTCTCACCTCAAGGAAATCGGATGGTTTGGATATGCGTATCGCACCTATGAAGGTGTCTCCGTTCGACCTGCATTCAAGCCATTTCGCATATGATCCGCCGCCGGTCCTCTGCAATACGCCGGCGTCCGGACGAAAAAAGGGCCTGGGCGCATGGAAGCGCCCAGGCCCTTCAGTTCCCCGCGAAGATAAGGGCTCAGAACTGGATCTGTCCGTAGAGACAGGAATTCAGGGCGCACACGATGCCCATCAGGATGGCGCCGGGCCAGATGCTGCCAGTCTTGCGATACATGTAGGTGTTGCCAGCGCCGCCGATGAACATACCCACCGGCATGCCCCACAGACGGGTGATATCGGTGCCCCAGTTCGCCAGAGCGGTGGCGGAGGTACCCAGGCCGATCTGAATGGAGTTCTCCACGATGACCATGATGGTGATGCCCGCGGTGGCCAGCAGTCCGTTGACTACCACGGCGATGAGAGTGTCCAGACTCTCCTTGCCGGTAGAAGGCAGACGGCGCTCTACATTCATGCCGATGGTGGCCATGACGAAGCACACCACCCACACCAGCATATAGGGAATATAGTAGCCGAACTTGTTGGTGGAAATGGGTTTATAGCCAAAGAACATGCAATAGAAATCAGTGCCCAGCAGACCGCCTTGGACAGCCAGGTACAGCCAGCCGATGGTGACCACGCTGACGGCCAGCACGGCGGCCTTCCCGATCAGCGGCCGATCCAGCTTGGAGCTGCCCTCGGAGGTGAGGCCGTAATCTCGGATGCCGGCGTTGAACTTTTTCTTGCCCCAGACCTTGTGGAACACGAATACCATCACAAGGCCCAGCAGGTTCAGCGCAATGACGGTGGCCATGGCGATATTGGTGTAGCGCACCTGGAAAATGGGGACATTTGGGGCTTTCGTTCCGAACAGGTCCACCAGGCCGAAGCTGCCGGTGAACAAGCACAGCACCGGGAACAGCAGGGCGGCGGTGATACTGATGGCCAGGTCCTTGCCCCGCATACCGATGTTCCGAGGCAGGGGCTGCTTCAGGCTTTGGAAGAACGGGATGGCGTCAATGAGGACCACCGCCAGCGCCACCAGGAAGAAAGCGAAGGACAGCATCCCCAGCAGACCCACCATGTCTTTCATGAACCAAATCTGATCATCTCCATCCAGGGGGTTGGGCGCCTGGACAGACTTCTGTGCGAAGTTGAGCAGAGCGGCGATGTGCTCGTGGCTGACGAAAGCCCCCTCGTGGATCTGGCCGTCGATCTCGGTGAGCATGCTGGCGTTGCCCTCCTCAAAAGAGCCGTACACCTTGTCGGGCACCAGCGCCTCATCCTCCACCTCTACGCCATTCAGCGTAAAGCGGTCCTTGGCCCGCTGGCGGTAGACGTCGATGGGATTCAGTTTGTCGGCCTTGCCGTTGATGTAAAGGGTGTTGCCATAGAAGGGGTCCTCCGTGCCGAAGGGGCCGCAGTCGGAGATGACGCAGGCCACCGGCTGATAGTCCGCCGCCATCTGGAGGGTGATGTCCGCACCCATGGAGTGGCCGGAAAACACCAGATGCTCGGCATCCACAAAGGGAAGCTCCACAAAGTAGTTGGTGAACAAGTCGGGCGAGGCCAGGTTCCCGATCTTGCCGGAGTATTCCCCGTTGCCCGCGCCGTTGTTGTCAACAGACAGGCAGACAAAGCCGCGGCGGGCGAACTCCAGCGCCCAGGACTCGTGATTCCGGGCATTGCCGGAGTTGCCGTGGTACATCATGATCCCGGGAAGCGGATTTTCATTGGTGGCGGCCTTGGGCACATACATCAGGGCGCTGTACTGCATCCCGTCGTCCCCCACCATGTTGATGCGTGTGACCCTGGTGTCTCCCCAGCCGGTGACCAGCCCCCAGTTCACCAGCGAGAGCAGGAGCATGATGGTCAATGAGATCAGGAACACCTTCTTGCTCGTACTTACGGACTTTTTCATTACTTTCATGATTTTCTCCCCTCTGTTCCGTGATCGGCCTTGCGCGAGCTTTCTTCCTTTTCGCGTTCCAGCCTTCTGCCACAAGATCATATCCTTTTTCTGAACAGAGGGGAAGAGCTTGAGCGCCAGTGGTCCCTTGTGGCGCACCAGTGGAAAAGGCATCAGCGCGAATGGTCGGAATTCCTGCGCGAATGGCAGATGTGCCCTCCACAAAGACAGAGAGTTATGGTATAATAGCAAGAAAGATTTGTGTATTTTGATGGGAGGTTTCGGCCATGCGTCGCAGGATCGCGGTTTGTGATGATGAAAAGATCATGCTCCGACAGCTCTCACAATACTTGACACAGATCCAGGATGAGACAGGGGAGCAATATGATCTGTCCTATTTTGCCTCTTCGGAAGAGCTGCTGGAGCATATGCCCAAAGATGTTCAGGTGATCCTGTTGGATATCTCTATGGGGCGCATGACGGGCATGGAGTGTGCTCGGGCTCTGCGTGCCAAAGGCTGCGAAGCCGCCATCATTTTTATCACCAACCTGACGGAGTATGCGTTAGAGGGCTATGAGGTGCGGGCCTTCGCTTTTTTGCCAAAGCCGGTGTTATATGCCGAATTGAAGGACCGGTTGGTACAGTGCTTTGCCCGGATGGATCAGCAGCACAAAGCTGTTCTTCCGGTCGAAACGGACGAAGGCATCGAAATGCTGCTCATCGATGATATCCTTTATGCGGAGGTATATCAACATGAGACGTCTTTTGCGCTGACGGATAAGCGGATCACCGGCGCTGTCCAGTTGTCGCAGATAGAGGAACGGTTGGCTCCCCATGGGTTCTTCCGCTGTCATCGAAGTTACTTGGTGAACATGGCCCAGATCAAACGCATTGGTGTGGACGGAGCCGTTATGCCGGACGGTACCATGATCCCGGTGAGCCGACACCGCCGCAAACTTTTTCTTGACGCCTTCGCCAGCTATATGGGAGGCCGATTTGTATGAATCTCACATGGCTGTTCAGCTTTCTTACAGACAGCGTTTCTACCCTGCTTTATTTTCGCAGGACCACATATGCTCCAAACCGGCAGCGCCGGTGGCTGGGGCCCGTCCTGCTGCTCCTGCTGCTTCCCTTTTATAATGGCGGGGCGATCCTGTTTCCCTTTACCTCCGCTGTCGTGCGTATCACCGCCCGCGCGACGGTTTACTTTGGCATCCTCTATTTTGGGGAAGGTGTTCCGCCGCGTGTTTCCGCATACGCCGCGTTGTACTGGGTATCGGTATACACGCTGTTCCAAAACATTTTCTTTGGCCCCTATTTGAATCCGTTCTTTTTTGAAGGGACACCGATATTGTCCTCCCCTGTCTGGAATCAGATGCTCTTATATGCGTCCACGGTGATCATACGAGCGTTGTATTACGCAGCCATCGCGGCGGTCCTCCCTTTTTCAGGGATGGCTGGAGCCAACCTCTCCAACATTGGTTTTAGTATAGCGATTTGTGTGATCGCCAGCTATACAAAAACCACCGGGAAAGATTTTACCCAAGATTTTGCAAATACGGTGGTGCCCTTTTCCGCCTATTATATCATGCTCAATGTGGCGCTGCTCCTTCTGCTGCTGATCTATGAATACTCCCGCCGTCATGCGCTTCAAGCCGCTGCCCTGCAATTGCGGAATACGGAGGCCCAAGCACTTCTGGAAAGCGTCCGCGGGAGGCTTCACAACGAGGAATCGATCCGTGCGCTCCGGCATGATTTGAAAAACCATACCGTTGCGCTTCAGCTCCTGCTGGAAAACGGGGATATCGAGGGAGCTATCCGTTATCTGGGCACGTTCCGGGAACAAGCCGCTGTTCCGCTGGGCATTTTTCACACAGGCAGCGATTTGCTGGATGGACTGCTGAGCCAGAAGCTGTCTCCCGCGTTGGAACAAAGGATAAAGGTCAATGTATCGATCGACTTCCAGCAGGGAGCGTTCATAGACCCGTTTGATTTGTGCATCCTGATGGGCAATGTGCTGGACAACGCGATAGAGGCGTGCTTCAAACTGCCCTCATCCTCCGAACGATTTATCAACATCAACGGTGGGCTGTCCGCTAATTTCCTGCTGATCCGCATTGAGAACTCTTGCGCGGGCGGAGTGTCCATTTCAAACAGGCTGCCCCACACCACAAAAGCAGACGCCTTCCTCCATGGATTTGGCCTTCGCAACATCCAACAAGTGCTGAATCGTTATGATGGAAATCTTACCGTTAGTGCTGAAGAGGGTGGTCGTTTTGTTTCTACGATGCTGATACCGATTCCAGAGTGAAAGGATCGCCTAGACCTTGTTTGAAAAATAGCAAAGGCTGAGCTAAAACAACAAAATAGCGATAGCAGCAATATAAACAAAGGCGAGAAAAGAAGTACCTAATTTGTCATATCTGGTGGCGATCTTGCGAAACCATTTAGTGTATTTGACAAGGGCATAATAACACGACACCTAAAGAATGGAGCCAACC
>CANRXB010000082.1 GCA_947643715.1 uncultured bacterium
GCACGCCCCGGCCCCCAGGACCAGGGCGATCTCCGGCGACTGCTTGCGCACCACCACGGCGCACAGCGCCGCCGCCACCGCCGCCGCCGCGATCTTCATGACCCCGCTCACAGCCCGAACAGATCCTTTACCAGTTCGAACAGGTCGTTGATCTGCTGCACCACGATCATCAGCACCACCACCAGCGCCACCAGAGTGGTCATCGTGGCCATCTCGTCCCGGCCCGACCGGGTGAGCACCTGGTTGAGCACCGACACCAGGATACCGATGGCCGCGATCTTGAAAATCAGGTCCACATCCATCATCCGTCCTCCTATGTACTCAGATCAGCAGGATGGCCAAAAGCAACCCCACCGTCGTCCCCAGCACGCCGTATACCCGGCCCAGCCTCCGGCGGTCGTCCGCCGCCGTCCCCTGGAGGCTGCGCAGCCCAGCCGCTGTTTCCTCCAGTGCCCCGCGCTGGCTGTCGCCGTCGTACCGGCCCAGCACCGGGCCCAGCCGCTCCAAAAGCGCCCGGTCCTCCTTCGCCAGCCGCAGCCGCCCGCCGGAAAGGCCCTCCCGCCAGATCTCCTGGAACGTCTGCTCGCCCGGTCCCCGGATCTTCTGGGCACACTGGGCAAAGAACTCCGCCGCAGGACCATGGACCGCCCGGGCCGCCATCTCCAGTCCCTGGGGCAGCGGGGACAGCCGCCAGCCCAGCTCTCGCTGCAGGGTGTCCAGCCCGGCCGCCAGCTCGCCCAGATCCCGCACCCGGCCGTCCAGGCAGTGCACCGCGCCCAGCCCCAGCGCACCGCATCCCGCCGTCACCAGCACGGCTCCCATCAAATGGATCATGACAGCACCTCCGTACGCATGGTCCTCGTCCGTCCCCGCCGCTCCAACACCACCAGCCGCCGGAACACCCCGGCCGCCAGCAGCTCCCGGTAAGCCGGGCGGCGCTCCAGATCCTCCGGCCCGGCCCCATGGGCGGTGGCCAGCAGGGCCGTACCGCACCCCGCCGCTTCCGCCACCGCCTCCGCGTCCTCCGAACGGGTGATCTCATCCACCGCCGCGACCTGCGGGTTCATCCCCCGGATGAGGATGGACAGCCCCTCCGCCTTGGAACAGCCGTCCAGCACATCGGTGTGCCGCCCCACATAGAGCTGGGGCTCCCCTCTCCACAGCGCGGCGATCTCCCCCCGCTCGTCCACCGCCGCCACGCGCTGTGGCGGTCCCCCGTCCCCGTCGGACAGGGCCCGCACCAGATCCCGGAGCAGCGTGGTCTTCCCTGCCCCCGGGGGCGCCAGGATGAGGGTGCTGAGCAGCCTTCCCTCCTGCGTCAGCTCCGGCAGCAGCGGCCTCGACAGCCCCTCCGCCGCCCTCGCCACCCGGATCGACACCGAGGACAGCTCCCGCAGGGTGACGATCCGCCCGTCCTTCTTCACCACCGTGCCGCACAGGCCCACCCGGTGCCCGCCCCGAAGGGTGACGGACCCCTGGCTCACCCGGTCCAGCGCCGTGTGCGCGGAGCTCTGGGTGGCGTTCTCCACCACCCGGCGCAGCTCCTCCTCCCCCACGGGCGGGCCGCCCACTTCGATCTCCCCTTCGGGCAGCACCGCCGTCATCGGGAAGCCCCTGCGCAGCCGGAGCTCCTCCAGCCCGTCCAGCTTGTCCGCCCCCACAGCGCCCAGGACGGCGCGCAGCAGCCCAGGCAGCACCGCCGCCGCGCCCTCCCATGGTCTTCTTTCGTCCATGTCGTTCATCACCTCACGTCTTGTCCCAAGCATATGAGAGCGTGTCCAACAATATTCCAACCCCTCACTTTACAAATTCGATACGATCTCTTGCTGACACGGACGAACATTTATGTTATGATGGAAATACTTTCGATACATACAGGAGGGATGGTCATGGCCCATATCCTGATCGTAGAGGACGAAGAGCATATCGCCCAGATGATCGACGCCACCCTCACCCTGGGCGGACATACCAGCCAATGGTGCGAACAGGGGAGCCAGGCCCTGGAGCTCATCGGCGGGGGCGGCTTCGAGCTGGTGCTGCTGGACGTGATGCTGCCCGGCCTGGACGGCTTTTCCGTCATGGAGCAGCTCCGCGCTCAGGACGCCCCGGTGATCTTCCTGTCCGCCATGCAGCAGGTGGAGGACAAGGTGCGCGGCCTGCGCCTGGGGGCGGAGGACTACATCTCCAAGCCCTTCGAGCCCCTGGAGCTGCTGGCCCGCATCGACGTGGTGCTGCGCCGGCGGGGGCGGGGGCGCAACGTGCTGGAATACGGCGCCATACGCCAGGAGCTGGGCAGCCACACCGTCACCCTCCGGGGCGAGGCGGTGGCCCTGTCCCCGAAGGAGTTCGAGCTGCTGCGGGTGTTCCTGCAGAACCAAAACCTGGCCCTCAGCCGGGAAAAGCTGCTCAGCATGGTGTGGGGCTACGAGTACGCCGGGGAGAGCCGCACCGTGGACATACACGTACAGCGCCTGCGCCAGAAGCTGGAGCTCACCGACCGGCTGGTCACCCTGCCCCGCATCGGCTATCGCCTGGAGCGGATGCCATGAAGCTGTGGCAGAAGATCTTCCTGCCCACCCTGGCGCTGATGGTGGTGTCCACCACCCTGGCCTCCACTCTGCTGCTCGGCTCCAACCGGGACGCGCTGTGGGAGCGGGAGGGCCAGCGGGCAGTGACCCAGCACCAGTACCTGGCGGGGATGCTCCGGGCCGGGGTGATCAGTCACCGGCTCCAGCTCGGCGTGGTCCAGCTAGATGAGGAGACCGCCAGCCAAGCCGCCAGGCAGGTGCTCAGCCAGCAGGCCCTGGACAGCTATCTTTCCGGCCTGCTCCTGCTGGACAGCAAGGACTCGGCCCTGTTCGACACCCTGCCCCCCGACCTGTCCTCCCAACTGCCCGGCCCGCCGCAGGACGAGCCGAACGCCACGGTATACCAGCTCTGCCCCGGGGCCGGGCCCGGCCAGTGGTATCTGGTGTGCGCCATGCCGGTGACGCTGGAATCCGTCCCGTACCGGCTGTGCGCCGCCTATGCCGTGGGCGACCTGCAGCAGCGGCTGGACCGGGAGGCGGCGCGGGCCGTGGCCCTGTGCCTGATCATGAGCCTCGTGGGCGCGGGGTCGCTGCTGGTACTGGTCTGGTTCCTGCTCCGGCCCCTGGCGGCGCTGGACGCCAGCGCCCGCCGCGTGGCTCTGGGCCACTATGGCGAACGGCTGGAGGTCCGGGGCAGCGACGAGCTGTCCGATCTCGCCCAGGACATGAACCTGATGGCCTCCGCCGTCCAGGAACGGGTGGAGCAACTGGAGCAGGTGGCGGAGGACCGCCGGGCCTTCATCGGCGATCTGGCCCACGAGATGAAAACGCCGCTCACCAGCATCCTGGGCTTCGCCGATCTGCTCTACCTGCCCAAAGAAGTGCCCGACGAGCTGCGGGTGGAATATGCCCGGGT
The DNA here is from genome assembly GCA_947643715.1 of uncultured bacterium. Lineage (GTDB taxonomy): Bacteria > Bacillota > Clostridia > Oscillospirales > Oscillospiraceae > Enterenecus. The sequence continues at coordinate 3,445 of CANRXB010000082.1, forward strand.
CATCTCCGAAGAGGCCAAACGGATGCGTTCCCTGTCCGGCAAGCTGCTGGAGCTCATCACCCTGGGCAGCTCCAACCTCCAGCTCGCCCCCGCCTCTCTGCGCGAGGTGGCCGCCGAGGTGGAGACGAGCATGCGCCCCATCATGGCCCAGAGCCAGATCCGGCTGGACCTCAGTTGCCCGGACCTCGTCGTCGATATGGACCGGGAGCTGTTCAAGTCCCTGCTCTACAATCTGCTGGACAACGGCCGCAAGGCCAGTCCTCGGGGAAAACGGCTGGTGGTCACCGCCCGGGCGATGGACGGACAGGCCGTCATCCTGGTGCGGGACTATGGCCACGGCATCCCTGCCGAGGAGCTGGACAAGGTGTGCCAGCCGTTCTATATGGTCGATAAGAGCCGCAGCCGCAAGGCCGGGGGCGCAGGGCTGGGGCTGGCTCTGTGCCAGGAGATCGCGGCGGTCCATCACGGCTCCATGGAGCTGGACAGCCGGCTGGGCGAGGGCACGCTGGTCACCCTGCGCTTCCCCCTCAGCGAACGGCCCGAGAACACGGAAGGAGGAGACCCTCATCGATGAAGACCAGGTTCATTTTATTGGCGATGTCCATCTTGTTGGCTGGGGCCCTGGCGGCGGGCTTTGCCGCCAGGGCCGTGGTAGCTCCCCGGGCCGGGGAGCCGGTGAACGCCGGTGTGCTCAACGTCCCCTCGGTGCTGGGGCAGACCGCTGAAGAGGTGCTGTTCTACCCTTGGTCCATGTACGACGCGCAGACCACCCTCCCCCTAGACAGCTATCTGTACGGCTCGGCCAACGAGGAGCGTTCCATCGTCGCCGCCTCCGCCTCCGCAGATCCTCCCTTCCTCCAGTTCTTGACGCCGTTCCAGGCGCTGTTCGACGTCAGCTACGATGAGGGAGCCATCTACGACGCTCTGGAGCTCGGTCAAGGCCAACGGCTGGGCCACCAACTGTTCCTGAAGGACTACGCCGCCTCTCTCCCCGAGGGAGAGACCGTCCTGCTCAGCTTCGCCACCAGTCTGGAGGCCCCGCTCTCCATCAGCTATCTGACGCGCCCAGCCCATCCCCAGCAGCTCACCCAGGAGCAGCAGGACCAGGCGCTGGACCAGGTGAGGTCCGACCTGACCGCCCTCACCGAGCTCGATCCAGAGCCCACCGGCCTGACTCAGATCCTGACCGATTACCTCGGTTCCTCTCAGGACCTTGGGCTGTACGACCGACCTCTGACCCAGCTCACCCAGACCATAGATGTGGTCTACAGCGTCGCCGCCTGTTCCGAGGCCGGACCGCTCCTCATCAACCAGACGCCTTTGGACGGCAAGCTCAGCGCCATGGAGGCCCTGAGCGGGTACACCGTCCAGCTCATCTCCACCCCGCAGCAGATCGTGCTCCTGTTCACCGGGCCGGACCGCTCGGTGGTCGGGGTCTATTACGACATCCAGCTAGAGCGATACAGCGGGGTCGGGCTCAGCGGAGGATGAGGCCGTCCCCACCTCGTCCTCCCCCATATGACAGGAAGAGCCGACCCCCCGCGGAGACGGGCGGGGGGGTGTTCCAATAAGACCCCCCGGCGCGGTGTAACCCCAAAGAAAAAAAACCCAAAATGTCCCCCCCCCCGGCCCA
>CANRXB010000083.1 GCA_947643715.1 uncultured bacterium
AACCCTCTTCCCTCTAAACCGGGGGGTCGGGCTCCGGGTCGGTTGGGGCCGCCCCCACCTCGCCCCCCCCCATATTACTGTATGCGCCGACCGCGGTTTGACCGGCGGTCGGCTCTTTCCCTGTCTCACGTCAGGGCGGTATAACCCATCAGATATCCATCCACTTCTTTCGCCACAGCGCGGCCTTCGGCGATGGCCCACACCACCAGCGACTGTCCCCGGCGCATGTCCCCGGCCGCGAACACCTTTCCCGCCCTCGTGGCATATCCGCCCGGGACGGTGGACACGTTGGAGCGCCCGTCCCGCTCCAGGCCGAAGGCGTCGGCGGCGTAGTCCTCCGGGCCCAGGAAGCCCGCCGCGACGAGCAGCATCTGGCAGGGCAGCTCTTCCTCCGAGCCGGGGACCTGGGCCATAATGCGCCGTCCGTCCTCCTCTTTGGGCTCCAGGCGCACGGTGACGATGGAGGACAGCGCCCCGTTCTCGTCGGTACGGCACTCCTTCACCGTGGTCTGATACCGCCGGGGGTCGGCCCCGAACAAGGCGATGGCCTCCTCCTGGCCGTAGTCCGTCTTGCAGATCCTGGGCCACCGGGGCCAGGGATCGTCCTCTGTCCGGTGGTCCGGAGCCTTGGGCAGCATCTCCAACTGGACGACGGACCGGCACCCGTGGCGGATGGCGGTGCCCACGCAGTCGTTGCCCGTATCGCCGCCGCCCACGATCGCCACGTCTTTCCCGCCGGCATCGATATACGCGCCTTTTCTCAGCCCATCGCCCAGCAGGGCCCTCGTGGTGGAGGACAGGAAGTCCACCGCGTGATACGCGCCCTGTACCCCCTCCGCCGCAGATAGGGACCGCGGCTTTTTCGCCCCGCAGCACAGGATGACCGCGTCGAACTCATCCAAAAGAGCCTGGGCAGGCACGTCCCGGCCCACGTCGCAGGAGGTGCGGAACTCCACCCCCTCAGCCTCTATCAGCTCCAACCGGCGCTGGACGATCCGCTTCTCCAGCTTCATGTTGGGGATGCCGTACATCAAAAGGCCCCCCGGCCGGTCGTCCCGCTCGAACACGGTGACGCAGTGTCCCCGGCGGCCGAGCTGCTGAGCGGCGGCCAGTCCCGCCGGGCCGGAGCCCACCACCGCCACCTTTTTCCCTGTGCGCACCTTCGGCGGCTGCGGACCCACCGCTCCGGACGCGAACCCCGCCTCGATGATGGCCAGTTCATTCTCCCGCACCGTCACAGGGTCCCCGTGGAGGCCGCAGGTGCACGCCGCTTCGCACGGAGCGGGACACACCCTTCCGGTGAACTCCGGGAAGCTGTTGGTCTTGCACAGGCGGCTGAGCGCGTGGCCCAGGTCCCCCGTGTACACCAGATCGTTCCACTCGGGCACCAGGTTGTGGAGGGGGCATCCGGTGAACGCCCCGCCCAGCTCCACTCCAGACTGGCAGAAGGGCACGCCGCACTCCATGCACCGCGCCGCCTGCCTGCGCCGCTCCTCCTGGGGCAGCATCGGATGGAACTCGTCCCAGTGGCGGATGCGCTCCAAAGGCGGCTGGACAGGATCTCCCCTTCGGTCGAACTCCAAAAATCCCGTGGGTTTCCCCATCACCTAGCACCTCCTGTCATGGCGTAGAACGCCTCCATCTCCGCTTCGTACCGGCCCATGCCCCGCTCCTCGCACTGGGCGACGGCCTTCAACATGCGCTCATAGTCCCTGGGCACGATCTTCTTGAAGCCGGACGCACCGTGTTCGAGCTCCGCAAGGATGGCCCTGCCCTTCTCCGAACCGGTGGCCTCCACATGCTGGGCGATGAGGGCGCGCAGCTCCTCCAGATCGTGCTTCTCCGACACCGGCTCCATGGACACCAGCTCCTTGTTGACCCGCAGGTAAAGGTCCCGCCGCGGATCCCACACGTAGGCGATGCCGCCGCTCATGCCGGCGGCGAAGTTCTTGCCGGTCTCGCCCAGCACCACCACCCGGCCCCCGGTCATATACTCGCAGCCGTGGTCGCCCACGCCCTCCACCACGGCCACTGCCCCGGAGTTGCGCACGGCGAACCGCTCCCCGGCACGGCCCGCGATGAACGCCTTGCCGGAGGTGGCTCCATACAGGGCCACGTTCCCGATGATGATGTTCTCGTCCGCCTTGAAGGCCGCTGTCTTGGGCGGATACACCGACAGCTTCCCGCCGGACAGCCCCTTGCCGAAGTAGTCGTTGGCGTCGCCCTCCAGCTCCAGGGTCAGGCCGCGGGGGACGAACGCCCCGAAGGACTGGCCCCCGCCGCCGGTACAGCGGATGATAAAGGTGTCCTCCTCCAGCCCCTGGCCGTGGAGACGGGTGATCTCGGAACCGAAGATGGTGCCCACCGCCCGGTCCGTGGAGGTAATGGCCAGGGAGAGCTGGGCCTTGCGCCCTTTTTTCAGCGCCCCGCCCAGCTTCGCCAGCAGGACGGACTCGTCCACCGTCTTTTCCAATCGGAAGTCGTACACGTCGGCGGGGTCGAAGTGGTCCTTATGCCCGCCGGCGGTACGGGGAGCGCCCAGGATCGCGGACAGATCCACCGTAGCGGCCCGCTCGTTGACGGCATGGTCCCGTTTTTTCAGCAGATCGGTGCGGCCCACCAGCTCGTCCACCGTGCGCACGCCCAGCTTGGCCATGTGCTCGCGCAGCTCCTGGGCGATGAAGCGCATGAAACTGACCACGTATTCCGGCTTGCCTTTGAAGCGCTCCCTCAGCTTCGGGTCCTGGGTCGCCACGCCCATGGGACATGTGTCCAGATCGCACACCCGCATCATCACGCAGCCCATCGTCACCAGGGGCGCGGTGGCGAAGCCGAACTCCTCCGCCCCCAGCATACAGGCGATCGCCACGTCCCGGCCGGTCATCAGCTTGCCGTCGGTCTCCAGCACCACGCGCGAGCGCAGGCCGTTCTGGATGAGGGTCTGATGGGTCTCCGCCAGCCCCAGCTCCCAGGGCAGGCCCGCGTGGTGGATGGAGGTGCGGGGAGCGGCCCCGGTGCCCCCGTCCCAGCCGGAGATCAGGATCACCTGAGCGCCCGCCTTGGCCACTCCCGCCGCCACGGTGCCCACCCCCGCCTCGCTCACCAGCTTGACGGAGATGCGGGCCTGGCGGTTGGCGTTCTTCAGGTCGTAGATGAGCTGGGCCAGGTCCTCGATGGAATAGATGTCGTGGTGGGGCGGCGGGGAGATGAGGGAAACGCCGGGGGTGGAGCACCGGGTCTTTGCGATCCATGGATAGACCTTCTTCCCCGGCAGGTGCCCTCCCTCGCCGGGCTTGGCCCCCTGGGCCATCTTGATCTGGATCTCCTTCGCGCTCACCAGGTACTCGCTGGTGACGCCGAACCGCCCGGACGCCACCTGCTTGATGGCGGAGCAGCGATCCGAACGCAGCCGCTCGGGCCGTTCGCCCCCTTCGCCGGAATTGGACTTGCCGCCCAGCAGGTTCATGGCCTGAGCCATACACTCATGGGCCTCCTGGGAGATGGATCCGTAGCTCATGGCCCCGGTCTTGAACCGCTTGACGATGGAGTCCACGCTCTCCACCTCGTCGATGGGGACGGGCTCGTCCGCATACCTCATCTCCATCAGCCCACGCAGGGTGTGGGGACAGCGCTCGTCGTCCACCAGGGCGGAGTACTGCTTGAACAGCCCATAGTCGCCCCGCCGGGTGGACTCCTGGAGCAGATGGATGACCTGGGGCGCGTACATATGGTCCTCCTGTCCCGCCCGGGCCTTGTGGATCCCCACCGAGTCCAGGGTGGGATCCACCGCCAGCCCCAAAGGATCGAACGCCCGGCTGTGGTCCTCATCCACCTTCCGCTCGATCTCCTTGAGTCCGATCCCGCCGACTCGGGACACGGTATCCGTGAAGTACCTGTCCACCACCTCTTTGGAGATGCCCACCGCCTCGAAGATCCTCGCCGACTGGTAGGACTGGAGGGTGGAGACGCCCATCTTAGAGGCGATCTTCACGATGCCCTTCAAGATGGCCTTTCTATAGTCGTCCACCGCCGCGCCGAAGTCCTTGTCCAGCAGCCCCTCGTCGATGAGCTGACCGATGGTCTCCTGGGCCAGATAGGGGTTCACGGCCCTGGCCCCATAGCCCAGCAGGGCGGCGAAATGGTGCACGTCCCGGGGCTCGGCGGACTCCAGGATGACGGACACCGCCGTGCGCTTGCGGGTGCGCACCAGGTGCTGCTCCAGCGCAGACACCGCCAGCAGGGACGGGATGGCCACATGGTTCTCGTCCACGCCGCGGTCGGACAGGATCAGGATGTTGGCCCCGTTCCGGTACGCCCGGTCGGCAGAGATCTTGAGCTGGTCCAGCGCCCGCTCCAAGGGCATGTTCTTGAAGTAGAGCAGGGACACCGTCTCCACATGGAAGCCGGGGCGGTCCATCGCCCGGATCTTCATCAGGTCCACCGAGGTCAGGATGGGGTCATGGATCTGCAGGACCCGGCAGTTCTCGGCGCGCTCCTCCAGCAAGTTTCCGTCGTCCCCGATATAGATGGTGGTGTCGGTGACGATCTCCTCCCGGATGGCGTCGATGGGCGGGTTGGTCACCTGGGCGAAG
>CANRXB010000084.1 GCA_947643715.1 uncultured bacterium
TCTTCCTGCCCATGGTCTGTGCCCCCGCCGCCGTCACCATGGTGTGGCGCTGGATCTTCAACGGCGAGTACGGCATCCTCAACCAAGTGCTGGGCACCAAGATCGGCTGGATCACCGACCCCAACTTCGTCATGATCTCCTGCGCCGTGGTGGCCATCTGGAGCAGCATCGGCTATGACGCGGTGCTGCTGCTGGCGGGATTGCAGAACATCCCCAAGACCCTCTACGAAGCCAACAGCATCGACGGCGCGGGCAAGGTGAAGCAGTTCTTCACCATCACCCTGCCCATGGTGTCCCCCACCCTGTTCGTGGTGATGATTATGCGCCTGATGGCCTCCGTCAAGGTGTACGACCTGATCTATATGATGGTGGAGGAGACCAACCCCGCCGTCACCAGCGTACAGAGCCTGATGTACCTGTTCTACCGCGAGTCCTTCGTGGCCGGCAGCCGCGGCATGGGCTCCGCCATCGTCATCTGGACCGTCCTGCTCATCGGCCTGATCACCGTCATCCAGTTCGTGGGCCAGAAGAAGTGGGTCAACTATGACGTCTAAGGAGGGCTGACGAGATGAAACGAAACTCTTTGGGAGCTTCCAAGGCCAGGCTCACCGTCCTCACCTATGTGGCCCTCGTCCTGGGCGCTGTGATCATGATCTTCCCCTTCGTGTGGATGATCCTCACCAGCTCCAAGACCGTTCCGGAGAGCATGGCGGTGCCCCCCACGATCTTCCCCGAAAAGCTCATGCTGGACAATTTCGTGGAGGCCGTCAAGAGCCTGCCCTTCCTGAACCTGTACATCAATACCGCCCTCATGATCGTGTTCCGGGTGCTCTGCGCCGTGGCGTTCAGCTCCATGGCGGGCTACGCGTTCGCCAAGCTGGAGTTCAAGGGCAAGAACCTGCTGTTCGGTATCGTGCTGGTGCAGATGTCCCTGCCCAGCCAGATCTTCATCATCCCCCAGTACCAGATGGTGGCCAAGATGGGGCTGGCCAACAGCATTTTCGCCCTGGTGTTCCCGGGCCTCGTCAGCGCCTTCGGCGTGTTCTTCCTGCGCCAGACCTATATGGCGATCCCCAAAGAGGTGGGTGAGGCCGCTTACTTGGACGGCTGCAACCAGTGGCAGACCTTCTACAAGGTCATGTTCCCCCTGACGGGCACCTCTGTGGCGGCCCTGACCGTATTCACCGCCGTGTTCGCCTACAGCGACCTGATGTGGCCCCTGGTGGTCAACTCCGACCTGACGATGATGACCCTCAGCTCCGGCCTGGCCACCCTGCGCGGCCAGTTCTCCACCAACTTCCCGGTGCTGATGTCCGGGTCCCTGCTGGCCATGCTGCCCATGGTGATCCTATACCTCATCTTCCAGAAGCAGTTCATCGAGGGCATCGCCACCACCGGGGGCAAATAGGAGCGTTCCCTCCCCCTCTGCTCAGGACAGCCCCGGCAGCGTGTTGGCCGGGGCTGTTCATCTGACCGATCTTCCTGCGGCAGCGGGGCATGGATCTGTGGGATATTTTCAGGCGCCTCCTCTTGCCTCCGGGCCAAAGATCTCGTACAATCATTGTGAAAAACTTTTGCCGGGGAGGTGTCCCTATGATCGTGCTCGATCAGGAAAACAAGGTGTTCACCCTGCACACCCAGAACACCACTTATCAGATGAAAGCGGACAGCCGCCGTGTGCTGCTGCACACCTATTATGGGCCCCGGATCGGGGGCGGGGACCTGTCCCGCCTGATCCGGTATGCCGACCGTGGGTTCTCGCCCAACCCCGCCGAGGCGGGGGACGACAGGACCTATTCTCTGGACGTCCTGCCTCAAGAGTACTCCGGCGGCGGCGGCGGGGACTTCCGCCTGAGCGCCATCCAGGCGGAGCTGGCCGACGGCAGCCAGGTGGTGGATCTGCGCTTCACCGGGGCCGAGGTGCGCCGGGGCAAGTATGCCCTGGAGGGGCTCCCCGCCTTTTTCGCCGGTGAGGAGGAGGCGGAGACGCTGGCGGTGTTCCTGGAGGACGCCGTGTCCCATCTGCGCGTGGAACTGCTCTACGGCGTGCTGGAGGGATGCGACCTGATCGCCCGGGCCGTCCGGGTGGTCAACCTGGGCGCGGAGCCTGTCCGCCTGCGGCAAGTGGCCTCCCTGTGCCTGGACTTCCAGTATGCCGGCCTGGACCTCGTCACCTTCGACGGCCGGCACGCGATGGAGCGCTGCCCCACCCGCGCTCCGGTGCGCCCCGGCGTGCAGGGCGTGGGCAGTGTCCGGGGGGCCTCCAGCCACCAGCACAATCCCTTCGTCGTCCTGTGCGAGCAGGACGCAGGGGAGGACCACGGCCTGTGCTACGGCGCCATGCTGCTCTATAGCGGCAATTTCAAGGCGGAGGTGGAGCGCAGCCAGTTCGACGGCGTCCGGCTGGTCATGGGCATACACCCGCAGCACTTCTGCTGGACGCTGGAGCCGGGGGCGTCCTTCACGGCTCCGGAAGCGGCGCTGGTGTGCTCGCCCGACGGCCTGGGCCAGATGAGCCGCCGGTTCCACCGGGCCATCCGGGCCCATCTGCTCCGGGACCCCCTGGAGGGAAGGCGCAAGCCGGTGCTCATCAATAGCTGGGAGGCCGCGTACTTTGGGTTCGATTCGGAAAAGCTGGTCCGTTTGGCCAAGGAGGCCGCGGCCCTTGGGGTGGAGCTGTTCGTGCTGGACGACGGCTGGTTCGGCGAGCGCAACGACGACCGGCGGGGCCTGGGCGACTGGTGGGTGAACGAAGAGAAGCTGCCCGGCGGCCTGGAGCCGCTGGTGGAGCGCATCCGGGCGCTGGGCATGGAGTTCGGCATCTGGGTGGAGCCGGAGATGGTGAACGAGGACAGCCGGCTCTACCGGGAGCACCCGGACTGGGCGCTGGTCCCGGCGGGCCGGATGCCCACCCGGGGGCGCAGCCAGCTCGTGCTGGATTTCTCCCGGGCCGAGGTCCGGGACCATATCTATGAGGCGCTCCGGCCTGTGCTGTCCTGCCCGGGGCTGAGCTACGTGAAATGGGACATGAACCGCAGTCTGACCGAGGTGTGGTCTGCGGCCCTGCCCCCGGAACGCCAGGGAGAGGTGTACCACCGCTTCGTGCTGGGGGTGTACGATCTCCTGGAGCGGGTCCGCCGGGACTTCCCGCATCTGCTCGTGGAGGGGTGTTGCGGCGGCGGCGGCAGGTTCGACGGCGGTATGCTCTATCATACCCCTCAGATCTGGTGCAGCGACAACACCGACGCGGTGGACCGCTTGCGCATCCAGTACGGCACGTCCTTCTGCTACCCGCCGTGTACCATGGGCGCGCACGTGTCCAAGGTCCCCAACGAGCAGACCGGGCGCACCGTCAGCCTGGATACCCGGGGGATCGTGGCCATGAGCGGCGCCTTCGGCTATGAGATGGACCTGGGAGAGCTGGACGGGGAGGAAAAGGAGCAGGTCAAGGAGCAGACGGCCTTTTATATGGAGCACTTCGAGCTGATCCAGCAAGGGGACCACTACCGTCTCAGCGATCCGTTCCAGGACGGGCCGTATACGGCGTGGGCCCACGTCTCGCCGGACGGCCGGGAGGCCCTAGTCTGTGTGGTCACCGGCTGCGTCCACGCCGCGGCTCCATTCCGCGCCCTGCGGCTGAAGGGGCTGGACCCTCGCGCCAGTTACCGGGTGAACGGCGGGGAAGAGCGTTGGCCCGGCGATGTGCTCATGGCTGCGGGCTATCCTCTGCCCATGTCCATGGGCGACTATCGATCCATGCGTCTGTACCTGGAAGCGGAATGACATCGAGCCGTCCCCCGCAAGGGACGGCTCGGCGAGATCGTGAAGGGCCGGTCACACAGGTGACCGGCCCTTGTTCTGCATCCGCCACTCCCGGGGAGAGACGCCGTACCGCTTTTTGAACGCCCGGGAGAAGTGGAGCTGATTGGGATAGCCGCAGGAGGCGGCGATATCCCCGATGGCGGTCTTGGTGCTCCTCATCAGATCCGCCGCTTTGGACAGGCGCAGGCGGATGAGGAACTCCTGGGGCGGACAGCCCATGCTCTCCTTGAACAGCTTGCTGAAATAGCTGCGGTTGAGCTTGCAGGCATCCGCCACCTCCTCCACCGTCAGCTCCCGGCGGTAGTTGTGCTCCATGAAGTTGACCGCCTCTTGGATGTAGAAGTCCTGGAGCCGGGCGCTCTGCACCTGCTGCTGTGTGGAGGAGGAGCGGATCAGGGCGTCCAGGAACAGGCACAGGTGGCCGATCAGGTCCAGGGCGGAGGCTTTGGAGTGGTCGGCGATGTCATCGCCAGTGATAAAATGTAAAAAAACGCCGAGGAAAAAATGTAGAATTGT
>CANRXB010000085.1 GCA_947643715.1 uncultured bacterium
TGATTTTTCAAATGGCGCTGGATGGGGCTGGCATTGGCAAGATACGCAACCACCTCAACGCCAGCCATATCCTCCGCCCCGCCGCCTACGCCGCCGCAGAGCGGGGTGAGAGCGGCTATGAGCGGCACTTTGAGGGCAAGGAGGATAACCGCTACCAGTGGAGCAACAACAGCGTCAGGGCCATTCTACGCAGCCCTGTGTACGCTGGGAACCTTGTGGGGTATAAGCGGGTGGCGGTGAGCATGAAAAGCAAGAAGCGCCCCTCCAAGCTGCCGGAGGAATGGGAGGTGATACCCAACACCCATGAGGGCATTGTCACCCAGGCGCAGTTTGATACCGTCCAGCGGATTATGACCAGCAGACGGCGGGACAAGGGCGGGAGCGGATTTGACAACATCTTTTCCGGGATACTGAAATGCGCCGACTGCGGCTACGCTATGCGGGCCATGAGCGCCAACCGCCGCAAGCGGCCCGATCCCATCGACTGTGTGCAGTATGTGTGCAACAACTACGGCACCAACGGCACCGGGGGCTGTTCGGCCCACACCATCGAGGCCAGGGACTTGTTTGACGCTGTGCTGGCCGATATTCGCCATTACGCGAGGCTGGCGGTGGAGGGGGATGAAAAGCGGGTGCGCCAGCTTCAGCAGCAGCTATCCTCCATCGGGGCCACCGAGCAAAAGGCGCTGGAACGGGAGAAGCGCAAGCTGTCCAAGCGGCTGGGCGAGTTGGACAAGCTATTTTCAGCCCTGTATGAAGATAAGGTCATGGAGCGTATCACGGAGCGCAATTTTGACATGGTTTCCCGGAAGTACGAAGCGGAACAGGCCCAGCTTTCGGGCCGGATAGAGGAAATCAACGCTTCACTGGCTGAAAAGGAAACCTCCGACAATGGGGTAACGGACTTCTTCTCCCTGATTGCCGGGTACGCCGACGCCGCCGAGTTGTCCGCCGCTATGGTCAACGCCCTGATCGAGAAAATCACGGTGGGAGAGCGTGTCCAGAAAGAGGACGGCACAGTGGAGCAGACCATCAAAATCTACTACAAATTCGTTGGAGTTCTCTCCAACGAGTTACATATCAAGGTCACAAAACGCTATGCGGCCCCCCTCTCCCCCAGGCGGTGCCAATGCTGCGGGGCAGAGTTCACGCCCGGTTCAGCGGTGGCAAAGTATTGTAAGCCCTGCGCCCAAAAGATACACACCCAGCAGAGTACGGAAAGCACACGGCGCAGACGTGCCGCCGCCCGGAAAGCGGCATAGCAGATAGATTGTCCGCAAAGTCTGTCCGTCCGACATGGTACAGCGGGAGGGCCGCATCCTCAGGAAAGGGAACCGGTACCAGGAGATCAAGATCTTCCGCTATATCGCCGAGGGCAGCTTCGATTCCTACTCCTGGCATTGCTGGAGACCAAGCAGCGGTTCATCTCCCAGTTTTTGAGCGGCTCGGAATACCAGCGTTCCGCCTCCGACCTGGAGGAAAATGTATTGACCTACGCGCAGGTCAAGGCCCTAGCCATCTCCCAGCCGCTGATGAAAGTGCTGGCCGAGAAGGAAAATGAGCTGCGCCGCTTGCGGATGCTCTCCAACAACCATGCCCACACACAAGAAGCTCAGCGGCAAACCATCGCCGCGCAGGAGGAACGATCGACGATCCTCAAAGGAAGGCTCGAGGCTACCGAACGCAACGCCAGCTATGTGGGCGGCATTTCTGAGGACGGTTTTCAGGCCGCTTACAAAAATGTGGAAGCGATACTGACCGAGGATGTGATCTTGGGCCGGACAGCTTCTCCTACGGAACTGTCGGTCTTGGGGTTCGGGATCGCGATCCCGGGAGTCGGGCAGCAGAACGCCAAAAAGCCCTATATCGTTCTGTCTCGCAATGGGGCGGACTATACGATCGACATGGGACGATCCTCTGCCGGGAACGCACGCCGTGTGGTGAATTTTTTGAAACGGTTCCACGAACTTCCCAAGCGCATCGAAGAACAGCGGGACGAATGCCTGAGGGAGATCGAGCGTCTGAAGGAACTGAGCCGGGAAGCGAACCCCTATTTGGATGATATGAGGTCTTTGGAGGAAGAGATCGAACGGATACGCTCCAAGATCACCTGACCGGATCCAATGCGGATCGGTCAAAAAGTTCGGTTTTCAACATGGAGAATGGCTCGAGATCAGTCGCGTGGTCGTTGCTCATCCTTTCCGCCGATCTGGAGCCGGTCAACATCCTGGCAGTCGGCTACGCCGGGGAGGATCTCACCGATCCGGAGCAGCACAGCCAACTGCGTATCCCTGTGGATGAGCTGGCCTCTTACGAGAGCCTGTAAACCGACTGACCGCACCAGGGGGGCATCCTCCTGGTGCGGTCTTTATGAAGGCGCAGATCGGAACGTGTGCCGATCGCTATATATGGCAGCCATTTCATTTATTTTCTGTTTCATTTTCGCGCGGATGTGTGGCGGCCCAAGGCATTCACATTTATCTCCAAAACCAAGAAGGATGTCATAGTGATATTCGTTTTCAATGAACGGAAGATCCACGATGTAATGCTCAACACCATCGGGCATGAGGTGTTCATAGGTGCAAAAGTCAAGTACCCTGTCCAGTATAGATCTATGGATCCGAATTTTGATCTCCGTTTGCATCGATACCAAGATCTCATCAAGATCCAAAGTCGGTTTTTGAGGATCTCGTGGAACAAAAGTTTCCTGCCTCATTTGCAGATCCGACATACGGGACAGCCTAAATAGGCGATAGTCGTTCCTATCGCGGCAGTACCCATGAAAATACCAATGACTGCTTTTCAATACAAGCTGATACGGTTCCACTGTTCGTGCAGTTTTGTTCCCTCGGTGCGCTATGTATCCAAAAGACAACAGCTTATGATCCTGCAATGCGGTTTTTATCGTTTCCAAATATGGCTGTATCGTTCGATCGCCTATCCACGGACTCAGGTCGATACAGATCTGATTTGCCGCTATTTCGATGTCTTTTGCTTTTTCGGCTGGTATAAAACTTTTGACTTTCGCAAGGGCGTTCACCAGTTCCTCGCCCCGTATCATATTGGAAAGGCCAGAAAGTCCCATCAAGATCGCAGAAAGATCGGCAGTCGAAAAAACTTGTTTATCGACTTTGTATTCCGGCATGATCTCAAAGCCACCGCCCACCCCCGATGTCGAACGGATCGGGATACCAGCCAGATCGATCGTGTCTATGTCTCGGTAGATCGTGCGAGGTGAGACTTCGAACATATCTGCCAGCTCCTGTGCGCCCACACGCTTTTTATCAAGCAGGATCATAATGATGCCGACAAGTCGATCGATCTTCATCCGGCCACCGCCTCTCAAAGCCCCTTTCTCTTATTGTAGATCGTTGCCATACTGATGTCAACGATCGGATGATATGATAACGGTGCAAGCAAAACGAGGCCAAAGAAAATGGAGGGTATTATGTTCACAGTCTATATCTATGTCCTTGACACCTTGGCGGACTGGGAGTTGGGCTACGTTACGGCGGAATTGAACTCTGGGCGGTTCTTCAAAAAGGATGCACCCGAAGTATCCGTCAAAACAGTCGCGATCTCAAAGGAACCGGTCAAAACTATGGGTGGACTGACCATCGTTCCTGATCGCTCCATCCGCGACATCGAGGTGGACGAAAAGAGTGTCCTGCTGTTGCCCGGAGCGAACACCTGGGACGACCCAAAGCATAGCGCCATCATCAAAAAAGCCGGTGAGTTTCTTTCTGCGGATGCTATGGTGTGTGCCATCTGTGGGGCCACCGCCGCATTGGCAAACGCCGGCCTGTTGGATCGGCGTCCGCATACAAGCAATGGCGCCGGATACCTTGAAATGGTCTCTCCCGCCTATAAGGGGCAAGAGTTCTTTGTTGACGCACCATCCGTTGCAGATCATAACCTGATCACTGCAAGCTCTACCGGGGCTTTGCTGTGGGCGAAGCAGATCATGGAACGGTTGGATGTTTTCCGGCACAGCACACTGGAAGCGTGGTATGCGTATTTCTGCACTGGTGAGGCCCAGCATTTCTTTACACTTATGCAGACCCTGTCAGAAAGCAAATGAGGGTCTTGATATACACTCCGGATGATCCGTCCCCCAAACGCCGCTGCGATCCATTGGACATCGTTCCGCTTTGTCCAGAGTGACACAGGCTGGACAGACGGTGACCGATCAGCAGGGGGCAAAGCAGGAGCGTCCAGGGATGACCTGGGCGCTCCGTTCTCTTTGCCGGCCCTCTGCTAGGGCGC
>CANRXB010000086.1 GCA_947643715.1 uncultured bacterium
TCATGAACCCCCACGGCCTCCACGACCCGGAGCACTACACCACCGCCTACGACATCTATCTCATGGCCAGCGCCGCGATGGAGAACGAGACCTTCCGCACCATCGTGCGCACCCCTTCCTATACCCTCCCCGCCACCAACCTCCAGCCGGAGCGGGTCATCTACACCTCCAACGGCCTGCTGAGCAATTTCTACGCCATCGGCTATACATACTCCAAGGCCATCGGCATCAAGACGGGCAACACCGGCGAGGCGGGGCGGTGCCTGGCCTCCGCCGCGATGGACGAGCTTGGGCGCACCTTCTACTGCGTGGTGCTGGGCACTGAGGACACCGTGGACGAGAACGGCCGTCATTTCTGGTCCTTCAGCGAGACCAAGCGGCTGCTGGAGTGGGCGTTCAACAACTTCCACCGCATCACCCTGCTGGATCAGGACACGGAGAACGTCTGGCGGGAGGTGCCCGTCACCCTGTCCGACGAAGCGGACTATGTGCTGGCCCAGCCGGTGGGCGAGATCCAGGCCACCATGCCCTCGGACTACGACCCCAAGCAGGCCGAGCTGGTGGTGGACCTGCCCGAGTCCATCGAGGCCCCCGTCGCCGCAGGGCAGAAGCTGGGCACCATCACCTTGAAGTACGGCGGGACCACCTACGGCACCCTGGAGATGGTGGCCGCCAACAGCGTGGCGCGTTCCGACTTCCTCTATACCGTCCAGCAGATCCAGTACTACTGGTCCCTGTGGTGGGTAAAGTCCCTGGTGTTCGCCGGCGTGGCGCTGGTGATGCTCCTGATCATCTTCGTGGCGGTGATCCTCCCCCGCCGGAAGGCCCGGCGGCGCTACAGCCGCGCGGCGGGCGGGCGGCGGCCCAGCTCCAATTACCGGGGGCGGCGCTGACATCGAGATATGACGTTTCTCCCCGCATTTTGGCGCATTTCACCGGCTGTTCACGAAAATTTCATAACGTTCACGGATTCTTCACAAAAGGTTCTCAAATTATCCAACATTCTCCTGGCTCTTCCTGGTATCATGATCATGTCAGGTACAAAACCAGACAATCTCCTCCCTCTCTCTTTTCTCAAAAATGGAAGCCCCCCGGCTCAGGCCGGGGGGTTTTCATTTCCTTCCCCTGCAAAGCGGAACGAACGCCCCCGGCTCCATGCCGGGGGCGTTCGTGCGTTCACGTGGGTCTCGCTTCCAGGTGCGCCGCTTTCAGCGCCTCGTGCAGCGCCGCCCCCAGGATGGGGGCGAAGATCGCCGCCAGGGCGCCGTTCACCAATGTGGCGGGCAGCTTCGCCACGATCAGGGCCCAGCATTGGACGGGAGCCGTGAACCCCTCTACGATCATCCCGTTGAAGAAATAGACCTTCACTGAATAGACCGCCAGATATCCCAACGCCGCGCAGATCGCGGAGGCGAGCATGGGCAGGTAACTGCCCCGCTCCTTCTTCAGCCGCTTGACGAACACCTCATACAGCACCAGGCCGGCCACCAGGCCGTAGGTCCCTTTGGTGAAGAACGTGATGGGCGCCTCCACCGCGTAAACGGGGTTGGTCAGGTCATACAGGGCGGAGCCCAGACCGGCGGCGGCGAACCCCCACCAAGGCCCCAGCATCAGCCCCGACAGGGCGCACATGACATTGGCCAGGGTGAACGCGGTGACTCCTCCCACCGAGATGGGCAGCATGATGCGCAGATGGTTGCTGGCAAACACCAGGGCCGTCATCATGGCCGCGAGCGTCAGCTCACGCAGCTTCTCCGTTCGTGTCAGCCTCTTGTCCTCGTCTCCAGTTTTCATGGTCAGATCAACTCCTGTTCGCTTCGATTCGGCATATGCTTGACGTCAGCCTGCTATGGTGCTATTATATCCGCATCTGACATGGTTTCCATGTCCAGTTTCTATCTTTTTTATGTGGTCAGTTTTGAGGTGATCCCCATGGCAAGCTCTTTCCCGCTCCCCGTGTTCCAAGAGGGCACCCCCCTCTATGACCAGCTCTACCGCCACATCACCGACGCCATCCGGTCCGGGGCCCTGTCCCCTGGGACGAAGCTGCCCTCCAAGCGGCGTCTGTGCGCCCTGGCCGGGGTGAGCATGAGCACCGTGGAGACCGCTTATTCCCTCCTCGCGGCAGAGGGCTATGTGCTGGCCAAGCCCCGCAGCGGCTACCTATGCGCCCATCTCCTCCCTCCTGCCCCCGCCTCGCCCGCCCGACTGCCGGAGCCCGCTCCCGCTCCGGCCCCCTCCCAGTGGGCCTTCGACTGCTCCACCTCAGCGGTGGACACCTCGGCGTTCCCCTTCTCCTCCTGGGCACGGATCACCAAAGAAGCGGTGTATGAGAACCCCGGCCTACTCCAGCGGGGCGACCCCCAGGGGGATCCGCCCCTGCGGGCCGCCCTGGCCGAGCTGTTGGCCCAATACCGGGGCGTCCGCTGTGCACCGGAGCAGGTGGTGGTGGGGGCGGGCGCGGACTACCTATTGTCCCTCCTGCTGCAATCGCTGCCCGAGCAGCGCTCCATCGCCCTGGAGGACCCGGGCTATCCCGCCGCCTATGCCGCAGTCGCCCTCCACGGCCGCCGCGTCGTCCCCGTCCCGGTGGACCAGGACGGGATGGACCCGGAGGCCCTGGCCGGATCCGGGGCAGGGCTGGCCTATGTCACCCCCTCCCATCAGTTCCCCCTGGGTGTGACCATGCCCGCCGGACGGCGCAGCCGACTGCTCCACTGGGCGGCCGCCGCCCCGGACCGCTGGCTCATCGAGGACGACTATGACAGCGAGTTCCGATATTCCTCCCGGCCCATCCCCGCCTTACAGGGACTGGACCAGGCGGGCCGAGTGATCTATATGGGCACCTTCTCCCGGTCCATCGCTCCCGCGATCCGAGTCGCCTATATGATCCTGCCCCCCGAGCTGCTGGAGCGGTATCGCAGCACCTTCTCTCATCGGGCGTGCACCGTCTCCCGGTTCGAGCAGGAGAGCCTGCGGCGGTTCCTGGCTCAAGGGCTATACGGACGGCACCTGCGGCGCACCGGCAACCTGTACCGGCGCAAATGCGCCCTGTTCACCCAGGCCCTGGAGGCCATCCCAGGCATCACGATCTCCGGCGCAGAGGCGGGGCTGCACTTCCTGGCCACCCTGCCCCGGCTCACGGAAACGCAGCTCGTGGGCCGTGCGGCGCAACGATCGGTGCGGGTCCACGCTTTGAGCCGCTATTGTCACGCCACCCCCCCGCTCCCTTCCACTGTGGTGCTGGGCTTCGCCGGGCTGTCGGAGGAAGAACTGATGCAGGCCGCTGCGCTTTTGAAGCAGGCGTGGGCCTAAGTCAGCCGGGACAGAATGCGGCCGTTCAGGCGATACGATATCATCTCGCCCCGCTGCTATGGAACGATCCCCACTGCCCTACTCCAGCGGCTTCGATCGTCGCTTGGACGTCCTATCCCCTGGCTCATTGCACACCGGCAGGAAACTCTTTCTCACTTCACATGTCCAGGTGGAGGCGTGACAGCACCCCTCCGACCGAAACTTTTTTGACGAGGTGAGATAGCATGACCTTCTTAGATGACGCCGGCCTAGCACATTTATGGTCCAAGATCAGAGCAGCCCTTTCCACCAAGCAGAACAGTCTCACAGGAGCCCCCGGTCAGGCTGTGGGGTTCGATCCCACAGGCAGAGCGGTCGCACAGATCGGTTGGAGCAATCCCAATCTGTTGGACAATTGGTATTTCCCCGATCCGATCAATCAAAAAGGACGGGCCACGTATCTAGGCGCAGGATACACCATCGACAGATGGAGGATAACAGGCCGCAGTTCCTCTCTGTCGTTGGGTACCGAGGGCATCCGATTCACCGGAACGGCCAACACGAACTGGTGTAAATCGTATGTCAAGAGCTCACTTGCAGGACAGACCGTGACGGTATCTGTCCTGGGCATTCCCCTTACTCCGAACGGCCAATTCCAGGCCATCATCCAAACCACCGATCCTGCCGGTAAGCACACTACCTTCACGGCGAACGGCTCGAATGGCTTTGCGACCCTCACTGCTCCGATCCCCAAAGACGCTGTGCTCGTTGCGGCAGGATTCAGAACGTTCTTGAAAAATGGGACGGCATTCGCTACGGCCGCAAAACTGGAACTGGGCCGCAGCCAGACGCTGGCCCATCAGGACGAGGATGGCGCGTGGGTGCTGAACGATCCGCCG
>CANRXB010000087.1 GCA_947643715.1 uncultured bacterium
AGACCTTCGGGCCATGATGGACTTTTCCGATTCAGTAGGCGTATCGGATGCGCTCATCCTGTCTTTCTACTACGGGCAGGCCATATGCTACCGCGCCGCAAAGGAGGAGTTCAGGCGTGGCAGGTAAACCCATCGACCTTATGGGTCAGCGGTTTGGTCGGTTGGTAGTCATTGAACGGGCAGGGACAAGCAAAAACGGCCAAGTCATATGGCGGTGTCTATGTGATTGCGGAAAGGAGGCGGACGTTCTTAGTATCAGCCTCCGGCGGGGACTTACAAGGTCTTGCGGCTGTTTATCACGCGAGAAGGTGAGCGAGAGAACCACCGCTCGAAACACCACCCACGGAGCCAGACACACAAAGCTCTATAATACTTGGCGCGGTATGCGGGAGCGCTGTGAAAACCCTTCCCACAAGAGCTATTCAGACTATGGGGGGCGGGGTATCAGCGTATGCGCGGAATGGCAAGATTTCACCGCCTTCCAGAAATGGGCACTTGCCAGCGGATACAAAGACGGCTTGTCCATCGACAGGATTGACAGCAATGGCAACTATGAGCCGTCTAACTGCCGTTGGGCCGACAAGAAACAGCAAAGCCGAAACCGCAGGAGCAATCACCTAATCACCTACAAGGGGCAGACGAAAACGGCAATAGAATGGGCCGAACAGTTTCACATCAACCGGGACACACTTGCAATGCGGCTAAAAGCCGGGTGGAGTGTTGAAAAGGCACTTGAAACGCCTGTTGAAAGCCCCACAAAGTAAAACGACAAATCGGAACGGCATCGCCATGACTGGCGGTGTCGTTTTGTTTTGCAAATCGAAAAAGGAGGAATTTCTATGGGACTCAATTTGGGAGTTCATGTCTACGAAAAAGCAACAGCCGTGAGTACGCCTGTCCTCGCTGACGTGAGCATCCCCTTCGTAGTGGGGGCGGCCCCCGCCCACTCCGCCAGCGACCCGGCAAAGGCCAACGCGCCAGTGCTGGCTACCAGCTGGGACGAGGCGGTGGCCCAGTTGGGCTTTTCCTACGACTGGCAGAAGTACCCCCTGTGCGAGTTCATGTACTCCCACTTCAAGCTGTACGGTTGCCAACCCGTGGTGTTCTGCAACGTACTGGACTCCAGCCGGGCCGGCATGAGAGACAGCGCGGCCAGCGATGGCCAGACGGCTGTCCCCGTGGTGGAGCATCAGGCATCGATCCCCTTTGACGCCATCGCCGCCACCATCCAGGTCAGCGCGAATGCCGCCTTTGGGACCACGCTGGAACTGGACACCGACTACAGCGTCCTCTATGACGAGGATGCGGATGCCTGCTTGGTGGAGCTACTGGACGTCGGCGAGCACTACGATGCCGCCGAGCTGTACATCAAGTACGGGATCGTCAAGCCCGAAGCGGTGGCGAAGAACGACATCGTGGAGGGCCTGGACGTCATCGGCTCCTGTATGAGTACGGTAGGCCTGGTCCCCGACTTGATCTGCGCCCCCGGCTGGTCTCACGACAGCGTGGTGGCCGCCGTCATGGCCACCAAGGCGGAGGGTGTCAATAGTCTGTTCCCGGCCAAGGCCCTGATCGATGCGGACACCGGCGAGAACGGTGTCCGTAAATATTCCGAGCTGCTGCCCTGGAAGAACAAGAACAACATCGTGGATGACGATCAGATCCTCTGCTGGCCAATGCCCAAGCTGGGCGACTACAAATTCCACATGAGCACCCATCTGGCGGGTCTGATGGCCCAGGTGGACACCGCCAACGGCGGCGTGCCCTATGAGTCCCCGTCCAACAAGAACTTCAAGATGGACGGCCTCTGTCTGGAGGACGGCACGGAAGTCACCTTGACCTTCGAGCAGACCAACATCATCGCCGGTTATGGCATCGTGACGGCTCTGAACTTCATGTC
Source organism: uncultured bacterium (assembly GCA_947643715.1). Taxonomy (GTDB): domain Bacteria; phylum Bacillota; class Clostridia; order Oscillospirales; family Oscillospiraceae; genus Enterenecus. Next base: position 1,901 of record CANRXB010000087.1, read on the forward strand.
CATGGGCTGGACCTGCCGAAACAACTACACCGCCTGCTATCCCGGCAACACCGATGTGAAGGATCAGTTCATCCCTGTCTCCCGGATGTTCGGATTCGTGGCCAGCACCCTGATCCGCACGTTCTGGAGCAAGCTGGACAAGCCCATGAACCTGCGGCTCCTGGACAACATCCAGGACACCTGCAACATCTGGCTCAACGGCCTGGTGAGCCAGGAGTATCTGCTGGGGGCCAGGGTAGAGCTGCAGGCGGCTGAGAACCCGGTGACCAGCTTGCTGGCCGGTATCATCAGCTTCCACATCTACCTGACCCCGCCCGTCCCGGCACAGGAGATCCACTTCATGCTGGAGTTCGATGTGGACTACCTGACCAGCGCCCTCAACCTGGCTGCGTAATGATCCGGCCTCCCCCACCCGGCAAAATCCCAAACGTCTGGGAATTTGCCGGGTGGGGGAGGCCAATCTGAAGGAGGAAAACTATGAGCAACAAACAGCCTGCGGCCTACATCAACCTGGAGATCTACGAGGACAGCATCAACCTGCTGGGCGTGGCCAAGGTACAGCTCCCGGCCATCGCTTTCCCCTGTGTCAACATCTCCGGCGCCGGGATGATGGGCGAGATGGAGGTCCCGCTGTACGGCATGGTCAGCAACATGACCACCACCATCAACTGGCTCACGCCCCACGGGGACGCAGTCAAGCTGATGTCCCCCAAGAAGCACCAGCTAGATATGCGGGTGGCGGAGGAGTTCTGGGACGTCGAGCAGGCCGATGTGGGCCTATGGGCGGACAAGTACGTGATGATCGTGCGGCCCAAGACCACCACCCCCGGCACCGTGGCGCCCATGGCGTCCGCCGACACCTCCGGCGAGTATGTGGTGTACTACTTCGCCGCCTATAAGAACGGCGAGCAGCTGTGGGAGGTCGACAAGCGCAATATGCGCTGCGTGATCCTCGGCGTGGACTACATGGCCGAGGTGCGCAAGGCGCTGGGCAAGTAACAACGAACAGGCTCCGGGCGGCATAGCTGTCCGGGGCCTGTCTATTTTGGAAAGGAGCATTCTACCATGAACATCGAGAAAAAAACTGATTTCTCCGCTGACGCGGAGGCCGCCGTTCAGATGGAGGCCGAGGCGCAGACCGGGCCGGATGTCACGGCGTACATGCACACCTTCGAGAAGCCCTTCGAGTTTCGGGGCCGCACCGTCACGAAGCTGACCTTCAACTGGGGGGCGCTGACGGGCGAGGATCACGAGGCCATCGAGGGCGATATGCTCCGTCACGGCCAGACGCTGACGATCCCCGCTTTTACCGGCCCCTATCTGGCTGGCATGGCCGTCCGGGCCTGCACCGACCGGGATGACAACGGCATCCGCATCGTGGACGCTGACTTTCTGAAGGCACTTCCCCTGCGGGACTACCACAAGATCTATTTCAGCGCCCGGCGTTTTTTACTGCGCTCGGGGTCGTGACTGGCGACGGCGGGCTATGGCTCCAAAAGCAGTGTATGATCCTGGCCCGGAACAATAACACCCCCGTTCCATATTGGCTTTCCCTTCCACTGTGGAAACTGGGCCAGTGGATCAAGACCAACAACATCATCGTAGCCGAAGCGAAGAAGGAGGCATCCAATGGCCAGTAAAAAGGAATTTGAGATGCTTTTCGC
>CANRXB010000088.1 GCA_947643715.1 uncultured bacterium
ACCCCGTTGTGGGCCAGGGAGATCTCCCCGGGCCGGGGCGGGGAGCCGCCCCCCGCCATCCCGGCGGTGGAGATGGTGTGATGGGGCGCGCGGAAGGGGCGGCGGCGCACCATGGGATGCTCCCGGGAGGTATAGCCCATCACGGAATAGATCTCGGTGCAGGCCAGGGCCTCCGCCCGGGTGAGGTCGGGGAGGATGGAGGGCAGGCGTTTGGCCATCATGGACTTGCCCGAGCCGGGGCTGCCCGACATGAGCACATGATGGCCCCCGGCGGCGGCGATCTCCAGCGCCCGTTTGGCGTGCTCCTGCCCCCTCACTTCGCTGAGGTCCGGGCCTTGCGCGGGGAGGGAGTTGTCCTGCCACGCCGGGGCGGGCGGGATGGGGCGTTCGCCGGAGAGGTGGGCGGCCAGCTCCTGCACGGTGTGGATGGGGATGACCTCCAGGCCGTCGGCCAGGGTGGCCTCGGGGGCGTTGTCGGCGGGGACGAACAGGCGGGCGATCCCCGCCCGTTTCGCCGCCAGCGCCATGGGCAGCACGCCCGGCACCGGGCGCAGCCGTCCGTCCAGGGACAGCTCGCCCAGGAAAGCGGGATCGCGCTCTCCCGCCAGGGAGAGCTGCCCGCCCGCGGCCAGGATGCCCACCAGGATCGGCAGGTCGTACACCGTGCCCGCCTTGCGCCGGCCGGCGGGGGCCAGGTTCACGGTGATGCGGGAGACAGGGAAGTCGAAGCCGCTGGACCGGATGGCGGAGCGCACCCGTTCCCGGGCCTCCTTCACGGCGGCGTCGGGCAGGCCCACGATCTCGAACGCAGGCAGGCCGTTGGACAGGGCGCACTCCGCGTCCACCAGATAGCCGGCCACCCCGTTCAGGCCCAGGGAGGTCACATGACACACCACAGGATCCGCCTCCTTCACTCATTTGGGACACATATTACCACGATCTGCCTCTTTCCGCAAGGGACCGGTCCTGGCGATCTTTGGGAAGGGGGGAGATATCCTGCCGCGGATAGAAACTTTACCGAAAAAACTATCATTTGCAATTGCAAATCCAGAGGCGATGTGATAAAATCGAGGGTGCGAAACGGAACGAGACCGCATGGGTGCAACGTTCTCATATGAAAAGGAGGAAAAACGCCTATGGCACGCAAGTTCAAAACGATGGACGGCAACACCGCCGCCGCCCACGTGTCCTACGCCTTCACCGAGGTGGCCGGCATCTATCCCATCACGCCGTCCAGCCCCATGGCGGACAATGTGGACCAGTGGGCCGCCGCCGGCAGGAAGAACATCTTCGGCCAGCCCGTCAAGGTCATCGAGATGCAGTCCGAGGCCGGCGCCGCCGGCACCGTCCACGGCTCTCTGGCCGCGGGTGCGCTGACCACCACCTACACCGCTTCTCAGGGCCTGCTGCTGATGATCCCCAATATGTACAAGATCGCCGGTGAGCTGCTCCCGTGCGTGTTCCACGTGTCTGCCCGTACCGTGGCCAGCCACGCGCTGAACATCTTCGGCGATCACTCCGACGTCATGGCCTGCCGCCAGACCGGTTTCGCCATGCTGGCCGAGTCCAACCCCCAGGAGGTCATGGATCTGGCTGCGGTGGCCCATCTTGCCGCCATCGAGGGCCGCGTCCCCTTCGTGAACTTCTTCGACGGGTTCCGCACCTCCCACGAGATCCAGAAGATCGCCATCTGGGATTACGACGACCTGGCCGATATGGTGGACTGGAAGGCCATCGAGGACTTCCGTGCCCGCGCCCTCAACCCCGAGCACCCCGTGATGCGCGGCTCCCATGAGAACGGCGACGTGTTCTTCCAGCACCGCGAGGCCTGCAACAAGTACTATGACGCCATCCCCGAGATCGTCGAGACTTACATGGGCAAGGTCAACGCCAAGCTGGGCACCGATTACCAGCTCTTCAACTACTACGGCGCGCCCGACGCCGACCGGGTGATCGTCGCCATGGGCTCCATCTGCGACGTGGCCGAGGAGGTCATCGACTACCTCAACGCCCACGGCGAGAAGGTCGGCCTCATCAAAGTGCGCCTGTACCGCCCCTGGAGGGCAGACAAGCTGCTGGCCGCTATCCCCGCCACCTGCAAGCAGATCGCCGTGCTGGACCGCACCAAGGAGCCCGGCGCTCAGGGCGAGCCTCTGTACCTGGACGTGGTCACCGCTCTGGCCAACGCCGGGCGCACCGACATCTCCGTCATCGGCGGCCGTTACGGCCTGGGCTCCAAGGACACGCCTCCCGCCAGCGTGTTCGCCGTGTACGAGGAGCTGACGAAGGCTGAGCCCAAGCGCCAGTTCACCATCGGCATCGTGGACGACGTGACCGATATGTCCCTGGAGGAGAAGCCCTCCCCCAACACTGCGGCCGAGGGCACCATCGAGGTGAAGTTCTGGGGCCTGGGCGGCGACGGCACCGTGGGCGCCAACAAGAACTCCATCAAGATCATCGGCGACCACACCGACAAGTACGTCCAGGCGTACTTCCAGTACGACTCCAAGAAGACCGGCGGCGTCACCGTCAGCCACCTGCGCTTCGGCGACCAGCCCATCCGCGCCCCCTACTATATCAACAAGGCCGACTTCGTGGCCTGCCATGTGCCCGCCTATATCGTCAAGGGCTTCCCCATGGTCCGGGACGTGAAGGACGGCGGCACCTTCCTCATCAACTGCCAGTGGTCCGACGAGGACGTGGATAAGCATATGCCCGCCGTGGCCAAGCGCTATATCGCCGAGCATGATATCCAGGTCTATATCATCAACGCCATCGATCTGGCCATCGAGATCGGCATGGGCAAGCGCACCAACACCATCCTCCAGTCCGCCTTCTTCAAGCTGGCCAAGGTCATGCCCGAGGAAGAGGCCATCGGCTATATGAAGGACGCCGCCACCCACTCCTACCTGAAGAAGGGCCAGGACGTGGTGGACATGAACCACAAGGCCATCGACATCGGCGCCACCGCTTTCCACAAGTTCGAGGTCCCCGCCTCCTGGGCCACCGCCGAGGACCGCGCCGAGACCGGCGAGCTGGAGGGCCGTCCCGAGCTGGTCAGCATGGTCAAGAAGGTCCTGGAGCCCATCAACCGTATGGACGGCGACAGCCTGCCCGTTTCCGCCTTCTCCCCCTACGTGGACGGCACCTTCCAGCAGGGCGCTTCCGCCTATGAGAAGCGTGGCGTGGCTGTGTCCGTGCCCGCGTGGAACCCCGATACCTGCGTGCAGTGCAACATGTGCTCCTATGTCTGCCCCCATGCCACCATCCGTCCCTTCGCGCTCACCGAGGAGGAGGCCAAGAACGCCCCCGACTGCGCTCAGATCGTGGACATCAAGGCCGGCAAGGGCAAGGACGTGTACAAGTACTCCCTGGCCGTGAGCCCCATGGACTGCATGGGCTGCTCCGTC
>CANRXB010000089.1 GCA_947643715.1 uncultured bacterium
AATGGATGAAGTGATCAAGACGAATGAGATCCAGCGGCTGGACGGGGTGCAGGGGACGGACAGCATCCTGGCGGACACGCAGGCGGCGGGGACGGGGCGGCTGAGCTTCGCCCAGGCGGCGCAGTTCTTCGACCGGGAGCTGATGAGGCCGGGGACGGCCGTGGAGCGGGCGCTGAGCAGCAAGGCGGAGCTGGGCCGGAACTCCCGGAACATCCTGATCAACTGGGACTTCCGTAAGCCGGTGAATCGGAATGGAAGGACGCGATATACGGAGTCCGGGTATACCATCGATAGGTGGAAAACGATGGACGCTAACGGGACGGTCACTGTGAGGGAGGGGACGGTGGATTTCGCGAACACATCGGGAGCGGCTGCGAACTGCTCGCTCATGGAGTCCACGGGCGTCGTTTTCCCGTCCGTCCAGACCGTGACGTTCTCTGTTATGGCGGCGGAGGGGACAGGGGCTTTGTTCCTGCGCGATACGCAGTGGGAGACTTATGGGCGGTGCGACATGGACGGTCCTGGAGTCTATCATGTGACGGCGGAGATCCCGGCTGGAAGGTCCATCGTGGTGCAGATACGTACAGATGCGTCCGTATCCCTCGTCGCGGCCAAGCTGGAGTTGGGGGAGCGGCAGACCCTGGCCCATAAGGAAGGGGACGCCTGGGTCCTGAACGACCCGCCCGACTACGCGCTGCAATACGCCCTGTGCAGCCAGTACAGCCCGATCGCCGGGGAGTGGGTGGGGAGCCGGCACAGCAACCAGAACTTGCTGGACAACTCCTATTGGATGGACAAGGACATGATCGTCAACCAGAGGGGGCAGGAGAGCTATTCTGGCCCATACAAATGCTATGGCATTGACCGCTGGTATACCTCCGGCGTCGATACGACGGTCTCGGTGGAGGAGGGATGCATACGGCTGACGTCGTCTGCCGCGACCCACCAGTTCAGGCAAGAGGTGGAGCATGGTGCGGACCGCTGCCGTGGAAGGATGGTCACGTTCAGCATCCTCTTCGAGCATGAGAGCGGCGCAGATCTCAAGATAGGCATATTTCATGGGAAAACATCCTGGACCTATCTCAAAACGCAGATGTTGGGCACGCCGGCGGGCATCAGCCTGGCATCGGTCACGGTCAAGGTCCCGGACGGCGTGGAGGGATCGTTGGGCGCTTACGTGGAGCCGAACGGGATCGGGACGATCAAACTGTACGCCGCCAAGCTGGAGCTGGGAACGGTCCAGACGCTGGCCCACAAGGAGGGAGACGCCTGGGCGCTCAACGACCCGCCCCCTGACAAGGCGCTGGAGTTGGCCAAGTGCCAGAGGTATCAGCAAAAGATCCGGGGCACGTTCGCCATCGGGACGAACGAATCGGGGGAGTTCCTGGACATCATCGTCCCGCTGCCGGTATCCATGCGTGCGGTCCCATCGGTCACAGTGAGCGAGATCGCCAGCGTGTATCTGGGGGGACAAGCTTATGCGGCGAATGGGTTCGGCTTCCGCAATACGACGGGCGGAGGAGACCGGGCCCATTTCGGGCTTCGGTTCGCTTGCGATCCTGCGCTGCCGCAAAAAACGGCGGGCATCGTCGGCCTTTTGGACTGCCTGCTGGACGCGAATCTATAAGGGGGGACTATCATGGACGAACTGGAGATGGATCTCGACATGGAGTCGATCGACATCGAGAGACCTGAGCCCGAGATCGAGATGGAGCAGTTGTACAATGAGCACTACATCATCACCGACGCCCGGGGGCGCATCACGGACGGTTGGAGCGACGGACCGTTCCCGGACCGGGACGCCACGGACGCCATCTGCATCGAGGAGCAGGGCGGCTACCAGTTCCGGCTGTTCCCCGGCGGGGAGGAGAACCCGGCCTTGTACACGGAGGACGGCGTCCCGCTGTACCGCTGGGACGGAGAGGCGGCGGTCCTCCGGACGGCGGAGGAGATCCAGGCGGACCTGACGGAGATGCTCCCCGACCCGCTGGAGGCGGCGAAGGAGGCCAAGCTGGCGGAGCTGTCCGCCGCCTGTAACGCCGCTGTGGTGGCCGGGTGCGACGTGTCCCTGGCGGACGGCGCTGTCGGGCACATCTCCCTCACGCCGGAGGACCAGATCAACCTCACCGCCGCTCTGGCCGGCGTGGAGGGCGGCGCGGCGGCGTACCCCTACCATCTGGACGGGGAGCTGTGCGCTCTGTATCCCGCCGCGGACATCCAGGCCATGGCCCAGGCGGCGACCGCCCACAAGCTGTACCACACCACCTATTACAACCATCTGGCGGCATGGGTGCGCCGCTGCGGGACCGTGGAAGAGGTGCGGGCCGTGACCTACGGCGGGTCGCTGCCCGGCGATCTGGCGGAGCATATGGCCGGGGTGCTGGCCACGGCGGGAGGCGGCAGCGATGCTGTGTGAATGGCGAGGACACCTCGTCCGCTGGCTGTGCGGCGGTGTACTGTACGGCCTGCTGGAGATCTTGTGGCGGGGCCAGACCCACTGGACCATGATGGCGCTGGCCGCGCTGCTGTGCATCCCCCTGGACCTGGCAAACGAGCACATGCCTTGGGAGTTGTCCCTGACTATGCAAGCCGTCCTGGGCGGACTGGCCATCACTGCCGGGGAGCTGGCGGCAGGGCTGGTGCTCAACGTCTGGCTGGGGCTGGATATCTGGGACTACTCCGGGCAGTGGGGCAGCGTCCTGGGGCAGATCTGCCCGCTGTACACGGCCCTGTGGTGCCTGCTGGCCGGGCCGGTCATCGTGGCCTTCGACTGGCTGGACCACTGGCTGTGCGGCGGGGAGAGGCCGAGGTATACGCTTTTATGAAGGGATGGATCGAAGATGTACATCGATGCGGACACCATCGTCAAGGCCGCCTCCCTGCTGGGAGCGCTGGGAGCCATCGGGGGCGTGGTGTTCTGGTGGTTCAAGTTCGTGGAACGCAACCGCAAACAGGATGAGGAGCTCAAGGCCATCCGGCGGGAACAGACGCTGATCTGTTACGGGGTGTTGGCCTGTCTGAAAGGACTGAAGGAGCAGGGCTGCAACGGGCCGGTCACGGCCGCACTGGACAAGCTGGAGAAGCACCTGAACCGGGCGGCCCATGACGAAGAGGACCCGGCATGAAGAAAGGAGTGGTACACATGGATGGAAAGACGAAGAAGTGGTGGAGAGCGGCGGCTGTCCGGGCCGTCAAGACTATGGCG
>CANRXB010000090.1 GCA_947643715.1 uncultured bacterium
ACCTCCTTGAACATACTCATCAGCTCCGGGAGGTTGAAGAACTTGGCAAACCTCGTCCGCGCCCGGTAGCCCGTCCCCTCCGGGGCCAGCTCTATGGCCGTGGTGGTCTCGCCGAAGGTGGAGGCCCACTGGTCGAAATGGGTCAGCCCCTTCTGCCGGAGCGTACCATGCTGCAGGTAGCGCATCATGGTGTAAAGCTCTGTCATACTGTTCGACACCGGTGTCCCCGTGGCAAAGACCGTACCCTTCCCGCCAGTCAGTTCATCCATATACTGGCACTTCATGAACATATCCGAGGACTTCTGCGCCTCGGAGGTGGAAAGCCCCGCCACATTCCGCATTTTCGTGTAGAGGAACAAATTTTTGAACGAATGGGCCTCATCCACAAACAGCCGGTCCACGCCCAACTGCTCAAAGGTTATCACATCGTCCTTGCGCTCTGTGGCTTGCAGCTTCTCCATCCGGGCCTCCAGCGATCTGCGGGTCTTTTCCAACTGCTTGATGGTGAAGCTCTCGCCCCGCATGGCCTTCATCTCCGCTATGGCGTCGGTGATCTCGTCGATCTGCTCCTGCAAGATGCGCTCCTGCCGCTCGGCGGATATGGGTATCTTCTCGAACTGCGAGTGGCCGATGATAACGGCGTCATAGTCGCCGGTCGCTATCCTCGCACAGAATTTCTTGCGGTTGGCCGTCTCAAAATCCTTCTTGGAGGCCACCAGTATCTTCGCGCTGGGGTAGAGCCGCAGGAACTCGCTGGCCCACTGGAGGGTCAGGTGGTTCGGCACGACAAAGAGGGACTTCTGGCACAGCCCCAGCCGCTTCGCCTCCATAGCGGATGCCGCCATCTCAAAGGTCTTGCCCGCGCCCACTTCGTGCGCCAGCAGGGTGTTCCCGCCGTAAAGCACATGGGCGATGGCCCCCCGCTGGTGTTCCCGCAGGGTGATGTCCGGGTTCATGCCGCCCAGGACGATGTGGCTCCCGTCATACTCACGGGGGCGGGTGGAGTTGAACAGCTCGTTGTAGGTCCTGACTAAATCCTCCCGCCGCCTGGGGTCACGCCACACCCAGTCCCGGAAAGCGTCCTTGATGGCCTGCTGCTTCTGCTGGGCGAGGGTGGTCTCCTTCTTGTTCAGCACACGCTTCTGTTTCCCGTCCACATCCTCATTGGTGTCATAGATGCGGATGTCCCGGAGGTTCAGGGTGTCCTCCAAAATGCGGTAGGCGCTGGCCCGGTCTGTGCCGTAGGTCATATACGCCATGACATCGTGCCGCCCTGTGGCGTTCTTGCCCGTGACCTGCCACTCGGCGGTGGAGGGGGAGTAGTTCACCTGGATCGCGCTCCGAAGCCGCCACGGGGTGTCAAAGGTCTCCTCCATGAACTGCTGGATATAGTCCTTGTCGATCCAGGTCGCGCCCAGGCGCACATCGATCTCAGAGGCGTCCAGGTCTTTGGGCTGCGCCTGTTCCAGCGCCGCCACATTGACGGCGTAGGCGGGGTCGGTGGCCGCCGCCATCCTCGCCACCATCAGCTTGTCCCGGACATTGCCGGAGAGGTAGTCGTCAGCGGTGTGCCAGCCCCGGAGGGGGTCGTCCGCCACAGCCTCACGGGGGTCACGGAAGATCACGCCTTGCAGTTCCTCGGTGATGCGCCCGTACTCTCCGGGCGTCCCCAGCAGCTCGGACATGAGCCGCAGATCGACCCTGCCCCGCTCCCCGATGGAGACCGCCAGCGCCTCGCTGGGCGTGTCCACGCTGGTGATATGGCGTTCCGGGCGGATGGTCCTCTTGGTGAACATATCCGCCTTGCTCTCCAGCCGCCCGTCCTCGTCAATGTTCTCCAACGAGCAGAGCAGATAGTAGGAGGAGTCCTCGTCAAACACCCTTGCGTTGGCGCTGGAGTTGATGGTCCCGAACTTTGCGTAAAAGGCGTCATAGGCGGCGTTCAGCTCCGCCTGCTTCGCCTGGATGTCCTCATCCGGGTAGTCCTCAAGCTGGTACTGGATCAGGTCGTTCACGATCTGCCGCAGGCCGATCATCCCGGCCACGCGCCCCTTTGCCGTGTCGCTCAGCTCCACGGGCTTCATGACGCTGTTCTCCCGGAAGTAGACCTCCCCGTCCACCAGGGCATAGGAGAAGTTCTTCACATCCGGGTCGGCGGGGATGGCGCCCCGCTCCGCCGCCTCGTCCGCGATGTCCGCCTCCACCTCCGCCGCCTGATAAGTGCCTTGGATATGGGAGACGGCCTCCCGGAGCTGTTCCGCAAGGTCGGCGCCGGGGGTGGGGGCAACGGTACTTTCCTCCCGCCCGTACTGGGTGCTTTCAGTCGTCAGTTCGCCCAGCACCATTTCCGGGTGGTCCACAAAGTAGCTGTTGAGGGTGAGGCCCTCCGGGGTCTGCCCCAGGTGTACCCAGTCCGGCTCGATGTCGATGGGGCGGTCCCGCTTTTGCAGGAACAGGATGTCCGATACCACCTCCGTCCCGGCGTTGGCCTTGAAAGCGTTGTTGGGCAGACGGATGGCCCCCAGCAGCTCCGCCCGCTGCGCGATATACTTCCGGGCGTCGGGGCTTTTGGCGTCCATCGTGTAGCGGCTGGTGACAAGGGCCACCACGCCGCCCGGACGCACCTGGTCGATGGCCTTGGCAAAGAAATAGTTGTGGATGGAGAAGCCCAGCCTGTTGTAGGGCTTGTCGTTCACCTTGTAGTCGCCGAAGGGGACGTTCCCGACACAGAGGTCGAAGAAGTCCCGCCTGTCGGTGGTCTGGAAACCGGCCACCTTGATGTCCGCCTCCGGGTACAGCTTCTGGGCGATGCGCCCGGTGATGGAGTCCAGCTCCACACCGTAGAGGCGGCTGCCCGCCATGCTGTCCGGGAGCAGGCCGAAGAAATTGCCCACGCCCATCGAGGGTTCCAGGATGTTGCCGGTGGTAAAGCCCATATTGCCCACAGCCTCATAGATGGCCTTGATGACGGTGGGGCTGGTGTAGTGGGCGTTGAGGGTGGACGCTCTGGCGGCGGCGTATTCCTCCGGGGAGAGGGCGGCGTACAGTTCCC
>CANRXB010000091.1 GCA_947643715.1 uncultured bacterium
TGAGCGTGGAGCTTGGCCCCGGCATGATCGAGAACATCTATGACGGCATCCAGCGCCCGCTGGAGAAGATCATGGAGAAGGTCCACGGCAATAACCTGCCCCGCGGCGTGGAGGTGCCCCCCATCGACCCGGATAAGCTGTGGGACTTCACCCCCGTGGCCAAGGCGGGGGACAAGGTGGTGGGCGGCGACATCATCGGCACCGTCCCCGAGACCCCGGTGGTGCTCCACAAGATCATGGTGCCCCCCAACCTGAAGGGCACGCTGAAGAGCGTAGCTCCTGCCGGGGGGTATAACGTCCACCAGACGGTGGCGGTGCTGACGAAGGAGGACGGCACCGACGTGGAGCTGTCCATGAGCCAGCGCTGGCCCGTCCGCGTGGGCCGCCCCTACAAGCACAAATATCCCCCCATCAAGCCCTTGTCCTCCGGGCAGCGGATTGTGGACACCTTCTTCCCCGTAGCCAAGGGCGGCACCGCCGCCATCCCCGGCCCCTTCGGCTCCGGCAAGACGGTGATGCAGCACGCCCTGGCCAAGTGGTCCGACGTGGATATCGTGGTCTACATCGGCTGCGGCGAGCGCGGCAACGAGATGACCGACGTGCTGCGGGAGTTCCCCGAGCTGGTGGACCCCCGCACCGGTGAGACGCTGATGAAGCGCACCGTTTTGATTGCCAACACCTCCGACATGCCGGTGGCCGCCCGTGAGGCGTCCATCTACACCGGCATCACCATCGCCGAGTACTTCCGGGACATGGGCTACGACGTGGCCGTCATCGCCGACTCCACCTCCCGTTGGGCCGAGGCCCTGCGCGAGATGTCCGGCCGTCTGGAGGAAATGCCCGGCGAGGAGGGCTACCCCGCCTACCTGGCCTCCCGCCTGGCCCAGTTCTACGAGCGGGCCGGCAGCGTGTCCTGCCTGGGGTCCGAGGAGGACCGCCGGGGCAGCCTGACCGCCGTGGGCGCCGTGTCCCCCCCGGGCGGCGATTTGGCCGAGCCCGTGAGCCAAGGCACCATGCGTATCGTCAAGGTGTTCTGGGCGCTGGACGCGTCCCTGGCCTACAAACGCCACTTCCCGGCCATCAACTGGCTCACCTCCCACTCCCTGTACCTGGACTCCCTGAAGCCCTGGTTCGACGAGAACCTGGGCAAGGAGTTCCTCCAGAACCGGGAGCAGGCCATGGGCGTCCTCCAGCAGGAGTCCAGCCTGAACGAGATCGTGCAGCTGGTGGGCAAGGACTCTCTGTCCCCCGCCGACCAGCTCACCCTGGAGACCGCCCGTATGATCCGCGAGGACTTCCTCCAGCAAAACTCCTTCGTGGACATCGACTCCTTCTCCACCTACGACCGGCAGGAGAAGCTGCTGGCCATGATCCTGGACTACGACAAGCTGTGCCGCGCCGCCATCACCAAGGGCGCGCCCACCGCCAAGCTGTTTGAGATTCCCGCCCGTGAGCGCATCGGCCGCGCCAAGAGCGTTCCCGCCGACGAGTACGCCCAGGTGTACGCCGATATCTCCGCCTCCATGGAGCGCGAGATCGACGAGGTCGTCAGAAAGGCAGGTGAGGAGCTGTGATCCGAGAGTATAAAACCATCCAGGAGATCGCGTCCCCGCTGATGATGGTCAAAATGGTGGAGCACGTCACCTACGACGAGCTGGCCGAGGTGGAGCTGCCTGACGGCTCCATCCGCCGGGGCCAGGTGCTGGAGGTCAACGGCGACACCGCCGTGGTCCAGCTCTTTGAGTCCGCCGCCGGCATCAACATGGCCGACGCCAAGGTCCGCTTCCTGGGCCATCCCCTCCAGCTGGGCGTGTCCGGCGACATGCTGGGCCGGGTATTCAACGGCATGGGCGCGCCCATCGACGGCGGCCCCGCCATCCTGGCCGAGGAGTACCGGGACATCAACGGCCTGCCCATGAACCCCGCCGCCCGGGACTACCCCAACGAGTTCATCCAGACGGGTATCTCCACCATCGACGGCCTGAACACCCTGGTGCGCGGCCAGAAGCTGCCCATCTTCTCCGGCTCCGGCCTGCCCCACGCCAACCTGGCCGCACAGATCGCCCGCCAGGCCAAGGTGCTGGGGGACGAGAGCGCCAACTTTGCCGTAGTGTTCGCCGCCATCGGCATCACCTTCGAGGAGTCCGAGTTCTTCGTGCAGGAGTTCAAGCGCACGGGGGCCATTGACCGCACGGTGCTGTTCACCAACCTGGCCGACGACCCCGCAGTGGAGCGTATTGCCACCCCGCGCATGGCGCTGACCGCCGCCGAGTATCTGGCCTTTGAGAAGGATATGCACGTGCTGGTCATCCTCACCGACATCACCAACTACGCTGAAGCCCTGCGCGAGGTGTCCGCCGCCAAGAAAGAGGTGCCGGGCCGCCGCGGCTTCCCTGGCTACCTGTACACCAACCTGGCCACCATCTACGAGCGCGCCGGCCGCCAGCTGGGCAAGGCGGGGTCCATCACCATGATCCCCATCCTGACCATGCCCGAGGACGACAAGACCCACCCCATCCCCGACCTGACGGGGTATATCACCGAGGGCCAGATTATCCTGTCCCGGTCGCTGTACCGCCAGGGCATCAATCCCCCTGTGGACGTGCTGCCCTCCCTGTCCCGTCTGAAGGACAAGGGCATCGGCGTGGGCAAAACCCGCGAGGACCACGCCAACACCATGAACCAGCTCTTCGCGGCCTACTCCACCGGCAAGGACAACAAGGAGCTGATGTCCATCCTGGGCGAGGCGGCCCTCACCCCCACCGACCTGCTCTACGCCAAGTTCGCCGACGAGTTCGAGCGGCGCTACGTCAACCAGGGGTATGAGGAGAACCGGTCCATCGAGGAGACGCTGGCGCTGGGCTGGGAGCTGCTGTCCATCCTGCCCACAGCGGAGCTGAAGCGTATCAAGCAGGAATATATCGAAAAGTATCTGCCTAAGAAAGACGAACAGTAAGGAGGGGGAAGCATGGCAAACACCGTGGTAAACCCCACCCGAATGGAGCTCACCCGGCTCAAGGGC
>CANRXB010000092.1 GCA_947643715.1 uncultured bacterium
TAGGGACGGAAATCTCGATACTTCTTGTATCAAAATCTCCGTCCCTACATGGTGCCGGTGGTGGGACTCGAACCCACACGCTGTCGCCAGCGGCGGATTTTGAATCCGCTACGTCTACCAATTCCATCACACCGGCATATCTGAATCTAACGGCCTTTATTATACAACGTTTCTCCCTTGAGTGCAAGAGGAAATCACCCTGATCTACAAAATTTTTCTTGGATCGATCACGTCGTCCCAGGGGCGGCGGCAGAAAAGATGTAAGGAACATGGATGCAGCAGGAAAATGGATCACCTCCATCACATAGTAGATGGTGAAACTTCGCCGGTGTTCGAGGCGGAGGGACACATCTTGGCCGATAGCATTTGAATGCTCGAGTTCCCCGGCGATTGGCCGATCGGGCACGGTCATCACCGCTTCGGCGACCGATCCACGGCAAGATGCCGCTTGGTGTTGGTCCTTCTTTCCATATGTCTCTTGTCAAATCCCTTTTGACTGCGCAGTCGGACGCTCCCTTTGGGCCCCGCGATATTGACAGAAAAAATCGGACATGATAAAATGTCACGCCAGAACGACCCCGATCTTGGCAAATGGATCGATAGTCATACTGAACGAGGGGGCAGCGTCATGGGGACCGATCACGAAGGAAAAAAACGGCCGGGGTCCGACCGCCTGAAGCGGGCCGCTGTGGTGCTGGTCACACTGGCGGTCTTGTTCGCGGGAGGCTGGGCGCTGTTCAACGTCGTCACAGATCCGTTCGGCGTATTCGGCGACCATCTGCTGGGCTGGTGGGCTTATAACGAGACCAGGAATCCCCAAACGGCAAAATTCTCCTACCTGGAGCAGCACCAGGGAGAGTTCGATTCTTATATCATTGGCGGTCCATCCACCGGCGCTTGGTCCACACAGGCTTTGGACGAATACTTCGGCGCCCGGTTCTACAATCTTACCTTGAACAGTCAAGATATGCTGGACATCGAGCGGTTCGTGCGTTGGCTGCTCACGCATCATGAGGTGAAGAACCTCGTGCTCAATGTGACTGTGGACGACGCACTGATCTATGGTGCGCAGGAACGCTCCCTGACCACCGCCATGCCCTGGGAATTGGACGGGAGCTCCGCCTTGGGCCATTACCTCCGGTATCTGTTCGCAAGCCCTCGCTACGGCCTGAGCAAGCTCAAGCGGATGTATATGGATGGGCTGGTGCCTGATTCCTTCGATGTTTTCGACGCGGACACCGGCGCTATAGACTACTCCGCGAAAGATGTGGAAGCCATCGGGACCGTCACTTTAGAGGGCTACATGGCAGCGCACCCGGAGTTCTCCAGCCAGTCCGGTCCCTTCACCTTGGCGGGCCGTCAGGGATGTGTGGACAGCGTGGCCACCATCCGAGAACTGTGTCAGCAAGCAGGGGTGGAACTGACGGTGATCGCTGCCCCCTCCTATCACGACCATCTCACCCGCTTCTCCCAGGACGAAGTGGAGGAGTTCTTCAACGCTTTGGCGCAGGTGACCCCCTACTGGGATTTCACCTCCAGCGCTCTGAGCCGGGACCCGCGGTACTTTTACGATCCGACCTGCTTCCGTACCCATGTGGGCAAGATGATGCTGGCCCGTATCTTTGGGGACGACACCGTATACTGCCCCGATGATTTCGGGACCTATACGGAGTTGGGCGGCACACCGTCCAAGCTGTGGGAGGTGGAAGGTGCGGACCTGGCTTCGTACACTGTCAAGGTGCCCATCCTCATGTATCACCACCTGTCGGAGAGCACCCTTTCCGGGGACACGCTGGACGAACAGCTCGGCGCTTTGGCGCAGGCGGGCTATACCGCCGTCACGATGGCCGATCTGCGGGCCTATGTGGAGCAAGGGGCCGACCTGCCTGATAAGCCGGTGGTGATCACCTTCGACGACGGGTATACGAGCAATCTGGAGGTCGGGCTGCCGATCCTGGAAAAGCATCGAATGAAGGCCACCATCTATGTCATCGGCTGTTCCGTCGGCAAAGATACCTATAAGGATACCGGCGAGGCCATGACCCCTCATTTCACAGGGGAGCAGGCGAAGGATATGGAGGCCGGCGGCCTCATCACCATCGGCAGTCACGGCTATGACATCCACGAGGTGAACGGCAGGGACCCGGATCCCATCCGGCATGGCGTCCTCCAACGGGAGGACGAGAGCGAAGCGGACTATGTGCGGTTCCTGAAAGAAGACTGTGCCAGGTTCGATCGGCTGATGGGCCCCATCCTGGGGCACAAAGTGGATATACTCGCTTATCCCTATGGGCAATGCTCCCCTCTCAGCGAGATGATATTGGCTCAAGAGGGCATCTTCGCCACAGTCACTACCCTACCCGGTGACAATATCTTGGTCAAGGGCCTCCCCCAGACCCTGCGGGCCATGAACCGTTACGACCTTGAGGCCATGGACCTCACTGGCGAGGGATTGCTGGCTTTGCTGGAGGGATGACCGCCAGGGCCTGCGCTGCACAGGCCCTGGCGATATCTCCCAAGACGGCGGGATGTCCTGCGCCCTGCGAGGTCCGTCGGCCCGATCAAAATCGACTGGGGATTTTTTTGATTTACATCTTGACATCGTTGGTTTCTTTTGCTATAATGACTTTCGTCGCCTGACAAGAACACGGGACAGCAAGGGAGCATAGCTCAGCTGGGAGAGCACTTGCCTTACAAGCAAGGGGTCACAGGTTCGAGCCCTGTTGTTCCCACCAAGATGTCGTTTTTCGTATAAATGTGGCGCGGTAGTTCAGTTGGTTAGAACGCCGGCCTGTCACGCCGGAGGTCGTGGGTTCAAGTCCCATCCGCGTCGCCACACTTTATGCCCAGGTAGCTCAGTTGGTAGAGCAGCGGACTGAAAATCCGCGTGTCGCTGGTTCGACTCCGGCCCTGGGCACCATATGCGAGTGTAGCTCATCTG
>CANRXB010000093.1 GCA_947643715.1 uncultured bacterium
AAGCCCTTATGGCGGACGCTGGGATCATCCGGCACCGGGGCAAGATCAACGCCGCTATTGGCAACGCAAAAGCATTCCTTGAAATTCAAAAGGAATACGGCAGCTTTGACCGATTCATCTGGGCCTATGTCGATCACACACCTATCATCAACACCCCGCACAGCATGGCGGAGCTGCCCGTGTCCACTCCGCTCTCCGACCAAATCAGCAAGGATCTGAAAAAGCGGGGCTTCAAATTTGTGGGGTCCACCATCGTCTATTCATTTATGCAGGCTGTCGGGATGGTGGACGACCACATGATTTGGTGTCCCTGGCATACGAATAACAGAAAATAAAACCGGAAATTCAGGCGACGTTGGTCTCACTCAGCTTGGTGGTCATCAAGCGGTAGAGCCGGTTCTTGGGGAAATTGTCCATAAACGGCACGATGGCGCTGCCGCACTTGATAAGGCCCCTGCCGAAGTCCACGTTGGTGATGTAGGAGAGCTGGTTGTCCGAGATGTTCAGCAGCCGCGCCAGCTCCGCCCGGTCTGTGGCCGCCTGGTTCAGCATGACCAGGAACTCGCTGTTGGCCAGCATGGTCCGGGCGGTGTGGGACTGGAGCAGATCGTCCACGTTCTGGGTGAGGCCAGTACAGCAGGCCCCGTACTTTCTGACACGTTTCCAGAGGGTAAACAGGAAATTTGCGCTGTATTCGTGCTGGAAAAGAAGGTAGATTTCATCGATATAGACCCAAGTGTTCCGTCCCAACGCCCGGTTACGAATCACCCGGTTGAACACGCTGTCCAGCACCACCAGCATACCAACGGGAAGAAGCTGCTTGCCCAGATCCCGGATGTCGTAGCACAGGATACGGGCATCCGTGTCCACGTTGGTGGGCTTGGCGAAGGTGTTGAGGCTGCCCTCGGTGAACAGCTCGATTGCCAGGGCCACATCCCGCGCCTCCGGCTCGGACTGGCGGAGCAGCTCGGCGTGGAAGTCCTGGAGCGTGGGGGCCTTGCCTTGGTAGCCGCCCTTGATGTAGCTGTGGTAGACATTGGCGGTGCAGCGGTCGATGATGGATTTCTCTTTGGCGGACAGCAGCCGGTCCCCCATGAGCTGCTCACATAGGGACAGCAGGAACTCGGACTTCAGCACCACCGGGTTCTCTCCGTCCCCATAGCCCTGCTCCATATCCATGGCGTTGATGTGGTTGGGGGAGGTGGCGGAGATATTCACCACCTCGCCGCCCAGCCCTTCGATGAGGGGCCGGTACTCCGACTCGGGATCTATGACAATGATGTCATCCTCTGTAGAGAGGGCCAGATTGACCATCTCCCGCTTGGCGGTGAAGGACTTGCCGGAACCGGACACGCCCAGCACAAAACCGTTGCCGTTCAGCAGTTCCTTCCGATTGGCGATGATGAGGTTCTTGGAGATCACGTTCTGCCCGTAGTACACGCCGCCCTGATCCCGCACCTCCTGGGCCTTGAAGGGCATGAGGACGGCCAGCGCCTCAGTGGTCAGGGTGCGCAGGGCGTCGATCCGCCGCAGGCCCAGGGGAAGAGCCGTCACCAGCCCGTCCGCCTGCTGCCAGTTCAGGGTGGAGAGCTGGCACAGGTGCTTCCGGGCGGCGGACTGGAGGGCGTCCGTGTCGCTGTCCAGCTCCTCTTTGGAGTCCGCCAGATGCACCAGCGTGACCACGGCGAACATCATCCGCTGGTCACGGGTGGTGAGATCGTCCAGCATCTCACGGGTTTCTTTTCTCTGCTGCTCCAGATCATACGGCACCACGGCAGAGAAGTTGTTGTTGCTGTTCTGCCGGCGCTGCCAGTTGGTCACGTTCGTCTCGACACCGAGCAGGCGGCTCTGCATCTCCCGGACGGCCTCGTCTGTGGGGACAGGGATCACATCAATGGACAGCATCATGGTGCGGTTCAGAGCGGTCAGCTCGGAGATCATGCTGTCCTTGATATAGCTGGCGTACTCCTTCAGAAACAGCACCCGGCCAAACTTGTCGCCCATGACGAAATAGTCCTTCTTGAACTCCAGGCTGTCCGGGCAGATGGTATCCTTGAAGCTGTGGCCCTTCCGCATGAGATCCCAGAGATCCAGATGGTACTCTGTCTCCTCGCCGGTGCGGTAGAAGTCGTGCAGCACCCGGAGACGCTCCACCGCGTCCAGCTCCTCACTGTGGGCGTCCAGGTGGCTCAGACGGGTGGTCACATCCGCCGTCACCCGGTCGAAGAAGGTCCGGGCCTCCTCGATGCTCTTGCGATGGACGGAGAGGGTGATATACCGCTCCTGTACCACGCTGTTGGAACTGTCGGTGACTTTGTCCATCAGCATGGCGTTGTACTCGGCCCGGTAGCCGTCCAGGTAATCGTCCTGCCGGGGCAGGAGGATCTTCTGCTCGAAGTCCTGGCGGTTCAGCCGCTTATTGTTGATGGTGAGCTTGGTGGTGGAGCCGGTGTCCAAGGCGTTCAGCAGTTCGGAGTAGCCCAGGAACATGGAGGTCTTATCCTCCTATTACAATATAATTTGGTTGGAACCCTCGGCAGCCAGCCGGGGGT